>CAYUYV010000102.1:0-15393 GCA_964449455.1 uncultured Alphaproteobacteria bacterium | reverse complement strand
TCCTGGTCCTGGTCCTGGTCCAAGGCGCTGTCAGACAACGCGATTGCCTTCAGCGTCAATGATCAGCTCCCCATCTTCTTTCGCGAAAGGGCCTGGCGGGAATTGGTCAAGAAGATCAAGCACGACCTCGCTCGGCCGGCACAGCCGCACACCCTTCACCGTACAGACAATGGGCCGATTCACGAGAATGGGGTGCTCCAGCATGGCTGCGAGCAGCGTGTCATGCGCCACGCCTTCTGCCAGAAGACCAAGGTCCGCCGCAGGCGATTTCGTCTCCCGCAAGGCACTTCGAGGCGTGAGGCCCGCAGCAGCAAAAAGGCCCAGGAGCTGGGGCCGCGTCCATCCGGTCTTCAGATAATCAATCACGGTCGGCTGATAGCCTGCCGCTTCGATCAGGGCCAACACGTTCCGCGAGGTACCGCAATCGGGATTGTGGTGAATGACGACATCCATCAGTCAGGCCCCGTCCCTGCTGGCCAACTGGTCCGGCTGCGGCGTTTCGGGCGCGATCGGCGTGGTCAGCTGAATGTCAAATTCCTCCGCCGCCACCGTTAGCAAGGCAAAATAGGCAGCGTGGATGCGGCCGGAGTTATCTTCATCAGTGAAGCGGTTGGGCTCAACAGCCTCGTCCTGGGGGCGGATGCTTCGTGTGCGCAATTTCGCATCCGCATTGCGTTTGCCAAACATGCTGAAGGCTTCCGCCATGAACGCACAATAGGCGTCGTAGAATTTTTGAGAAAAGAACGGGCGATAGGCGTGGACAATCTTGTCCGTCTCACGCTTGGCCGCGATGACATCACGTTCTGTCAGCTCTTTCCAGTTTCCGACAAAGAGAAAATAGGCATAAAGATCATTAAGCGGGAAGGCGAGCTTGTCCCACAACGCCACCCGCTTTGTAACGAGTTCGGAGAATTTGCGATTGTGATCAGCCTCGCGACGGGCGCGGAAACTGAACCAGGCGCTCGCCAACAGAATGGCGAGGGGCGTGAGCCCGGTGACCGCGACATCAAGGATCTCATGAAGCGTCATCGACGGGCCGTTCCAGTGTCTCGTTAAGACGATGTCTTGCGACGACGATTGTCCTTAAACGAACATTGGGATGCAGTGAGTGCCGATGAATGGTGCCGCCTGCGTGACTTGAACACGCGACCCTCGCATTACGAATGCGATGCTCTACCAGCTGAGCTAAGGCGGCTTGCCGGTTCACTGTCCAAGCGGCGTTATAGGACCAGCGCCCGGAAAATACAAGGCCGCAGCACCTTTCCGGGGGTGCCGCGACGTGGCCGGGGGCTCCCGGTCAGACCCTAAAGTCGGCTTCTCATCCCAGCCGCACGCCGGGGCGCGGGAGGAACCATATCCGCCGGCGGCCCATCATCCGCAACGGTCTGATCGGCCTCGCCCATCTCGGTCCATGAGTCGCCCGCTTGTGCATCCTGCTCAGGTGACGGTTCAGTGTCATCAATGACGGCATCGGGATTGATCCGGCGCAACAAGGCGTCAACCGGGCGTTCGCCTCCGGCGGAAGCAAGCGCTTGGCCCCCGCTGGAAGCAAGCGCTTGGCCCTGGGCGCCCGCAGCATCGACGTCTTGACGACCCGCGAGCCCGGTGCTGACGGCCGCGACGGCTAGGGCTGGCGAACCCTCGATCGCAGGCTCAGCCTGTCGGGACGACGTTATGGAGCCCAAGGGCACCGTCTCGTCGCCCCCCATGGGCAGGAGCCCCGGAACGGCCTGGGCGACATGCCATTCAAGGGTGTCGAAACGACCGCAGGCCGGGCAGGTCGCGGACCAGTCCGGCTGGCCATGGCCGCAGGCCTGGCAGACCCAGCCCCGCTCCCGCGGTGCTTCGGCGGAGATGATCAGCCAGCGCTCCACCGCCGTTGGATCCGCTCCGTCGACCCGCTCCAGCTCAACGAACAGACGCGCCACTCGGCTTGTGAGATTGACCGCTGAAAGGCGCTCCAGCTCCTCACGGGCCTCCAGAAATCTTTGTGCATCGAGCGCGGCACGCACCAGCAAAAGGCCGCTGTCGCCATGCTCCCGATTCAACGAGACGAGACCCTGGACGCGCTGCAGCCGCTCGGCCGGTGTCTCACCACCAACCAGGGAGAGGAACATCTCACCGAGACGGGGGTGGGGATGATGGACCCACATATCCTCAATCACACCCGCGGCCTTGGCCCGCTTGCCGAGCCGCACCAGGGCTTCGGCCGCAACAATAGCCGCCGGCAGGCAGGTCTTATCCAGACCGAGCGCCTTATGGGCCGGGCCGAGGGCCCCGCCGGGGCGATTGGCACTGAGTTTTCGGCCGGCTTCAGCGGCGAACAACACGGCCGTCATGGTCCGGGCCCGGTCTTCGGCGAGCGCGCCATGCTTATAGGCCGCATCCACCGCATGGCGCGCGCCATCCCAGGCATGGTCATCGAGCAAAAAGGTGAAATGGGACCGGAAGGCCTGTCGATTGCCGCTGTCCACAACGAAGGCGCGCCGCGCATAGTCCCGGGCGGACGTTCCGTCCCCCTCGATCTTTGCAAGGTCGCACAGGCCCAAAAGCCCGGCCAATTCGCCCCGAGGGTCGCCCAGCAATGCCAAATAAGCCTCGCGCGCGTCTTCATGCTGACCCAGAAGATCAGCGGATTTTGCGGCAATGAGACGGGCGAGCACATCCCGATCATGGCCGGACCCGATCTGATTATAGGCCCGCCGCGCGGCGCGTCCGTCCTCCACGCTCAAGGCAAGCACGCCAGCCGCAATGGCACGCCTGGACCGCTGTGCCCGGCGGCGGGCAAAAAATCGCGCAAGGCGCAGACCGCCTTTGAGGAGCAGGGTGATGAAAAAATTGGCTGTGAGGACCAGGACGATCAGACCCGTCAGGACGCCGAGGGCAAAAGCCATCGGCGCCACGATTTCATATCCCAGCCAGGTGATGACGACCGTTCCCGGATGATCCGCAAGCCAAACCCCGCCAAGCGCCAGGGCAAAGATGACCAGGAAGACAAGCAGGATGCGGATCATCGGGTTTTCATCATCGGGGAAGGATTGGGATGCGGATCACTCCCCGGCCGCCGGCGGAACCTCGTCCGACGCGATGGAAGCGATGACCCGGCCATTGAGGTCGGTGACCAGGCGGTCAAGCTCCAGGCGGGAGCGGGCGGCTGAAAGCCAAGTGCTGGCCACATTGGCACTTTCTCCCTCAAGGGTTTCCAATTCCTGAACGGCACCGGCCAGATTGCCTTCCGAAAGGCGCATCTCAGCACGGGCGACAAGGGCGGGCGGCAGATTGCCTGTGGCCTCGCCGACGGGGCGAATGCTTACGCTGCCCAGGATATTGGCCCAGATTCGGCCCAATACACCCTGCTTTTCGGAGATCCGCCAGGCGCGGACCACGCGTGGCGCGAGACCTGCGAAATCCCGGCGCAGGTCTTCAAGGCTCGGCAGACCTTGGGCCGCATATTGCTCCATGCCGCCAACGGCCGGATCAGCCTCGGTCAGGAGAGACAGGGCCTGAAGCTCGGTCGCAAAGGGCTGAGACGTTTGGGACGACCGGGTCAGATTGGCGACGGCGAGGGCGAGGGCGGCGCGGCGGGCATCCTGGGCCACGTCATTGCGCTCAAGCTGGCCAACCCGGTTCGTGAGGGCCTGGACCGCGGCCTCGTCGGCTTTGGTGGCCAATTCCTCCACAAGATTGGCGGGCGTGGCGCCCTCAAGGGCTGCAACGCGGTTCTGGAGGCGTGCCTGGCCTTCGCTAAGATTGCCGACGCTGCCTTGGAGGCTCGCAAGACCCGGACCGCCGGTTGCGCTGGTGGCGCGGGCACTGGCCTGACGCTGGGCCTCCCGGCTGACCGCCTCCACATCGGCGATCCGGTTGCGCATTTCGCCAAGGCTATTGCGGATGGTGGTGACAGCCTCAGGATCACCGGAGGCGACGCGAATGGCTTCGATTTCCGTCCGCAGGTCGCGCAATTGCGCTTCAACCGCGGCGGGAACCGTGTTGGAGCGCAGGCCTTCCGTGAGCAAAACAGCCACAAGCGCGCCAAGCAGGGCGGCGAGCACGACCATGAGCGGGTTGGAGCCGGACCGGGATGCCTGATCCTGACCGCCATCATCGTCCTTTGTCCCAGCGGAAGCATCGGCTCGGGTCTGGGTCACGAGATCGCCCGTCTGGTCATCATCACTGGCGGGTTTGCGGGCCAGAGGGGCGCCACTGTCGGATTTCGCGCCATCGCCCTCGGCAGGATCCTTGGAAAGCGCCTTCACATCGGGCGTCTCATCCTTGGTGGCCTGCAGATCGTCCTGATCCCGGTCTTCCGGTTCCACGGTGGCTGCGCCGTTGGTCAGGGGGGAAACGGGCGCCGTCTTATCGGTTTCTGTTTCGGTTGAGATCTTGGAAGCGGTCATGTGGACGTCTTTCGCATAGCTGGTGCACCGCGGAAGGGCTGGGATCGGATTACCCCGGTCGCCTTGGGAATACGGCGCGTCGGAACTCGACAACTCATGAGCATCGCCGGAACACGACACTCAGCCGGCTTGAAGCTGTGGTGAAAAGTCTTTTATCAGCCTCCGGCTGTCCAAGCGCCCCTAAATCCGCGGCTTGCACGGGATAAGGTGGGCGTCACAAGGCTCTTCGGAGGTACTCCCGCCGTCGCCAGCCTTACCCGTCGGGACTTGGGCATCCTGGCCCCGTTGCAGGCCAGCCAAAGACACCTCGCATATCCCCATTTTACGGCTTGGGCACCGGCTTTTGGGCGGGAATAGACCGCTTTTCCCCAAAATCAGCTTTGTTTGTGCCGCATGAAGGCCAGCCGGGATCACGATATCCGGGTCTGGCTTTCCAGGCAGTCGAGAATAGACGCCGTATTAGGCTCCGGCGCAACCAAAACCGAACGCCAGCGGGCTTTTTCTACCGCTTCGCCAACCGCTCGGCTAAGGCAGAGGGCAACCACTCCGCTGGCGGTGCCAATGAGGCCAGCCTCGTCCATAAGGTGAAGGGCGAGCCTTGCCGTGCGCGGAGACAGAAAGGTGACCACCGACGGGGGGTCCGCAGGCGTCTGCAGCACCTCGACCAGGGTTTCTGGCAAACGATCGGCCGCCCGCGCCTCGTAAAGTGTCTCCCGGCGCGCCGGCTGGCCCGCCTGTTCCAGCAAGGCCACGAGATCGCCGGCAAGCGTGGCGCCAGCAGCGTGATAAACGGCCCCATGATCGGGGTCCCAATGGTGCAGGATCAGATCGGCGAGCTTTTCCACGTCGCCGCCAGCCTCATGCACCTGCGCGAACCCGATCTCACGGCACATGGTCGCGGATGCCGGCCCGACGGCGAAGGCAGGAACGTCCGTCCGGCCACGCCGCGCTCCATAGGCACGCACGCCATTGGCACTGGTGAACGCCACCGCCTGCGCACCATCCAGGTCGGGCGCAGGGCCCGGGGTCAGATTGATGGTCATCAGGGGGGCGATAACGGGCTCAAAACCGGCGCTTTCCAGATCCTGCGCGAGCGAAGCCGCATCCTCCAGGGGGCGCGTGATGACCACCCGCCGGCGCGGATCTGGAAAAGCGGGTGTCGGTGCATCGGCCATGGGAGACTTGCGGTGCGTGCCAAAAAAATGTGCTAGGCGATCGATATCATGCAGGATGCCGCGCGGCCACGGATGGCGCCTGGTTTTGGGCCCGCTTTTGGAATGACGAGTCTTTTGTCCAGCCCCTCCCCTTTCACCATTCTTGGCATCGAAACAAGCTGTGACGAAACGGCGGCGGCCGTCGTGCGCGGTGCGCCCGGTGCCGTTCCGGATATTCTTTCCAATGTGGTTTTGAGCCAGCTCGACGCCCATGCGCCCTATGGCGGTGTCGTGCCGGAGATTGCCGCGCGCGCCCATGTGGAGGCGGTCGACACGATCGTCGCCCGCGCCATGGCCGATGCGAAGCTGGATTGGGATGCCCTTGACGCCATCGCGGCGACCGCAGGGCCGGGCCTTATCGGCGGTGTTCTGGTGGGTCTGACCACAGCCAAGGGCCTTGCCCTTGCCCGGGATCTGCCGCTCATCGCGGTCAATCATCTTGAAGGCCATGCCTTGTCGCCGCGCCTCGTGGAGCCGGTGGCCTTTCCCTATCTTTTGCTGCTGATTTCCGGTGGACATTGCCAGCTTTTGAGTGTGCGCGGCCCCGGCGATTATCGCCGCCACGGCACCACGATCGATGATGCAGTGGGAGAAGCCTTCGACAAGATCGCGAAACTGCTGGGGCTCGGCTATCCCGGCGGTCCGGCTGTAGAAAAGGCCGCCGCGCAGGGCCGCGCCGACCGCTTTGCTTTTCCCCGTCCCATGGTGACCCGTCCGGGGGCTGATTTTTCCTTCTCCGGCCTCAAGACGGCGGTGCGCCATGCCTTGGAAGATCTTGTGCCCCCGAGCGATCAGGACATCGCTGATCTGTGTGCGAGCTTCCAGGCTGCGGTGGCAGAAACCCTCAGTGCCCGCACCTTGAATGCCATGGACCTGTTCGAGGCAACCCATGGACGGCTTGAGGACCGCGCCCTTGTGGTCGCAGGAGGTGTCGCTGCGAACAGCGCCATCCGCGCCGCCCTTGAGGCCGCCGTCGCGGACAGGGGCTATCGGCTGGTCGCACCGCCGCCGCGCCTGTGTACGGACAATGGCGCCATGATCGCCTGGGCCGGCATCGAGCGTTTTGCCAGGGGCGAAACGGATGGACTTGACGTTGCCGCACGGCCCCGCTGGCCCCTCGATCCCAGTGCCCGCGCCATGGAGCCCCGGGCCGGCGCCAAGGGAGCGCGGGCGTGACGGATTCGGACCATCCTGAAGCCCAGGAGGCCGGCTTCGGCGTCTTGGGTGCGGGCGCCTGGGGCACAGCCCTCGCCTGCGTCCTGGCCCGGGCCGGCCATTCGCCCTTGCTGTGGGCCCGCCGACCGGACCTGGCCGAAGCAATCAATCGGGAGCGCCGCAATGACGCGCGCCTGCCCGGCGTCACTCTTGATGCGTCAATCCGGGCCACGGGGGATCTGGCAGCGCTGGCTCGCGCCGGCACCATCCTCTACGCAGGTCCTGCCCAGAGCCTGCGCCCCCTTCTATCTCAGCTTGCTGACCATCAGCACACGAGCACCCTGATACTCTGCGCCAAGGGAATTGAGCGAGGCAGCGGCACACTGCTCAGCGCGGTGGCCGGCGAGGTCATGCCTTCCGCCCAGATCGCGGTGCTTTCGGGCCCGAGCTTTGCGGGTGATGTGGCCCGCGACCTGCCCACAGCCGTGACCTTGGCGGCCGAGAATGCCGCTCTTGCGCATCGGCTTGCGACGCGGATCGGGATCCGGTCCTTCCGGCCCTACTCCTCCAGCGATCCCATAGGGGCCCAGATTGGCGGTGCGGTGAAGAATGTGCTGGCCATCGCCTGCGGGATCGTGGAAGGACGCGGCCTTGGCCTCAGCGCGCGCGCCGCGCTCATCTCCCGCGGCTTTGCCGAAATGACCCGGTTGGGCGTCGCCTTGGGGGCACGGGCGGAGACCCTGTCGGGCCTGTCGGGCCTTGGCGATCTGGTGCTCACCTGCACCGCATCCCAGTCCCGCAATATGGCCTTCGGTCTTGCACTGGGACAAGGCGCCAGCCTGGAGGCGGCCCAGGGCCATGGCATTGTCGAAGGCGTGTATACTGCCGATGCGGTCCTGGCGCTGAGTGAACGGCTCGGGATCGACATGCCCATCACCCGGGCCGTTGCTGCCATTGTCGCCGGCACCCTGGATGTTGATGACGCCATTGAGACTCTTTTGAACCGTCCCCTGAGAGCTGAAGCGGACGATGAAAACCGGCGCCGTCCTGTCACGGATTAACGCGCCTTATCGCAAGAAGGATCTGCCATGCTTTATGTTCTGTTGTGTTTCGACCGGCCGGGCTCTGAAGCTCTGCGCCAGGCCAATCGTGCGGCCCATCTGGACTATGTCGCCGCCAATGGCGACGCCGTGAAATTCGCCGGCCCCTTCCTGTCCGATGATGAACAAACATCGATTGGCAGCATGCTGGTCATTGAGGCGGAGTCGAAAGCCGCTGCCGAGGCCTGGGCAGCCCTGGACCCCTATGCCCGTGCGGGCCTGTTTGAGGATGTTGAGATTCACGCCTGGCGCTGGGTCGTTGGTGCGCCGGACGCGTCCTGACCGCCCGAGATGTTCCGAACGCAGATGTGAGAGGAGAGGACCCGTGGCCTATTGGCTGTTCAAATCCGAACCCGGCGAATGGTCCTGGGATGACCAGGTGGCAAAGGGCGCCAAGGGCGAAGGCTGGAACGGCGTCCGAAACCATCAGGCATCCAACAATATGAAGGCCATGGTGGTGGGGGATCTCGGGTTCTTCTACCACTCGGTCAATGAAAAACGGATTGTCGGGATCGTGGAGGTGATCAAGCCTTATGCACCGGATCCGACCGATGAGAGCGGGCGCTTCGGCCTTGTCACCGTGAAAGCCGTGAGCCCCGTCCCCGAGCCGGTCACGCTGGCCCAGATCAAAGCGGACCCATCTCTGCAGGACATGGCCCTTGTGCGCCAATCCCGCCTCTCCGTCACACCGATCACCGATGGCGAATGGCAGACCATCTGTGCCATGGGCGGCCTTGACCCGGCACCCTGAAGGGCTGCGCAGGCGGCGCTGGAAAGGGTCGGGGGGAGGCTCCCCAAGCCGTGCGGGGGCACACAAGTCTTGCAGGGGCCGGAAGGGACCCATGGGCACGGATTGAGACCCCTAAAACCGTCATCGCGAGCGCAATGACGACGGGCGCGGATCAACTGGAACACCGACCAGACATCAGATCGGCGTTTTCAGGTTCCACAGGGCATAGCCCGTGATGCTGATCAGACTGAGCAGATAGGTGATGTTGAGGAATGTCACGACCAGGATGAATTTCACGGTGGTCTTGAAATAGCCCTGCTCGTAAATCCGCTTGAGGGCCACGAACAGATACAGCGTGATCGCGCCCAAGAAAAAGAGGCCCGTCATGGTCCCGTCAATGATATCCCCCACATACCGCGCCTTGAGCACCAGGATCGTCATCAGCGCGAACATGAAGGCGTGGAAGTGCAAGGAAAAGACCAGGTGGTCGATAAAGTAGACCCGCCTGCGCAGGCCCCGCCGCCGCCCGTAAATGATGCTCATGACCCACGCGAAAAACGGCACCAGGAAGACCATCAGGCGCGGCAGCCATTCATTCATGATATCGTTGAAAATCCGCGGATCACTGATCACCACATTAACGATCCGCAGAGCCCGCGCCCCGGCCTTGGCGTCCTCTTCACTCGCATCCTGCAGCACGCGGGCGATCAGATCCTCCGAAAGCTGCTCTGAGGGCACCTCATCGGGATTGATCGGCGCGAACATGCGCACACTGATCCGGTCAAGGCGGACACCCTCGTCCGAAATGCCGGCCGCTGGCGGCAAAGGTTTGCCGGCGACATCCGGCCTTGGATCCGGGCCGAGCAGGACGCCATCCATCACCGTGACACCGCCCGTCATGACTGCGGCTTCCTCACGCAGGCGGTCCCGGCTCTGCGCCACCGCCTGCTGTGCCTCCTCCTGAGCCTCTCGTATGCGCTCTCGCGCCTCGGCCCAGGCTTCTCGAACCTGCCCCTCGACGTCGGCCGACAAGGACCCCGCTTCGTCCCCAAGCTGCTCCAACAGCCAAGCAGTGCCCGTTTCGATCATCGTTTCGACGTCATCGTCGGTCCTGGTCTCCTCTGACGTCTCGTTTTGCGTTGTGTCTGACGGGCTGGGCAGGGGGGTAACGGCACCATCAGCCGCACCGGGCCGCTCCGGACGTTGAGGTATAGGGGGCACAGGAGGGCTTGCAGGCGTCTCGATGGCATCAGCCTCTTCATCGCCCCTCTGGATTTGGCCGTTCTCGACAGCGCTCTCCAGAGCATTGGTCAGGCCCTCAACCTCAAGTTTGAGGATCGCCACGTCGGAAAAGGCGAGCGAGAGAAAGAACAGCAGACTGACAACAAAATAGAGCCGCAGCGGCGTGACAAACACCCCGCGCCGGCCCTGCATGAAGGCGCGGGTCATGGTGCCGGGCGCCAGGAGCAACATCGGCACCGAGCGCAGGATGCGGCTGTCCCACTGGAACACATCTGCCACGAATTCATTGGAGAGCGCGACAAAAGGCCGGCGATAGTCATCGTCCCGCTGGCCGCACACATGGCAGAAGGGGCCTTCGAGCGGCGTCTGACAATTCATGCACCGCTCGTGATCATGGTCCTTGGCATCGGCGCGGCGCGCAATCGGATCCGGCGGGATGGTGCGATCGTCACCCTCCACACCACTCCCCCTGTCCGTGCCCTTGGACCGGCTCTTGTCCCTGCCAAACCAACGCGCCATTACGCACCCCAACCCAAGGAGACCGGTCGATGGACCGTCCACGCCTTGCCACCAGTTTAGAGTTTATCAGCTCTCCAGGAAATTCTGATAGTCGGTGATCAGAGCTAACGCGCTCGCCTCCACCAGCTTGCGCCCCCCCTCCATATCGGCTTGGGCCGGATCGGACCCAATACGCCCGTCGGGAAACCGCCGCCGATAATCCGCTGCATCGCGGATAGGGCCATTTGGGGCAATTTTCGGCGTCATGGCCACGGATTTGCGGGCATCGGGAAATGCATATTGGGTGACGGCCACTTCCGCCGGTGTGGCATGGCTGCCCAGCCCGTGCGGATACAGCTGACGGGACAGGGCCATGATGCCGGACAAGTCCCACCAGTTGCGTCGGGCGAGGCGCAGCGGCGCCGGCTCCCCCCGATAACTCGCTTGGGCGTAAATCTCCGAAAACGCCGCGTCGATGGTTGCGGCATTCCCGCCATGGCCGTTCAAGAAATAAAGATGGGTGAAGCCATGCCGGCGCAGGGACGCGACCCAATCCTTCAAGGCGGCGATCATCGTGGTCGGCTGCAGTGATATTGTCCCGGGAAACCCAAGGTGGTGCTGGGCCATACCGACGGAGAAGGTGGGGGCGACCAGGAAGCCGGCGGACGCGGCCGCCTCAACAGCGATCACCTCAGGGCAGATCGCATCGGTGCCCAATAGGCCATTCGGCCCATGCTGCTCCGTCGATCCGATGGGAATGACAATGCCTTTCGAGTGTTCGAGATAGGCATTCACTTCCATCCAAGTCAGCAGGGACAGGCGCATGGGACAGGACCTCCTTTCACAATGACGGTCCAGCCTGCCCTATGGCCGATCTGCGCTCAAGCAGACCCAGTTTCCCCGACTGATGTCTCCAACAGCGCAGACCTCGGTTTTGGGGTTCCTTGACATAGCTCAAAGCGGCCAGGCCGAGCTTGGATTGCAGTAGACAGATCGAATGTTCTGCATGAAATTCGACAATAAGGAGGGGCGAGCGGATCACGGTGGCTTCGCTTATGGGGGTCAGCTCGTGACGGGCACGGGAATCGTGAACGGTCGCAGCGGACAACGATCATTGTTTCCGCCGTGTCACCCCGCCTTCTCCTAAACCATTGCGCGAGGAGGGAACGCATGGCTGACAACGTCAATGCTCGTCCGGATGACGAGCATCATACCGCCTACTGGAACGCAAATGTCCGGCTCTTGACCATTCTGCTCGCAGTCTGGGCGACTGCTGGTTTTCTCTTGCCCATTCTTCTCGTGGATGTGCTCGACACCATCCCCTTCTTTGGGTTCAAGCTTGGGTTCTGGTTCGCCCAGCAGGGTTCGATCTACGTCTTCATCGTCTTGATCTTTGTGTACGCCTTTGTGATGCACCGTATCGACCGTCGCTACGGCGTTGATGACGATTGATTTTGGAGGGGGACGGACCAATGGATACTCAGACTCTCACTTACATTTTCGTGGGCGCATCCTTTGCGCTCTATATTGGCATTGCCTGGTGGTCCCGGGTCGCCTCAACGAGTGAATTCTATGTGGCCGGGGGCCATGTGCACCCGGTTCTGAATGGGATGGCCACCGCTGCTGACTGGATGAGTGCTGCCTCCTTCCTGTCCATGGCGGGCATCATTGCCTTTATTGGCCGGGACGGCGCCGTTTACCTGCTCGGCTGGACCGGGGGCTATGTCTTGCTGGCCCTTCTTCTTGCACCTTATTTGCGGAAATTCGGCCAGTTCACGGTGCCGGATTTCATCGGTACCCGGTATTACTCCCAGGCCGCACGCGGCGTGGCGGTGATCTGTCTGATCTTTGTCTCGTTCACCTATGTCGCCGGACAGATGCGTGGTGTGGGGATCGTTTTCTCGAACTTCCTCCAGGTCGACATCAATATCGGCGTGATCATCGGCATGTTCATCGTGTTTTTCTACGCGGTGCTTGGCGGTATGCGGGGGATTACCTACACCCAGGTGGCCCAGTATGTCGTGCTGATCTTCGCCTACACGGTGCCAGCCATCTTCATCTCCCTGCTGATCACGGGCCTGCCGTCACCGCAATTCGGTCTCGGCGCCAATGTCCTGGGCGAGAGCATGTCGGTGCTCCAGAAGCTCGACAAGACGCTTGTGGATCTTGGTTTTGCAGCCTACACGGAAGGTCAGAAATCCACCATCGACGTCTTCGCCATCACCATGGCCTTGATGGTCGGCACCGCCGGCCTGCCCCACGTCATTGTGCGCTTCTTCACGGTGCCGAAGGCCTCCGACGCCCGGATTTCAGCCGGCTGGGCGCTGATCTTCATTGCCATCCTTTACACCACGGCGCCCGCCGTGGCGGCCTTTGCACGCCTCAACTTCATCGACACGGTCCATGAAAAGTCCTATGCGGAAGATGTGCCCCAGTGGTTTAAGACTTGGGAAAATTCCGGCCTTCTCGCCTGGACCGACAAGAATGGGGACGGCGTGGTCCAATATGGTCCCGGCAATGCCATGAATCCGGTCAAGCCGGTGTTCTCGGCACCTTCGGACTCTGGTCTCGGCCGCGGAGAGGCCGGTCAGCGTCTCGTTGAAAATGTGCCTACGGACAATGAAAACGAGGTCTATATCGACCGGGATATCATCGTGCTTGCAAATCCGGAGATTGCCGGACTGCCAGGCTGGGTGATTGCCTTGGTGGCCGCAGGCGGGATCGCGGCTGCGCTTTCGACCGCCGCCGGTCTTCTTCTCGTGATCTCCTCGGCCGTGTCCCACGACATCATGAAAAAGATGTTCCGCCCGAATATGACCGATGGCGAGGAACTGGCCTGGGCCCGGTTCGCCGCTGTCGTGGCCATCATCATCGCGGGCCTTGCCGGCATCTTCCCGCCGGACTTTGTGGCGTCAGTGGTGGCCTTCGCCTTCGGTCTTGCCGCCTCGTCCCTGTTCCCGGCCATCTTCCTCGGCATCTTCTCTCGCCGGATGAACCGGGAAGGGGTGATCGCGGGCATGCTGATCGGCCTTGGCTTCACGGCCACCTATATTGCCGCGTTCAAGGTCTTCGGCACCTTCCCGAACACGCCTGAATATTGGCTGCTGGGCATCTCACCAGAGGGCATCGGCACGGTCGGCATGGTGATAAACTTTGCCGTAGCCTACGGCGTATCCTCGATCACGGCCGAGCCACCGGCGGAAGTCCAGGATCTCGTGGACAATATCCGCGTGCCTGGCGGCGCGCCGGATACATCAGCCCACGCCCACTGATCCGACGGGTGGACCGGCGGCTCCGACCAGAGCCGCCGGTCAATTCTGAACGGCCCGAACAAGCCAATTCTCTTTAAAGGGAGGCAGCCACATGTCAGCGTCTGAGAACAATCCCGGCATTCTCGGAAAAGTGAAGAACGCCCTTGGCATCAAAGATCCCGCACCCGCTCCCCCTGCCGCAGGTGGAGAGGTGGTTCATCCGGTCACGGCGGACTGGGACGCAACAGCCCATGTGAACGCGGCACACTATGATGAAATGTATGCGCGCAGCATTGCGGATCCGGATGCTTTTTGGGGCGAAATCGGCAAGCGCCTGGACTGGATCAAGCCCTATACCAAAGTGCGCAATGCCTCCTATGATCCCCATAATGTCTCGATCAAATGGTATGAGGACGGCACGCTGAATGTCTCGGCCAATTGTGTCGATCGTCACCTGGACGACAAGGCCGATCAGGTCGCCATCATTTGGGAGGGCGATGATCCGAGCCAGGACCAGCACATCACCTATCGCCAGCTCCATGACCAGGTCTGCCGCCTGGCCAATGTGCTGAAGGATCGGGGCGTCAAGAAAGGCGACCGGGTCACGATCTATCTGCCCATGATCCCCGAGGCGGCCTATGCCATGCTGGCCTGTGCCCGCATTGGCGCCATCCATTCGATCGTCTTCGGGGGCTTCTCACCGGACAGCCTGGCGAACCGCATCCAGGATTGCGCCTCCACCTGCGTGATCACCGCCGATGAGGGCCTGCGGGGCGGGCGCAAAGTGCCCTTGAAACACAATACGGACCTCGCCCTTGCCGAGTGCCCCGATGTGTCCACGGTCCTCATGGTCCAACGCACCTTCGGCGAGGTCGACATAACCCCGGGTCGGGACGTGCTCTATTACGAGGCTGTCGAGGCTGCCTCGCCTAACTGTCCGCCGGAAGAGATGAACGCGGAAGACCCACTCTTCATTCTGTACACGTCAGGCTCCACCGGAAAGCCGAAGGGTGTTGTTCACACCACGGGCGGCTATCTCACCTATGCCTCCTTCACCCATGAGATGGTCTTCGACTATAGGCCGGGTGAGATTTATTGGTGCACGGCGGATGTGGGCTGGGTCACCGGCCACAGCTATATTGTCTATGGTCCCCTTGCCAATGGCGCCACGACGCTGATGTTCGAAGGCGTCCCCAATTATCCGACCTCGTCACGCTTCTGGGATGTGGTGGACAAGCATCAGGTCAGCATTTTCTACACCGCGCCGACGGCCATCCGTGCACTGATGCGTGAAGGTGAGGACCTGGTAAAGACCACCTCCCGCAAGAGCCTGCGCCTCCTCGGCAGTGTGGGCGAGCCGATCAATCCGGAGGCCTGGAACTGGTATCACCGGGTGGTGGGTGACGGCCGCTGCCCGATTGTCGACACGTGGTGGCAGACCGAGACCGGCGGGATCCTCATCACGCCGCTGCCCGGCGCCACGCCCCTGAAGCCCGGCTCAGCCTCCAAGCCCTTTTTCGGTGTTGTGCCGGAAATCGTGGACGCCAACGGCACGGTCCTGGAGGGCGCAGCGGAAGGCAATCTCGTCATTGCGCAAAGCTGGCCGGGCCAGATGCGGACGGTCTATCAGGACCATGAGCGCTTTGTGCAGACCTATTTCTCCACCTATGCCGGCAAATATTTTACCGGTGACGGCTGCCGCCGGGATGCGGACGGCTATTACTGGATCACGGGCCGCGTCGATGACGTGATCAACGTGTCCGGCCACCGCATGGGCACGGCGGAGGTGGAAAGCGCCCTCGTCGC
>CAYUYV010000101.1:0-18323 GCA_964449455.1 uncultured Alphaproteobacteria bacterium | reverse complement strand
GGTCCGCCACGAAGCGGATTAAGCCCGCCTCCTGAGCGCAGGATCCTGAGGCGATGCAGCGGCGGATCCGGCCCACCGGCTGAGCGCCATCGCCCTGGTGCCGGCGGTCCCGCGCGCGCGAAGGGGGCGGGGGCCCGTCATCTGCCTCCGGGACATCCGCATGCGGATCAGGCTCTAGGCCCTGCTCCGCCGCCTGATCAGCGCCGCCGTCACAGCTCATCGCGCTCCTGTCCCGTCTGCACGGTCCGCGTGCCGCCGGAGCCGAAGACTTGGGCGGCGAGTTCCATACCCTCGGCCTCCTCGGAGATGCCCTCGGCTTCCTCCTCGGAGGTCATTTCGGCGTATTCCTCCGGCGTGATCCAGCCCACGGCAAGGCGCGCTAACAGGATCATGGCTTCCGCATCGCCCGGCGCCACGTTGAAGGTCTCCAGATAACCTTCCATGCGCTTCTTTTCGCCGTTCTTGGTCTCCACCCAGCCTGTGAGGTCTTCGCTAACACAGCTCGCCAAGTCTTCAGCAGACTTCACATCGCTTTCGCCCAAGGCCACCGCCATGGGCAGGTTCATGCCCTCGATTTCCAGCAAGTCGTCGGCAATGCCCAGCTCCAAACGGCGCTTTTGCAGCTCCGCATCCCGGGCTTCCAAGAACTCGCGAGCACGGGTTTGCAGCTCCTGTGCGGTTTCCTCGTCGAAGCCTTCAATCTCGGACAATTCCTCCAGCTCCACGAAGGCGACCTCGTCGATAGTGGCAAAGCCTTCCGAAGCCAGAAGCTGGGCAACCATTTCATCCACATCAAGGGAGGCGATGAACATTTCCGTCCGCTGGCGGAACTCTTCCTGGCGCCGCTCGCTCTCTTCTTGTTCGGTCATGATGTCGATGTCCCAGCTTGTCAGCTGGGAGGCCAGACGCACATTCTGGCCGCGCCGACCGATCGCGAGGGACAGCTGATCGTCCGGCACCACCACCTCGATCCGGTCGGCCTCTTCGTCGAGCACCACCTTGGACACCTCCGCCGGTGCGAGGGCGTTGACGATGAAGGTGGCCGCGTCCGGGGACCATTGGATGATGTCGATCTTCTCGCCCTGGAGCTCATTGACCACGGCCTGAACCCGGCTACCCCGCATGCCCACACAGGCGCCAACGGGATCGATGGAATTGTCCTTGGACATGACGGCGATCTTGGCGCGGCTGCCCGGGTCGCGGGCCACCGATTTCACCTCGATAATGCCGTCATAGATCTCCGGCACTTCCTGGGCGAACAGCTTGGCCATGAATTGGGGATGGGACCGGGACAGGAAGATCTGCGGCCCCCGCTGCTCCCGGCGCACATCATAGACAAAAGCGCGGATCCGATCTCCATTGCGGAAGCTTTCCCGGGGCAATAGCTCATCCCGGCGGACAATCGCTTCGGCCCGGCCCAGATCCACGATCACATTGCCATATTCGACCCGCTTGACCACGCCATGGACGATTTCGCTGAGGCGGCCCTTATACTCTTCGTACTGACGCTCCCGCTCGGCATCGCGAACTTTCTGCACAATGACCTGTTTGGCGGTCTGCGCGGCGATGCGGCCGAAGTCAACGGGGGGAAGGGTTTCAGCGATGAAATCACCAAGTTCCGCCGCCGGATTTTTGACCAGGGCTTCCTCAAGGGAAATCTGGGTGGCTTCCGTTTCCACCTCTTCAACCACCTCAAGCAGGCGATGGAGGCGAATATCGCCGGTCTTGGCATCGATTTCCGCACGGATTTCATTTTCCGCACCGTATCGGGATCGGGCCGCCTTTTGGATGGCCTCTTCCATGGCGGCGATCACCACGGTCTTGTCGATCGTCTTCTCTCGCGCGACCGCATCGGCGATCTGAAGCAGTTCCAGACGGTTGGCGCTTACGGCCATGACTGTCTCTCCACTTTTTCTTTATAGGGACGATATGCCAGAGTCCGGCGCTTCATCACGCAGACGGACCCTTCTGCGGGCCCGCGTTCGGATCATCCCCATGCACACTGTCTGTTTCATCATGATCATCATTGGCCGACTCAAGATCCCAGTCGGCCCCAGGCTCAACCACCGCGCCGTCACCCACCGGACCGCCGGCCTCGCGTCCTTGACCGTTGTTCGCCGCCTCCTGGGCGGCCTTTGCCGCCGCCAACAGGTCATCCGTAATGACAAGGCGCGCCTCGGCAAGATCCTCAAAGGGGAGCGGAACCGTGCCCCAGGCGCCGTCCGCACCCTGCGCTTCCACAAGCACGTCAGCGCCTTCAATTCCTTGGAGGCGACCCTTGAACCGCCGGCGCCCATCCACCGCATGGGTGGTTTCGAGCCGTGCCTCAAAGCCTGCCCAGCGCGCAAAATCCTTAAGCCGGGTCAAGGGCCGGTCAATGCCCGGCGAGGACACCTCCAGCGTGAACTCGCCATCAATGGGGTCTTCCACATCGAGCACGGCCGACAGGGCGCGACTGAGATCGGCGCAGTCATCCACATTCATGGTGCCGTCGGAACGCTCGGCCATGATCTGCAACGTTCGGTGCTTCTGGCCGAACAGGCGCACACGGATGAGCTCATAGCCCATCGCCGCCACGGTCGGCTCCAGCATCTCGGTCAGCCTTTGGTCGAACGGGGTCGCCTGTCCCATCACGCCGTCTCTATCGGTTGCCGATGCGCGGTGTCGTCCATGGCCAAGCCCGGACCAAACGGTGCGCATCAGGCATAAAAAAAAGTGGGCCGCGGCCCACTTTCCGGTCATCCGGCCGCCGGGCCACCCCGGCGGATGGTGTCAACACAACACCACTTATCGATATATAGACCCGTGATGTCCTCACGCCAAGGGCTTTTCTGGATTGCCCGCTGAGCGGCGACGGAAGGTCATATAGACCGGCGTCCGCCCCTCCCGGAGGGCCTTGGCCTCATAGCGGGTGCCCGGCCAGTCCGCCCGACGCTCACGCCAGTCGGATGGCCCTTCGTCATCCCAGGAAAAATCGGCATGGGCCGTAAGATGGAGCAGCGTCCAACGCATATAGGCGGGAATGTCCGTTGCGACACGAAACTGAGCGCCCGGCCTCAAAACGCGGGACAAGGCATCGAGGGTGTCCCGCTGAATGAAGCGCCGGCCTTCATGCTTGGTCTTGGGCCAGGGATCGGGGAACAGAAGAAACGCCCGCGCAATCGAGGCAGGGGGCAGGGCCGCAAGCACATCGCGGGCATCCCGGTCGTGGAGCCGGATATTGCCCAAGCCATCCTCGTCGATCCGGCGCAGCAGCTTGGCGATCCCGTTGAGAAAAAACTCGCACCCGATAAAGCCCACGCACGGATTGGCCCTCGCCTGTTCCGCCAGATGCTCACCGCCGCCATAGCCAATTTCGAGCCAGACTTCATCCGGCGGGAAGGGAAACAGCGCCTGCGGATCAATCAAGGACGCAGCCGGTTCTTTCCGATCCCCCCATGAAGGCACGGGGATGCGCAGGCGGGGCAGCAGCTCCTCCATGAGCTGCTGCTGCCCGGCTCTCAGCCGCTTGCCTTTGTGCCGACCGAACAGGCGAGACCGATCACCGCCTGTCCTGCCGTCACCGGCTTGAGGGGCGGTCTCAGGCACCAACGGCCGACTTCAGAGCGTCAACAAGGTCGCACCGCTCCCAGGAGAAACCACCGTCTTCGTCCGGCTTGCGCCCGAAATGTCCGTAGGCAGCCGTGCGGGCATAGATGGGACGGTTAAGGGACAGATGCTCACGAATGCCGCGGGGCGACAAATTCATCAGCTCGGGAAGTGTCCTTTCAAGGACTTCTTCGCTCACCTTCCCGGCACCGTGAAGATCCACATAAACGGCGAGCGGCTTTGCAACACCGATGGCATAAGCAAGCTGGATGGTGCAGCGCGAAGACAGGCCCGCAGCGACCACATTCTTAGCAAGATAGCGCGCGGCATAGGCGGCCGAGCGGTCCACCTTCGTCGGATCCTTGCCCGAGAACGCCCCGCCGCCATGGGGCGCGGCACCGCCATAGGTGTCCACGATGATCTTGCGCCCTGTGAGGCCTGCGTCACCGTCCGGACCACCAATGACGAATTTGCCGGTCGGATTGACATAAAAATCCTCTTCCGGACACATCCAGCCCTCGGGCAGCACATCAAGAACGAAGGGACGCACGATCTCGCGCACATCGTCCTGGGACAGACCGTCCCGGTGTTGCGTGGAGACCACGACAGAGGTGGCGCCGACAGGCTTGCCGTCCTCATATTGCAAGGTCACCTGGCTCTTGGCATCGGGCTCAAGGCCAGGCTGGGAACCGTCATGGCGGGCTCGGGCCAGGGCCTTGAGAATATTGTGGGAATAATAAATTGGGGCCGGCATCAGGTCGGGCGTCTCATCGCAAGCAAAGCCGAACATGATGCCCTGGTCGCCCGCGCCTTCGTCCTTGTTGCCTGCGGCATCAACACCAACGGCAATATCAGCCGACTGATTGTGAACATAGACTGATACGTCAGCATGCTGCCAATGGAATCCATCCTGCTCATAACCGATCTCGCGGACGGCATGGCGCGCAACATCTTCCAAATGCTTGTGGGTGATGGAGTCAGGACCGCGAACCTCACCAGCAAGCACGATACGGTTCGTGGTGGTCAGGGTTTCAACGGCGACCCGGGCTTCCGGCATGGCCGCAAGATAGGTGTCAACGACAGCGTCGGAAATCCGGTCGCAGACCTTGTCGGGATGCCCTTCGGAAACGCTTTCACTCGTAAACAGATAATTTTTGCGGTTCATACCTTGAAACTCCTATCTCTTCAACGTGATTGGGCGCGTGCCAACGGCCGACCAGGCCAGGGGCGCCGTCGTCCAGGACGATGGAACGGATCGAAAACAACGCTGACAAAATCCGAGCGCCGGCGACCTCCTGCCGGCAGCAGCGCACCAACGCAACGCCCCCATGGATCATCGAACCGGCGAACGCTTCACCATTCGCCAAGGCACCCGACCTTCCGCAAAGCGGCATTGGACCGCTGCCAGGCCGACACTCGTGGAGTGTGGATCCCCGTCACTTGCCGCAGCGTCTCGATCTGATTCGTTCTTGTTACAAGGATGAAGCATGGGGTCAAGGCGCCGGGGTCCGGTGACAACGTCCCGGGATGCAGGCATGCGGCCCTGGCGGGCGGCATATCCTGGACTGTCTCCACTGCTGAGACTAGTCCTCAACCGGGTCGGGACCGATGGACGGTGGGATTACGTCAATAAAGGAGGAACGACCCCTCAATCGCTCCTCTCAAACCGCATTCCGCGTCAGCCAAGCCGGCTTTCGATCCCCCAGACGCCTTGTTGCACGATCGTGCACCCGCTCTGCGGATCTGACGTCCCAATGGCGCAAGGCAGTCGATCACACCAGTCGATTGCACCCTGGGGGCTCGGCAAGGTTGCGCTCAGCTGCCGGTCGTGAGCAGCTCTTCTTCCTTCTGGGCGGCAATCACGCCGTCGGCGCCGCTCAGCGATTTGACAAGTTCCAGAAGCCGTTTTCGAACCTGCGCATCACCAATGCGCGTGTAGGACCGGTTGAGCTGAAGCCCTTCGGCGCTGCTGACAAAGTCCATCACGAAGGGCGCCGGATCGTCTTCGGACAGACCTTCGCTGCGCTCAATGGCGTGCTCCTGAGGCATGTCGTCAAAGAAGAACTGAACCGAAACACCAAGGATCTGAGCGATCTGGTAAAGCCGGCTTGCGCCGATACGGTTCGCGCCTTTCTCGTATTTCTGGATTTGTTGAAAGGTCAGGCCAAGCATTTCCCCCAGTTTTTCCTGACTCATTCCAACAAGCATGCGCCGCAGGCGAACCCTGCTGCCGACATGAACGTCGATTGGATTTGGTACCTTTTTGTTCACCACCCAGTTCCTTTTCCCCTTGCTGGCCCCCCTTGCGCACCTTTGCCCACGGCAACGCTCAAGAACACAGCATTCACATCCTGACTGCCTTTTCGTAACCCGGATCTTAATGTGGATTTAGCCAGAACAACAACACTCAGGCTGAAGTTCCACATAAGAAACTCGTCATGGTAGGTAAACGCGGTCCAAAAATACAGCTTATGGACGCGACGAAAGGCGCTTTGACTTGGTTACACAACGCTCATTCGAGCGACGATTCAGAAATACACCGAATCAACACGAACGCAGAAAAGCCGGACGACGCGAAACGGCTGAGCGTTCCTGTTACAACCAGTTCACAACTCCTAACCGCCATAGTTTATGCATAGCTGGCTATACCGGCAAGCATATGGTTGAACCCTAACCATGCCGTAACGTTCTAATTGAAAAAACCAGAAAAAAACTGAAAATTACAACCAGAATTGGGGTGTCTCCCCACTGGCCGTAGAATGTCGGTGGTGCCGCAATGGGCAGACCCGTGTCCAGAACCCCTCTTTCGTGCAGGCGGAGGCTGGCCCGCACACGGCCCCAGGGGTCGATCGCAGCGGAAATACCGCCATTGGCTGCGCGGATGACAGGAAGCCCTTCCTCAATGGCTCGCATACGCGCGATCGCAAAATGCTGCCGCGGACCGATGCTGTCACCGAACCAGGCATCATCCGTCACATTCACGATCCAGGCCGGGCGGGGCCCTTCATCGATGACAGCCCCGGGGAAAATGATCTCGTAGCAGATCACCGGCGCGACGACTGGTGCGCCGGGCACTGACAACCGGCGCGGCTGCGAACCGATGGTTACGCTGCCGATCTCCTGGGCAATCTTGCCAATGCCAATACGCGCCAGAAACTCCCTTTGCGGAACATATTCGCCGAACGGCACAAGGTGGCGCTTGTCATAACTTGACAGGATGTCTGCCCGCCCATTGAGCGTGTAAAACCCGTTATAGAACCGGTGCCCACCCTCACCATCATCCTCCGCCCTCAGCGCGCCCGTGAGCACAACCTGTTCCTGCTCAAGGACCGCATCGAGTTCCGCCAGGCGCCGGGGATTGCGGGCCAAAAAGCCCGGAGGCGCGCTTTCCGGCCAGATGATATGGGTGACGTCCGAGGCGCCTTCGCTGGCCGTCAAGGTCAACAGGCGGTCCCAGATCGCATCATGGTTTGCCCGCACCATGCGTTCCTGCTGGGGCGTATTGGGTTGGACCAGGCGCAGCCGGACACCGTCAACGACGCCGGAGTCCGCAGTCCCGATTCGGACGAGCCCGACAATCATCAGCCCCGAGACCAAAAGAGCCATCGCCGCCGGCAGGCCCCAGGGTGCGCGTGGCACCGCACGATCGGACGAAGGAGCATCTCCAAGGCAGGCAAAGCTGGCCGCGAAGGCGACCGTCAGAGCCGAGAGGCCGTAACTCCCAACCCAGGACGCCGCCTGGGCCACTGGCAGCACGCCGACCCAGGTCAAACCCACCAGGTTCCAGGGAAACCCGGTGAACATGTGGCCGCGCAACCATTCTGCCAGACACCACAAGGCTGCAAGCAGGAGGACGCGACTTGCCGATCCAGGGCGCCAGAGCGTCATGGCGGGAACCATCAAAACCGCAACAAACAAAGACAAGCCGGCTGGCAGCAGACTGATCGCAAAGGGCATCAGCCAGGCGAAGGTCTCCGCATCGACGAGAAAGGCCTCCCCGATCCAGGCGAGCCCCGGAAAGAGAAACCCGAAGGAAAAGAGCCAAATCGTCCACGCAGCACTCTTCATGGCCGCGCCGAGGGGCCGCGCCCGTGCCCCGTCAAGGAGCCAGACCAGAACTGTGAAGCTGACGATCAGGGCGGGAATAAAAAAGAACGGGGCCATGGCAAGAACGCCAAGGGCGCCGGCAAAAAGGCTGAGAAGGGCCCTGCGCCAGCCCGAGAGACCGGAAATGGCATGGCGGATGATCCGCAGACGCATCAAGCCCGTCAACACCATGCCGCGCCACGGAGCGTGCCGCGCACGCCCCCCGGCGCTTGCCTGCCCCTGCGCATTCGGCATGTCCAGATCCCGCGTGCCCGTCATCATCCCTCCTGCCTTCACTGACTGGCCCCGACAGCGGGCGCTCAGATTTCCTCGCCTTCGTCCCGCTCCTGCGGACGGTCGGGCCGCGGCACCACCCGCAGCCTGTGGATCCGGCGCGGATCCGCCTCGATAATCTCAAGGTCATAGCCGCCAGGATGGCGGATGATCTCGCCCCGGCTGGGCACCCGGCCCGCCAAGGTGAACACAAGACCGCCCAGCGTATCGATCTCCTCGAAATCGTCCTTTTCCAGACTGAGATCGAAATTGGTCTTGCGCTCGAATTCCTCGATCTCAATCCCCGCATCGACCTGGTAGCCACCACTTTCCAGGACCACGAATTCGTGAACGATATCCTTATCGTGCTCGTCCTCGATATCCCCCACGATGGTTTCGACCAAATCCTCAATGGTGACGAGACCTTCCGTGCCGCCATATTCGTCGATCACCAGCGCCATGTGGATCCGCTTCTTCTGCATCATCACCAGAAGATCGGCGGCAGGCATGGAGGGTGGCACAAAGAGAACATCCCGTTTGAGGCGGCACCAATTGGTCTTGGGATCGGCGCGCAGCGCACTGGCCCCATCCTCGTCTTCCTCCTCCGGGGAAGCGAAGCAGGCCAGGATATCCTTGATGTGGATCATGCCGAGGGGATTATCGAGCGTCTGCTGATAGACAGGCAGGCGCGAATGGTTGGCGTCCCGGAACAAATCGACAAGATCGTTAAAGGAGATCGAGATTTCCACGGCGATGATATTGGCCCGGGGGACCATCACGTCATCGACCCGCACGGAACCGAATTTCAGCAGATTGAGCAACATGGAGCGCTCGGTCTCGTCGAGCGGGCGCTCCCCTTCTGCATGATCACGCAGCCAGTCGGCCGCACTAGGGTCTTCCGTATCGAACCGCAGTCGGCGGACGAATCGGGACATTTGACGCTGAAGTCGGCCGAGGGTTCCTGCTTTGGTCGAACCACTCGGCTCTGGACTGGCGTCCTCGCCGTCCTGTTCACTGCTGAAAACGGTGGCATCAACCATCATACTCTCCAACGGCTTGGGGCGTCTGCTTCGGCTCGTGTCTCGACGCGGGTTTGCGCGCCTTCGATACGGTCCGCATAGGGATCGGGGAGTCCCAGATCGGCGAGGATGGCGGTTTCCAGGGCTTCCATGGTTTCGGCTTCAGCCTGATCCTCATGGTCGTGACCCAGAAGGTGCAACAGGGCGTGCACGGTCAAATGAGTCACATGATCGAGCGCCGGCTTGCCTTGCTCGTGCGCTTCGCGCATCACCGTTTCAAGGGCAAGGACGATATCACCAAGCATGCGGCCTGGTCCCGCACTGCCGTCAAGAGGCGGCATCACCATGTCCGTCGGAGCCGGAAAGGCAAGGACGTTAGTGGGCGCATCCTTACCTCGAAACTGCCGATTGAGGGTCTGGACGGACTCGTCGTCGTCGAGCTGCAAACTGATCATATCATCAGTGGCAAGATCTGTGCACTTGTTCACAACTGCCGCAAAGGCCCCATGGGCTGCGGCCACGGCATCGCCGTCCAGCTTTTGCCAGCCCTCAGCGGCGATGGTGACATCAAGGCCCATCGGATCCGCGTCCCTCAATGCCGCGCCCGCGGCTGGCTGCCGCGTTGTAGGCCTGGACAATCCGGGCCACCAGGGGATGGCGCACCACATCGGCATCCGTGAAACGCACGAAGGAGACGCCCTCGACGCCCTGAAGAATGGCGCAGGCTTCGGCAAGACCAGAATTCTGGCCCGCCGGAAGATCAACCTGGGACGGATCACCGGTGATCACCATGCGCGACTGATCCCCAAGACGAGTGAGGAACATTTTCATCTGCATGGGCGTGGTGTTCTGGGCCTCGTCCAGGATCACAAAGGCATTGGCCAATGTCCGCCCACGCATGAAAGCCAGGGGCGCGACTTCAATGTCGCCGGCGCCAAGCCGGCGCTGTACCTGATCACCGATCATTGTATCGTTCAGCGCATCGAACAGCGGGCGCAGATAGGGGTCGACCTTCTCGCGCATGTCGCCGGGCAAAAAGCCCAACCGCTCACCCGCCTCGACCGCCGGACGGGAGAGGATCAAACGGTCCACCTGGCGCGACAGGAGCAAACTCACCCCGTGAGCAACCGCAAGATAGGTCTTGCCCGTCCCCGCCGGTCCAATCCCGAACACGAGCTCATTTCGCTGCAACGCCTCCATATAGTGGCCTTGCGTCACGGATCGGGGCTCGATCACTTTTTTCTGAGTGCGGATTACCACATCCGGAGGCGGAGCACCCTTTCCCGATCCGCCAAGGACCAAACGCAGCGCGCCAGCCACATCGCCGTCCTCAATCCGGCGACCTTCGTCAAGACTGCGTGACAGGCGCTCTAGAACAGCATGGGCTGCAATCCGAGCGTCGGCCGCGCCTTCTATTTCGATGCGGTCCCCGCGGGGAAACAGGGTGACGTTCAGCTTTTTTTCAATAAGGGCCAGATGCCGATCGTTCTGGCCGCACAGATCGGCCTGCCTTCCAAGATCCGCACAGGGAAAGACACGGCCCGGTTCCGCAAATCCTCGCTCAGGATCCATCAGCGGCCCCCTCTCCGGAGAGGATGTGTCTGAAGGCTGATCGTTCATAAAGTGGTCCGATTGGCGTGCGTCTGCTCCCCGCACGGATGGGATACCTCATGGGCGGTTACGCCGCCGGTGCTGAGAACGCCCTTGAGGGAGTGGGACAGGGCCGCCTCGATTGTGACGGGCCTGATCGTGCCCATAGCCTCTTCAGGGGCGTCCACATGAACGGCCTGGAGATAGGGACTGCGCCCGATAAGCTGGCCCGGATGGCGTCCCGGCTTTTCAAAAAGGACAGGCAGCGTACGCCCGGCCATGGACCGGTTGAACGCATCCGCCTGATCATGAAGCAGGCTTTGGAGCGCATCCAGCCGTTGGGCCTTGACGTCCTCGGGCACCTGGAGGGCCTCGCCGGCCGCCGGTGTTCCCGGGCGCGGCGAATATTTGAACGAAAACGTCTGGGCGAAGCCGATGTCGCGGACCAGCGCCATGGTGTCCTCGAAATCCCGATCGCTTTCGCCCGGAAACCCGACAATAAAGTCCGACGACAGGGCAATATCGGGCCGTGCCTCGCGGATGCGCGCCACAAGCCGGCGATAATCATCACCCGTATGCTGACGATTCATGGCGGCCAAAATGCGGTCCGAGCCGGCCTGAACAGGCAGATGCAGATAAGGCATGAGCTCAGGCAGGTCCCGGTGGGCGGCGATCAGATCGTCGTCCATATCCCGGGGATGGCTTGTGGTGTAGCGGATCCGCGCGAGACCCACCTCTTCGGCAAGGGCCCGGCATAGCCGCGCCAGGGACCAGACAGACCCATCAGGCCCGTCACCGTGGTAGGCGTTGACGTTCTGTCCAAGCAAGGTGATTTCCCGAACGCCTTGATCCGCAAGACCTTGCGCTTCAGCCAGAACCTGCCGCGCGGGCCGTGAAAACTCCGCACCCCGCGTATAGGGCACCACGCAGAACGTGCAAAACTTATCGCATCCCTCCTGGATGGTCAGGAAGGCCGTCGGGCCTGAACTGCGCCGCGCCTCAGGCAAGGTGTCAAATTTATCCTCAACAGGAAAATCCGTGTCGATCACACCGCCGGTCTCGCGGGTGGCCCGCGCAACGAGTTCCGGCAGCCGGTGGTAGGCCTGGGGGCCGACAACGAGATCCACCACCGGCGCACGGCGTTTCATTTCCGCGCCTTCGGCTTGGGCCACGCATCCGGCAACAGCAACGATCATACGGCCACCGTCGCGGGCCGCCCTGGCATCCTTGATCTGACGGATCCGGCCCAGTTCCGAATAGACCTTCTCGGCCGCCTTTTCGCGGATATGGCAGGTGTTCAGGATCACCATATCCGCGCCTTCCGGCACATCCACCGGTTCATATCCAAGGGGCGCCAGAAGCTCCGACATCCGTTCGGAGTCATAGACATTCATCTGGCAACCATATGTTTTGACAAAAAGCTTTTTGCTCACCGGTCCCGGCGGATGGTCGATCCGCCCCTTATGTCATGCAAACCTGTCCGTGCCGCCCTTAACAGCCGGCTCCTCAATCATTCGCAAAGGCCGATAGCCTGTCGAGGCCGATGGACCTTTGTATCACGCCCGTCTTTGCTATGGGCCTGCTCCGGCAGCACCCGCAACCGGATCGCCCATCATGGTCATGCCGAGGCCTGATCCCCTATTCGAACTCTGAGAGGCCGCCAGCATCTCACTTGTCGGCTCATTGGTCGGCTCATTGGCCGGCTCACGGGCCGCATGCTCCGCCCCGTCTGGCACTGTCACCAGCCCTTCCCGGCCGCTCAAGGCATGGCCAACACCGGCGGCCACGATCCGTTCGCAATGGATGGCCATGTCCCGACGGGAGTGGAAGGTTCGAAAGCTGACCGGCGGATAGAAATGCACATCCACATCAATAGGGCCAAGCCCGAAGGCCTCCCACAGGTGAGGCACCAGATCCATATCGCCATACCAGGCAAAGAACGGGCGGAACAGCCGGCCCATCGGAAGACCATGGAGACGCGTGTAAGCCACCGCCACGGGCTGGACCCAGATGTCACGGTCATCCTCCACGGCAAGGCCGGCCCCTTCACCGTCTGCCCCTTGCTTTTCCGGCGACGGCTGGGCGGCCCCCATCAGGGCACTCTTGAAAGGCAGCACATGGTTCCCGTCCGTGCTCGTACCCTCGGGAAAGAGCACCAGACTGTCACCGCCATAGAGCCGGGACTGGATCATGTCCCGGTGCTGCCCGGTCTTGGAACGCCGGTCCCGCTCCACAAAAACCGTGCGGGCGAGCCGCGCAAGCGTTCCAAAGAGAGGCCAATCGGCCACTTCGCTCTTAGAGATGAAGGAGACCGGACCCAAGGACCCCAAAATCACAATGTCAAAATAGGATGTGTGATTGGCGGCCAGCAGAACCGGGCGCTCACGGATCAGCGTGCCTTTTGAGCGCACGCGAATGCCGACAATGGCGCAGACGATCTTGAAATAAAGGCTCGGGAAATGCTTAGAGGCCCGTTTCGAGACCCGTAGCAGCACAAACTGGACTGGAATGGACACCAAAGTGACCGCCAGAAATCCGAAAAGGAGAAGCGCAGCCCGAAGCTGGGCCATGGTGACCATCCCGCGTTGCCAGCCCGCCGCGCAGCAATCCACCATTTTAGCGTGAACGCAGGCCAATAGACGTCTCTGCGCCGGCCTTTCCGGTCCGGCGCATCACTTGGGGCAAGATATGCGCCCGATCCTGCCCGCCGCAAGTGCGGGCAACCCCCAAAATATCCTGTCCTATCCGTAAGATGGGAAGGGTGCGTCAGCTCAGCCGGCGGCGGGACAGGGCCGGACGGGGCCCGTTCGCCTTGCGCCCTTTGGCATCGGCCGGATCAATCTTGCGCACCCCATAAAGCTCCAAGCGATGATCGATGAGATCATAGCCAAGCTCATTGGCGATCCGCACCTTGATGCGCTCAAGCTCTTCGTCCTGAAACTCGATCACATCGCCTGTATCAAGATCGATCAGATGGTGATGGTGTTCTTCCGTGGCCTGCTCATAGCGGGCTCGCCCATCCCGGAAATCCAGCCGCTCAATAATGCCGGCTTCCTCAAAAAGGCGCACGGTCCGATAGACCGTCGCCAGGGAAATCCTGGGGTCTTCCTCCGACGCGCGGCGATAGACTTCTTCCACATCTGGATGATCTTCGGACGCGGCAAGCACGCGGGCGATCACGCGGCGCTGTTCGGTCATCCGCATGCCCCGGTCGATGCACAGTTTTTCGAGAACTTCCATGGCACATCTCCAAACGGCGGGACGGGAGGGCGCGGAAAAGGAGGTCCCCCCCCAAAGGAGGCCCCCAAGGGAGGCCCGGACGATCACCGCGACCAGTCTAGAATAATTCTAAATCCAAGACCGCTTCATGAGAATGGCATCCGTTCGACCCGTTGCAACCTGTTCACCAGGGTCTGATCGCCGGCGGGTTCGATCATAATACCCTTTTCGCCGGCCAATCTCTTGAAATCCAAGCGCTTTATAGAACGCCAGCGCCGTCCCATTATCCTCGGCGACATCAAGGAAAATTTCCTTAACGCCAGCCGATTCAAGTCTCGCGTGCAGTGCCTCCATCAGCACCGACCCGGCCCCGGCCCGGCGGAAGCGTTCGGCGACACCGATCAATACAAGGTCAGCCTCCGGGCCGGCCGCCTGGGCCAAGGCGAACCCAACCGGATCAGGGTCCCGGACCGCCAGTAGGGCAAGCACATTGGGCAGGGCCAGGAAGCTGGCGAAATCCTCGCAGGTCCAGTCCGGTCCCTCGGCCAACGCCTCCCGGTGCAAGGCCGCAAGAACATCCGCATGGGCCACGCCCACCACATCACAGGACAGGCCCCGCGGCGGCGAATCCGGCATTCCCATCATGCCCTTACAGTCCAGGACGGGGGCGTCGGCGGTGTCGCGTCGGGCGCCCGCAGATAAAGGGGCTCAGGCGGATAGGCAGCAGGGTCTGCGCTCGAAAAGCCAAGCAGGGAATGCGGATCGATCAGCGTGCGCGGGTCCAGAACAACACCCTCGCAAGGGGCACCCAGCCGCTCCGCCAGATGGGGCGCTCCCGATCCAATAAGACGCAAGGTCAGATCAGGGCCGGTCCCTATCCCGCGGAGACGTTTTATGGCCGCGTCGATCGGCAAGAGAACCGGTTCGTCACCGCGGATCAGCATATAGACCTCATCCCGCCGTGCATCGATGACACTGGCCGCCACGCCCCCGCCCGGTAGCTCCGACAAAAGCGCCTGAAGCGTCGACACGCCGACACAGGGACAATCAAGGGCCAGAGCCATGGCGCGGGCGGCCGCGAGGCCAACACGCGCACCGGTGAAATGGCCCGGCCCCGTCGTCACAATGATCCGGCTCACGGTCCGAAGCGCCATGCCGGCCTCTTCGGCCACGGCGGAGATCATTGGAAAAAGCACATCCCCATGGCCCCGATCCAGGGGGTGGTGATGACTGATCATGGCCCCCAGCGCGCCATCCGGCAGCACAGGAGCCACAGCCACGGAACACGCATTCAAAGCCGTGTCGATGGCGAGCACATGGGAGGTGGCATGGGGGGGTGACGGCGCGTGGGACATGACATCACCCCATCGAGACTACGAGTGGCGGAAGACCTTGTGGGTCATGACCGCCCGGGAACCGGCATCAGGCTTCCACGGGCTGAACTTCCTCCACCTCCGGAACATAGTGCCGTAACATGTTCTCGATACCCATTTTGAGGGTCATGGTCGAGGACGGGCAACCGGCGCAGGCTCCGCGCATGTGCAGATAGACGACACCATCCTTGAACCCGTGGAACAGAATATCACCGCCGTCCTGGGCCACCGCCGGACGGACGCGGGTGTCCAGCAGCTCCTTGATCTGAGCAACCACCTCTTCGTCTTCACCATCATAGGCGGCATGCCCCGTGGCGGAGGCGGCTTCACCCTCACGGAACAGCGCGGCGCCAGTGGAATAATGGTCCGTAATGGCACCCAGCAAGGCGGGCTTCAAATGGGCCCAATCACCATCTTGCTTGGTCACCGTGATGAAATCCGGGCCGAAGAAGACTCCGCCCACCCCATTGACGGCAAAAAGCGCCGCGGCAAGCGGCGAAACCTGAGCGTCCTGTTCGGTCACGAATTCGCGGGAACCCTCGGCCATGACCGCCCGCCCGGGCAAAAATTTCAACGTGGCGGGGTTGGGTGTTTCTTCAGTCTGAATAAACATAAGACCTCCATCTGGTCTGTGCGGTGACGGCTTGTTGGCAAGGGCCATGCGGTCGCCAGACCACTGGCCTCTGGTGTTGAAAGGTACAGCCAGTGGATGGCTTTGCGCCACCCCTGGTTTGGTTCCAAAAATGCCATGCCCGCATTGGATATAGTGGCGCCGCCAGGAAACGGCCAGTTCCGCATGGACCGACAGCCCCCATGGGCACCGCCATAAGGAGCCCGGTCGCTCGCCGCCCACAGTGTTTGAGGAATCCGTCTTGTCCGCCGATCAGCTTGACAGCGCAGTCCCGCGACCCCGATCCGGCCCATCCACCACACACACCTCCGTGTTCTTGCCGGGTTCCCTTTCCACGGCAGAATGGCTGACCCGCCATGGCGGTCAGCGCATGACGGCCGGCGAGATCCTGGCCGGCACCTGTGAAGGCCTGCGCACGGAAGGCGTGCCGCTTGCCCGGGTGACCTGTGGCCTTGAAGATGTGCATCCTCAGATCGACAGTATCGGCCTGCGTTGGACGCCCTTGGATGGTGTCTCGGAGGCGGTCTATGGCTACCGGGTGGGGCCGGACCCGGAGGATTATCTGCGCAGCCCCGTAAAAGTGATCGATGACGGGGCCGAAGCCCTGCGCCGCCCGATCCACCGCAGTGACTGTCCCCTTGATTTCCCCATCCTTGAAGATTTGCGCAAAGAGGGGGCCACGGATTATCTGGCGACGGCACTCGTCTTTTCCGACGGCACCCGGAACTTTATTTCCTGGGTCACCCATGAGCCGGGCGGCTTTTCCCCAGATCAGCTTGCCAAAATCGACGCACTCAGCCCGCTGCTCGCCCTGCGCCTGGAGATCGAGTGCAGCCACAACAGAAACCGGACGCTGCTGCGCACCTATTTGGGCAATGCGGCCGCTGACCGCGTGATGGCGGGCACCATCCGACGGTTCCAGTGTGAGGCCCTTAACGCCATCATCCTCTACTGCGACCTGAGGGGCTTCACGGCGATGGCGGACCGTCTGTCACCGGATGATACCATCAGAGCCCTATGCCTCTACTACGAGGCCATTGCGGAACCGATCCAGTATTTCAACGGCGACATCATCAAGATCATCGGAGACGGACTTTTGGCCATCTTCCCTGTTCCCAAGGACGCGCCGCCGGCCCAGATGGACCATGTGGCCTGCGGTGCCAATGCGGCCGTCAAGCGGGCGCTGGCCGCCCTTGAGCGTATCGGACCTGAAGAACTGCCAGACGGGGTCGACCAGCTTCGAGCCGGTTTCGCGCTTAATTCGGGAGAGGTGATCTTTGGCAATGTGGGCAGCCAGGACCGGCTCGATTTCACCGCCATTGGCACGGCCGTCAATGAAGTGGTCCGCGTGGAAGCACTGACAAAGACCCTTGGATTTCCGGTTCTCACGACCTCAGCCTTTGCCGGTCTTGAATGCACTGTCCAACTGGAATCTGTTGGTTTCCACCATCTGCGCGGTGTGCGCGAGCCCAAGGAACTGTTCCGCCCCCTGCTCTAAACTCTCGAAAATCAACAATGGGAGATTGCGCCAATGACCCATCTCACCCTCGACATCCAGGACCGCGTGGCAACGATCGTGTTCGACAATCCACCGCTCCAGGTCATGACGCCGGCAACGGTCCATGAGCTGGCGGCACTGATGCCCAGGCTTCAAGAGGACGATGTGGGAGCGGTCGCCATCACAGGTGCCGATCGTGGCTATTTTGTCCGCCATTTCTCCGTAGAGGAACTTGATGCGAGCACGCGGGGTCAAGGCGCCAAGTGGGAGGTCAATATGGATGACGTCCTGCTCGAACTAGAACATTTGCCAAAACCGGTCATCTGTGCCCTGAACGGAACAGCCATGGGCGGCGGCCTCGAATTTGCTCTTTCCATGGATATCCGGGTTGCGAAAGATGGCCCGTTCCGCTTCGGTCTGCCCGAAATCTCCGTGGGCATTCTGCCCGGAGCCGGGGGAACACAGCGGTTGCCGGCAGCGGTCGGCCGGGGCCGCGCCATGGAGATGATGCTCCGGGCCCGGCTGATCACACCCAGTGAAGCCCTGGCCTATGGCCTCATCGAGGAGCTGGTGCCCGCCGACAGCGCGGAAACGGCCCTGGAGCGCGCCCAAGGGATCGCAGCCGAAATCGCGGCCCGCTCTGCCCTTGCGGTGGCCCATATCAAGCGCCTTGCCCGCCAGGCCGTCAGCCCTGTGACCAAAGAGATGCTGACCCTTGAGTCAAAGCTCTTCGCCGACCTCATGCGCACCCCCGAAGCCCAGGCCCTCATGCAGGCCGTCGCGCAGAACCACAAAGCATTGCGGGAAGAGGATTTGATTTGAGCCCTTAAAAAAGATCAGCGGTAAGTCTTGATCACATCTTGACCAACATCAAGCCACATGCGGCGGGCTTTCTTGCCTTGGCTGTAGATCCATTCGTGTTTTATCAATGACATAGCCTGTTTTGTGCGGGTTGTTGCTTGACTTGCACGACAGGACATCTTGATAAAACTGAGTCTCTTGAATCGCCCCTGGCCGATGCCATTTCGCTTCGCGATCTGCCGCAT
>CAYUYV010000100.1:2672-18339 GCA_964449455.1 uncultured Alphaproteobacteria bacterium | reverse complement strand
GCAGACGGACGTGCCGGGACTTCTCATGCGGACTTCTGATCCACGACACTAGCAATTCGGCCGAGACACTATGCATCCCGTCTGCGGCGCATCCGACCGCACATGTCTCAGCCACAAGAACCACGGGCAAGGCCATGTTTCTAGGGGAGCTTTGGGCTCGAATGTTCGAGCAAGGAGCGCGCTGCGGCCGCTCCGTGCGGAAAATCGGCATCCGTTCTTCCTGAAGTCGCTCCGGTCTTCTCCTTCGCACCTATTTTTGAAGCGTGACATTGACCAGCAGGACCCTGATCGTGTCTCCGTCGGCATAGGCATCCGCGATGGTCTGCAGGCGCCCCGCCAGCCGAGCCACATTCACCGTATGGTGAAAGTCAATGGCGTGGGCCGCATAGAGGCTCAAAGAACGGAGCATGTGGTCGCGCAGGCGGGGCAGGCCTGATCGGACCCGGGCTCTGAGATCCTTGTCCGGGACTTCAAGGCCAATATCGACCATCAGCACACCGCGCGGTCGCCCTTTGCGGATCACTGCAACCTGAAGGGGGGCAACACTCATGAAGGTGTCATTCTTTTCAGCAGCGGGCGCCGCGATCGCTGGTTTGCCAGGGATTGAAATGGCCATGCCCAAAAGGGCGATGAGGCCTGCGCCGGCAAGGCGGGTTCCGCGACGGCGCGACCGGGAGGCGGCAGGGGCCGTATCCTTGCCAGTCTGGGTCGTATGTTGGGTCGTTGGCATCGGTTACCCCCGGTTCAATCTGCGTTCGCGGCCCATGGCGGTGCTGTGATGCCCGTTTTTCATGCGCCAGTTTCCGCCCGATCTGGCCGTTCCCCGCGTTCGGCCTTGCAAAATGCGAAGCATGCTGCGAATTTGACGGTGTTCGTGGCGGGGGCATGTTGGGCTGTGCCAAAGCGAGACCCCTGCGAACTGGAATTTAGTATATATCTCAACCGATTAAGATTTAGCTGCCGCGGGGGTGCCCTTTTTGGCACGCGGCTTGCTCTAATGTGAAACGTGGACGTCGCGGTACTGCGTATCTTACCGCGTCACGGACGGGAGCGGTGGTTACCGTTGCGACCCCCTTCACCTCGCTGCCGCTCCCGTTCCGCGTCCACACAGTTTCTAGGCCAGGGGGGAGCCGTCCATTGTGCGTATCACGAGGACGGTCCTGGCACCGCAGGGGTGGCTGGGCGCCGACGATAACAACAGCGCCCACACTAAGCCGCCGGGGGGCTGGACGCGTTTGGCGGCGCGTTCACGATCCAAGAAAGGCCTGCCGGACATTGGGGACCGGCAGGCCTTTTTTGCTTTTGATTGGCCTTGACTGATGATTGGCCTTGACTGAGCGCCGGCGCAGCGGCGTAGACGGACGATTCAGGCGCGGTTTGGCATCCGTTTGATTAAGTCGCGGCACGAACAAAGACTTGCGAGCGCACTGTGCCGACAGAAGGTGCGCCTTTTGTCGGCACGGTGCGCTAGATATCCTGAGCCAGGCCGATCAGAGAGCCGAACGGATCCTCAATCCCGAGCTTCCGCAAGCCATAGGGCTGATCATCCGGCCCCCAACGGATTGGACCATGGCCGTCCAATCGCGCCTTCTTGAATTCCTGACCTCAGCAGTGCGATTGCCGCGCGCTCCCAATTGAGCTATCGCCCCGAACCATCGGTTTGGTCGCGGCGGTCCCGGCCGGTGAACCGGCTTCACGGGCTGGCTGTTGGCGCCCAAAAACTGCGTCGCCGAAAACCATTTCACAGGTTTCAGCCGTATAGCGTGATAGACCAGATACACAAGCTCCCAGGTCGCAGGCCAATGGGTCAGGGTTTGAAATACTGGAGCCTCTTTTTCTGGCATAGTGCCGAGCGTGGACGGCGGTGCCGTCCCCGCATTGACCATCGGATCAGGCACACTAGCTCAAGTGGCAGTGTGTTGATCACAAAAGGGTAGTCTTCATGATGTTGCGCACCGCCGCCCGGACTGCGGAAACCGCCGATTTTGAGCCTGTAGACGGCTCGGCGTCGGGCGCCGTTGCGCCGATGATTCCCGTCGGGCCCTTGCCAGAAGGGCACCCTAGGGTTGCGGCGCGTAAGATCGGTGTGATGGTCATCAATCTCGGCACGCCGGATTCCACCGGGTTTTGGGATGTGCGCCGCTATCTCGATGAATTTCTGAGCGATCCCCGGGTTGTCGACCTGCCGCGTTATATCTGGCAGCCCATTTTGAAGGGCATCATCCTCAACACCCGGCCCCAGAAAACGCGTAAGGCCTATGCCAAGGTCTGGCGCAAGGACACCGATGAATCGCCGCTGCGCCATTTCACGCGCATGCAGGCCGAGCGCCTCCAAGAGCGGCTCGATCCGGAGGCCGAACGAGTCCGCGTCGATTACGCCATGCGCTATGGCAACCCCTCGATCGAGTTTGTCATGGAGCGGCTGAAATCAGACGGCTGCGACCGGATACTCACCTTCGCGCTCTATCCGCAATACAGCGCCACGACCACGGCCACCGCCTATGACACGGTCTTCCGGGCCCTGCGCGCCATGCGCTGGCAACCGGCCGTGCGCACCATCGGCGCATATCATGATGACCCGGCTTACATCCAGGCGCTTGCGGACGCGACCCGGGCCCAAGTAGCGACGCTCGATTTCGAGCCTGAAGTGCTGGTCTGTTCCTTCCATGGCCTGCCAAAGGTAAGCATGGAGCGGGGCGACCCGTATCATTGCCATTGCCAGAAAACGGGCCGGTTGCTGCGTGAGGCGCTGGGCTATGGGGAGGACCAGTTCCAGGTCACCTTCCAGTCTCGCTTCGGCACCCAGGAATGGCTTCAGCCCTATACGGATGAAACCATCGAGAAGCTTGCCGCTGATGGCGTTCGCAAGCTGGCCGTCCTGACCCCGGGCTTTGTGTCGGATTGCGTTGAGACCCTTGAGGAAATTGCCCTTGAGGCGCGGGAGACGTTCACGGAAGCCGGCGGAACCCATTTCGCCCAGTTGCCTTGCCTCAATTACGGCGATGAAGGCATGTCCGTCATTGAGACCATCGCCCGGCGCGAGCTGTCCGGCTGGTGGACCGGGTGATCCGGCCCCCTTTGGGACGCGTGTGATATCCTGCCACCCGCCCGCTTGCCATCATCTGATCCCATGGCTACATGTGGATTAGTCAGCGGGAAGGAAATAGCAAATGACGTCACTCGGTCTGCTCGTTTATCAAGTTCTTTCAATCTACTCGCTCATCGTGATCGTCGCCGTCGTGATGAGCTGGCTGATCCAGTTTAACGTCATCAACCCGCGCAACGAATTTGTGGGCATGGTCATCCGGGCCCTTTACAGCCTGACCGAGCCGGTGTTCGCTCGAATTCGTCAGGTCATGCCCGATCTGGGCGGCCTTGATCTGTCTCCCATGGTGCTCATCCTGGGGATTTGGTTTGCCCAGATGCTCATCGTCGAATATTGGCCGGGCGTCGCCATGGGCCGGATCTGATGATCATTCGTGACCGGAGAGGTTCCGTTCCAGTCAGTTTCTGATGGCCTAGTGCTGTTTATCCGCGTGACGCCGCGGGCTTCCCACGACGGGCTCGATGGCTGCGGCGTCTTTGCGGGCCACCCGCCTCGCATCAGGTTGCGAGTCCGTGCCCTCCCGGACAAAGGGGCCGCCAACAAGGCGGTCATCGCCGTTCTGGCGAAATGGTCCGGCCTTCCCAAATCCTCCTTTTCCCTCACCGGTGGGGCAACCAACCGGGCCAAGACGATTCATGTGGCTGGTGATCCGGCAGCACTTGCTGTCCGGTTCACTGCCCTTTTGATGGAGACTGCCCCATGACCGCATCCGCTCCTCAGACCTCTTCGAGTGCAACCCGCATTGACGGAAAGGCCATTGCCGCGGACCTGCGTGCCCGCATCGCTGAGACCGTGACCGGTCTTTTGTCCGCCCATGGGCTTAAGCCGGGCCTTGCTGTCGTGCTCGTCGGCGACAATCCCGCAAGCCAGGTCTATGTACGCAACAAGGGCATCCAGACTCGGGAAGCCGGCATGGTGTCCATTGAAAAACGCCTGCCAGCGGGAACGAGCGAGGCGGCGTTGCTGGAGATTGTCAAGGACCTGAATGCTGATCCCGCCGTCCATGGCATTCTGGTGCAAATGCCGCTTCCGGATCACATCGATGCCCATGCCATCATGGACGCCATCGACCCGCTGAAGGATGTGGATGGTCTCGGTACGGTCAATGCTGGCCTGTTGGCCCTTGGCCGGCCCGGCCTTGTCCCCTGCACGCCCCAGGGTGTCATGCTGCTCCTCGATCGGGTGCTCGGCGAAGGGGGGATGTCAGGCCGCAATGCCGTGGTTGTGGGCCGGTCCAATCTGGTCGGCAAGCCCGTGGCCCAGCTTCTGCTGGGGGCCAACGCGACCGTGACCGTCGCTCATTCCCGCAGTCAGGACCTGCGAGGCCTGTGCCGCAGTGCCGATATTCTGGTGGCGGCCGTCGGACGGCCCCGGATGATTGCCGGCGATTGGATCAAGCCGGGCGCCACGGTGATCGATGTGGGCATCAACCGGATTGATGCGCCCGAGCGCGGCGAAGGGGCAACCCGCCTGGTAGGCGATGTGGACTTCGACGCGGCCCAGGCCGTGGCCTCCGCCATTACACCTGTGCCCGGCGGCGTCGGCCCCATGACCATTGCCTGCCTGCTGCGCAATACGGTCATCGCAGCATGTCGCCAGAATGGCCTTCCCGATCCGGACGGACTGTGAGGCGCTATGGGGCAAGAGCCGTTATGGTCGGGGTGTCACTGCATAAGGGGCAGGCCGGGTCTGGGGGCAGACGGACCATCCGGCTGGTGGCCGACAGGAAATCTTGGACCAGCAGACGCCCGGCGAGGCTTTCGCCGATGCCCAAAAGCTCCTTGATCACCTCGACGGCCTGAAGTGTTCCCATGACACCGGCGACGGCGCCCAGAATGCCGACTTCGGAGCATGTGTCGGTGTCCGGATTGTCCGGCGCCTTGGGCACGAGGCAGCGATAGCAGGGAAAGGTCCGTTTGCCCTCGGGCCGCATATGGGCCTTGTAGGTCGCGAGCTGTCCGTCAAATCGGGCCACGGCGGCCGAGACAAGGGGCTTGCGCGCCAGATATGCCGCGTCATTCACCAACAGGCGAGTCCCGAAAGTATCGCTGCCGTCGGCGATAAGATCGTATTGGCTGAACAGTGCCAGAGCATTGTGCGCTGTCAACCGCTCCGTGTGGGGAATGAGGCTCACATCGGGATTGATGCGGGTCACCGATGCCTTCGCGCTATCGGTCTTTGGGGTGCCGATACGGTCCGTGTCGTGAAGTACCTGGCGCTGAAGATTGGACAGGGAAACGCGGTCGTCATCGATCACGCCAATGGTTCCAATCCCGGCAGCCGCCAGATACAGGATCAAGGGTGAGCCGAGGCCTCCGGCGCCAATCACGAGGACCTTGGAGTGGAGCAGCTTCTGCTGGCCGGGCCCGCCAATTTCCTTGAGCACCAGATGCCGGGCATAGCGTTCGATCTGCGCATCATTCAGCATCATGACCACGCGCTTGTCTTGGGGATGCAAAGCGCTCGGTGGATATCGTCATGGCCTGCGCAACGGAGCGATCCGCGGTCACGGGCCGCCCGCTCAAGGCTCTGGAGGATGTCCTCGCTGTTTTCCTCGCAAAGGTGGTTTGTCATGACGTTTCCGGACTTCAGCATCGGTGTTGGTCCTCAAAACCGGTAGGAAATGCTGGCCGCGCCAAAATTCTGCCGTTCACCCTGGGTCGCGAATTCCTGGGTGCGGGCCACATAGGTGTAGGCGATCTGGACCCGGCCGATCTGGGCGACGGCGCCGGCCTGGACCTCAGACACCAGCACATTGCGATCAACGCTCAGGCTGTCGCGGAAAGTGTTGCCGTCCAGGAACAGGTTGCGGCCCACGGCCCGCTGCTGACCGCCCAAGAAGACATACCAGCTGAACTTGTTCTCTGGCTCGAAGAAGGCCGACCCGGCGAGGCTGGGGCGGACCCGCGGCGGTCCGTAGTCGTCGGCCAGATCGGTGCCAAGGCGCAAGGTCACGCCCGCATTGATCTCGACCAGGAGCGTGCCCAGCGAGGCCCCGACGGACGGCGTCACATCCGCTTCGAGACCCAGAACGTCGATGATATCCAGATGTCTGAATTTGCGGTCATAACCGATCGCGAAGGCAATTTCATTATCAAGCTGATTGTCCCAGCCCAGAAGTTCGTCATCATCGATAATGCGGTGAAAAGTGTTCTGCACAGCTTCGCCGCCTGCCGCCGGGCCGACAAGACCAAGCTGGATCGTTACCGTGTCAAGCGCCTTGCTTTGCCGGTCGATGACGACTGCATATTCCCCATACAGAAAACCGGCATAGGGGTGCTGGTCCGGCAGCGGCTCTGTTGCGAGGCGGTCCTCCGGTGTAAAGATCGAATGGCCCAGCGAGAAGCCGTAGTGGATTCTGTCATCAGGACGGGCGAGCAGGACCTGTTCAGCGATGAAACCGGCAGCGCCTTCAATCGGGATGGGATTTGAGAAAAAGGCGAGCTTCAGGCCGTTCGAATAGTTGCGGTCCGTGCCAGCGAAGAAATCGTTTTCCCAAATAAACGTTGCCGTGCCCTTCGGGTTCCATTCGGCTGCCACTGGCGATGGCGAAGCCGCGCTGAGGGTCGCGAGAATGAGAGCGAAACCCATGCCTGTCCTGATCATGATTGATCGTCCCCTGACTATCCTGACCCCCAGACTGCCCCGTTCCCCGCTATCCTGTCTCCATTTGCCGGCCAATCAAAGCAATCCAAAGCAACCCGTACGGAAGGATGGGCCCTGGATTGCTTTGTCGCGGCGCTGCGAGCAATGACAGGATCGGATGTCTTGCGATGGCCCGGCACAGCTTAAGAAAGGACCATCAGCAAGTCCGTCTCACAGGCCGTCGAACAGGGCCGTGGACAAATAGCGTTCGGCGAAGGACGGAATGATCGCGACGATCCGCTTACCCTCCATCTCCGGCCGTGCGCCCACTTCAAAGGCCGCGGCGATGGCGGCACCCGCGGAGATGCCGCCCGGGATGCCCTCGCAGCGGGCCGCCTTGCGGGACATCTCGAAGGCCGTCTCATTGCCGATGGTCACAATCTCGTCGATCATTTGCCGATCCAGGATCGAAGGCACGAACCCGGCGCCGATGCCCTGGATCTTGTGTGGCCCCGCATCCCCGCCGGAGAGGACCGGACTGTCTTCGGGCTCCACGGCAATGGTCTTGAACCCCGGCCGACGGGATTTCAGCACCTGACTAATGCCCGTCAGCGTGCCGCCGGTGCCGACCCCGGAGATGAGCGCGTCCACCTCACCGGCCGTATCGGCCCAGATCTCCTCGGCAGTCGTGACCCGGTGAATGGCGGGATTGGCCGGATTGTCGAATTGCTGGGGCATCACGGCACCCGGTGTCGCTTCCACGAGCTCATGGGCGCGGGCAATGGCGCCTTTCATGCCTTTCTCGGCTGGGGTGAGCTCCAGTTCCGCGCCCAGCAGGGCGAGCATCTTGCGCCGCTCTATGGACATGCTTTCCGGCATGACCAGGATCAGCCGGTATCCTTTGGCCGCGGCCACAAAGGCCAGCGCAATGCCGGTATTGCCGGAGGTCGGCTCGATCAGCACCGTGTCGGGCTGGATCCGTCCATCCGCTTCAAGGGCTTCGATCATGGCGACGCCGATCCGGTCCTTGACGCTGGCAATGGGATTGAAGAATTCCAGTTTGAAGAGAACGTCCGCCTTCACCTCATATTGGGCGGGCAAGCGTTGCATGCGCACAAGCGGCGTTGAGCCGATGGTTTCCGTGATGGAATTGAAGATACGGCCGCGAGGGGCGGCATGGCCGGCGTTCATGGTGTTCTCCTTGTCTGCCGTGTCGGCCCGGGTCTGCCCCGGTTCGCCATGGGACGGCACAGTGCCGATTGAGGGCATATGGGCCGGTCAGATCGTAAAGTCCATGTTGGTGCGGTTCGGGTTTTCTACACCGGTCTGGTCGGCCTCCCGGCACAGATCCTCGATGGTGATGGCGTCGAGCCGGACCATGACCGACTCGCTGATGTCGTTGATCAGGGGACGAATGACCTTTTCGGCAAGGTCAGAACGGCTTTCAAGGGCCTGCTCCTCGCTGGCTTCAAGCGCCGCAACGGTACGCACCACATCCCCGGCTGTCAGGCGCCGGCGCTCCGTCGCCAAACGGTAGCCGCCCCGCGGTCCGCGCACACCGCGCAGAATGCCCTCATGCACCAGATGCTGCATCACCTGTTCCAGATAGCGCTGGGGAATGCCCTGGCGGCGGGTGATCTCCTTTGACTGAACCGGGGTCGGCCGGGCGTTATAGGCGATGTCCACCACCGCCTCGAGGGCCAGGATCATTTTTCGGGACAGCTGCATTGTGTGTTTCCTTCCGGTCCCGTCGATGGGTCAGCGCCGGCCCGTCGATCCAAAGCCGCCTTCGCCCCGAGCCGTCGGTGGAAGTGTCGCTGTTTCACTCCAGGTCAGCCGGCTTACGGGTGCAAGGACCATCTGGGCGATGCGCTCGCCCCGCCGGATCACAGCCGGCTCGCCGCCCAGATTGATCAGCAGCACCTGCACCTCGCCGCGATAATCGGAGTCGATGGTTCCGGGTGCGTTGAGCACCGTGATGCCGGCGTCCTTGGCGAGGCCCGATCGGGGGCGGATCTGGATCTCAAAGCCCTCTGGAATGGCCAGTGCCAGGCCGGTGGGGATGAGGGCACGGGCCATGGGCGGCAGGGACATCGGGTGGCTTTCCGGTATGGCGGCCAGCAGGTCGGCCCCGGCCGCACCGGCGGTTTTGTACGCCGGCAGATCAAGGCCCGCGGCATGGGGCAAGCGCTCTACGGCAACCACCACTGGCGCGTCCCCGCCAATATCTTGCGGGTTGGCGCCTCGCGGTGTGGTGATGGGGTGGGTCTCGGTCACGCTTCGCCCTCCTTGCCACAGCTGCCATCCGCCGGAATGCCAGAGCCGAGTGCGGCCGCAACGGCGGCGGCGAGCCGGTCGGCAACCTCCACCTTCGACAGGCGAGGCCAGCTCTCCGTGCCATGATCCGTTAGCAGATGAACGGTGTTGTCGTCGCCGCCCATGACGCCGTTTTCGGGAGAGACGTCATTGGCAATGAGCCAGTCACATCCTTTGCGCAGCCGTTTGGCCCTGGCATGCTCCAGGACATGTTCGGTTTCAGCCGCAAATCCGATGACGAGACCGGGCCGCAGGGTCGGGTGCCGTGAGACCGTGGCCAGAATGTCCGGGTTCTCGGTCAGCTCCAGGCTTGGCAGACCGCCGCCCTCGACCTTTTTGAGCTTCTGCTCCGCTGCGCCGGCGGTTCGCCAGTCAGCCACGGCGGCGGTGAAGATCCCCGCATCAGCCGGCAGGGCAGCCTCACAGGCCACAAGCATTTCACGGGCCGTCTCGATGCGGATTGTCCTGACACCGATGGGATCGTTGAGATTGGTTGGGCCCGAGACCAATGTCACCCGCGCCCCTGCGCCGGCAAGGGCTGCGGCAATGGCATAGCCCTGTTTGCCGCTGGAGCGATTGGCGATATAGCGCACCGGATCGATGGGTTCATGGGTGGGGCCGGCGGTGACCAGCACGTGACGACCCGTGAGGGCCCTGCGTGCCGGTGCCATCGTGTCCTCAATGGCGGAAACAATCTCAAGGGGTTCGGCCATGCGTCCGGGGCCATATTCGCCGCAGGCCATATCCCCATGGCCCGGGCCGACAACGCGGATGCCGTCGCCGATCAGGGTCTTAAGGTTCCGCCCTGTCGCCGGATGCTCCCACATGCGAACATTCATGGCTGGTGCGATCAGCACCGGCTTGTCCGTCGCCAAAAGAACGGTCGAGGCCAGATCATTCGCAAGCCCACCGGCCATGCGCGCCATCAGATCGGCCGTGGCCGGGGCGACGACGAGCAGGTCCGCGTCGCGGGAGAGCTCGATATGGCCCATCTCCGCCTCGTCGGTGAGATTGAAAAGATCCGTATAGACCTTGTCCTGGGTAAGGGCGCCAAGGGTCAGCGGGGTCACGAAATGCTCCGCCGCCGGCGTCAGGACCACACGCATTTGAGCCCGCCGCTCCTGAAGACGGCGCACCAGGTCCACGGACTTAAAGGCGGCGATGCCGCCGCCAATGATGAGCAGAATGCGCTTACCGGCCAAATCCATCGGCACGGATCTCCCTGCACAATCGTGTATTACGACAATCTACGTGCAGGCCCTGTGTTTTCCAAGTATTCCCGCACTATCACGGGTCATTTTCCCGAGAGGCCGGTCAGGGTGCCAGGAACGTTGCGAGCCAGAGACCGGCGCCCGCAGCCGCGAGGCCGACCAGGGCCAGGAGCATCAGGTCCTTGCGCCGCGCGCGGGTGGTGGCATCGGAAATGGCGCGCACAGTGTCCGCATGGAGCCGCACGCCGCCGCCCTGGGCCACATCGTGGAGCACCTGGGCGGCCCGCTCCATATCCGCCAACAGCTCTGGCCCCCGCGCGGCGAGGCGGCCCAGCATGCGCGCGGTATCGGCAGCATCGCGAATGCGCGCCTGGGGCCCCAGTTCCTCGTTCATCCACTCCTCAATCACCGGTTTTGCTGTGATCCAGATGGAAATGTCCGGATCCAGGCTGCGCGCCACGCCCTCGCTGACCACCATGGTCTTCTGAAGCAGGATCAAGGAGGGCTGAAGCGCCATATCGAAGCGCCGGGTGGTCTCGAACAGCTGCGTCAGAAGCCGCGCCATGGACATTTCGCGGGCCGGACGCCCCCAGATCGGCTCTCCGATAGCCCGCAACGCGAGAGAGAAGTCGTGGAGCGAATGGTGCGGCGGCACATAGCCATAGTCGAAATGGACGGCGGCGATCCGGTCATAGTCCCGGGTGATGAAGCCGTAGAGGGTTTCCGCCATGAACCGCCGGGTCTGGCGATCAAGACGGCCCATGATCCCGAAATCCACGGCCACCAACCGGCCCTGCGCGTCTGCGAACAGGTTTCCAGGGTGCATATCCGCATGGAACAGGCCATCGCGCACCGCGTGGCGTAGGAAATTCTGCAGAACGGCTCTCGCCAGGCCCTTGAGATCGATACCGGCGGCGCGCAGACGCGGCAGGTCGTTCAGGGGAATGCCGTCGATCCACTCGCTGGTCATGACCCGCCGGGCGGTGCGCTCCCAATCGATCGCCGGTACTCGGAAATCGGGGTCATTGGCGGTGTTTTCGGCCATCTCGGCGGCTGCAGACGCCTCCACGCGCAGGTCGAGTTCGGCTTTCACGCTGTCATCAAGGGTACGGACGATGTCGACGGGCCGCAGGCGGCGCAGGCTCGGGCGCAGACGCTCAAGCAGCCGAGCCCCGGTGTAAAAGCTGGCAAGGTCACGGGAGAACCGGCGTTCTATTCCCGGGCGGAGGATCTTGACGGCAACGGGGCGCACCCCGTCCGGTTCAGCGATCAGCGCTTTGTGAACCTGGGCGATTGAGGCAGCCGCGACCGGGGGACCGAACTCGGCAAACAGCATGCTGACGGATGCGCCGAAGGAGTCCGCGATGGTCGCGCGGGCATCCCGCTCGCTGAAGGCGGCCATGCGGTCATGCAGTCCCGACAGGCCCCGGGCCACATCCGGACCCACCATATCCGCGCGCGTGGCCAGGACTTGGCCGAGCTTGATGTAGCTGGGTCCCAATTTGCTCAAGGCCCGGGCGAGCCGGCGACCCGCCCGTTCGCTCCGTTCCCTCCTGGCGCGGGGCGGTGCGGGCGGGCTCGCCGCCAGTTCCGGCAGAAGGGCCCGGTGGGCCGCCAGGACCCGGAAGGCTTTGCTCAGATGAAGGAGGTTTTTGACGGTGCGAACCATGGCGGAACTTTGGGGAACGGAGGGGTAATCCGATCGGGCGGGAGGATGATGGGCCCTCGAAGACGCGCCGAAGCGGGCAGGATCAGAGTTTCCACCCTGAATGGATGGCCGCGATGCCTCCCGACAGGGCACGCACGCTAACCTGGCCGAAGCCGGCGGTCTCGATCATGGACTTGAACCGGGCGGCATCGGGAAAGCGGCGAATACTCTCAACAAGATACCGGTAGGACTCAGCGTCCCGCGCAACCATCTGCCCCATGCGCGGGATGACATGAAAAGAGTAGAAATCATACGCCGAGTCGAGCCCTGGCACGATGGGGTGGGAAAACTCCAAACACAGGAATCGTCCGCCCGGTCGCAACACGCGATGGGCTTCCTCAAGGGCAGCATCGATATGGGTCACATTGCGGATACCGAACGCGATCGTGTAGGCGTCCACGCTCATAGGGGGCAAGGGCAGGGTCTGGGCGTCACCGCATAGCCACAAATCGGGCCGCGCGCCCGTCCGGCTTCTGGATCGGGCCCGTCCCTGGATCAGCATCTGCTCGTTGATGTCGCTGACATAGACTTTGGCAAGGTCATCATTGCTGCCAGCCCGTGCGGCCACACGGTCCAGAATGCGGAACGCGACATCGCCGGTGCCGCCGGCCACATCAAGGAAGGTCTGACCCGGCCGCGGATTGAGCCAGGCGACCATCGCATCCTTCCACAGCCGATGGACACCGCCCGACATGACGTCATTCATGATGTCATAGGAGCCCGCGACCCGATCAAAGACGCCGCGCACGAGGCCGGCCTTTTCGGATGCATCCACGGTGCGGAAGCCGAAGTGACTGTCGTTCTGGTGCGGATCGGTCGGATCAGGTTTCATGGCGCGCACTCTATCCAACCCGGTCCGCCGGTGGTGGAAAAATGTGTCGCTGCCCCAGCGGCAAAGAGGCGGCAAAGAGCAAAGTCACCAGGGACAGACCATGCCTGAATTGCCTGAGGTGGAGACCGTGCGCCGGGGACTGGCGCCCCATTTGGAAGGGCAGCGCCTGGCCAAGGTCACCCTGCGGCGGCCTGACTTGCGCATTCCCTTCCCGCCCGATTTCGAAAAGCGGCTGGCGGGGCGGCGCATTGAGCGACTCGATCGTCGCGCCAAATATCTCCTTGCCCATTGTGACGATGGGGCCGTCGTGATCATGCATCTGGGCATGTCCGGCCGCTTTACGGTGATCCCGAGCGAGGCCGCCCCGACGCGCCTTGCCTCTTTTGTCCATGAGGCGCCTTTGGCCGGACCGGATGGGACGGGGCCCCATGATCATGTGATTTTCGAGACCGATGCGGGCACCCGGATCGTTTACACCGATCACAGACGATTTGGCCTCATGACCCTTTCTGAAGAGGCGGATCTTGAAGAGCATCGTCTGATGTCCGGGCTCGGGCTAGAGCCCCTCGGCGAGGGGCTGACACCCGAAGCGCTGGTCGAGCGGCTGAAGGGTCGCCGCACACCCCTGAAGGCCGCGCTTTTAGACCAGCGCATCGTTGCCGGGCTAGGCAATATCTATGTCTGTGAAGTGCTCTATCGCGCGAAGTTGTCACCCCGCCGCAGCAGCCACACCGTGGGTCTTGCGCGGGCTCAGGCGCTGGTCGCGGCGATCCGGTCGGTCCTGACTGCGGCAATTGAGGCCGGTGGCTCCACCTTGCGCGATTATGCCCATGCGGACGGCGCACTCGGATATTTCCAGCATGCTTTCAAGGTCTATGGCCGGGAAGGGGAACCGTGTCCCGACCGCGGGTGTGGTTCGGTTGAGCGCATTGTGCAAGCAAACCGCTCAACTTTTTTCTGTCCCGGGTGTCAGCGCTGACCCAGGCATGGCCTTGATCGCACGATGCGGGTGTGAAAGGGATAAGAAACGGCAATTTCGTGCAATTGTTCGCCTGCACTGGTGATCCGCGCGGGGGATTGTGCCCAAGATATGACGCACAGGCTGAAGGACCGGGAAAGGGCATGACGGTGGCATATGAGACCATTCTGGTCGACCGGGAGGATCGGGTCGGGGTCGTGACCTTCAACAGGCCGGAGGCCCTGAATGCCTTCAATGCACAGCTCATGGAGGAGCTCACTGACGCGCTCGACAGGTTAGAGGCGGATGATGCCATCGGATGCGTGATCGTGACCGGGTCGGGCAAGGCTTTTGCCGCTGGCGCTGACATCAAGGAGATGCAGCCCAAGACCTATATGGATGTCTATAAGGAAGATTTTGTCACAGCGAGCTGGGAGCGCGTGGCCCGCTGCCGCAAGCCCGTTATTGCCGCGGTTGCCGGCTATGCCCTTGGCGGCGGCTGCGAGGTGGCGATGATGTGCGATTTTATTATCGCCGCGGAGAACGCCAAATTCGGTCAGCCTGAATTGTCCCTCGGCATCATGCCCGGCGCTGGTGGCACCCAGCGGCTGACACGGTTCGTGGGCAAGTCAAAGGCCATGGAAATGTGTTTGACCGGACGCATGATGGATGCGGCGGAAGCGGAACGGGTCGGGCTGGTGAGCCGGGTCGTGCCCTTGGATGAACTCAAGGACGAGGCCATGCGGGTCGCGCGCAAAATCGCAGCCCTGTCCGCGCCGGTCGTGATGATGACCAAGGAAAGCGTGAATCGGTCTTTTGAGACCACGCTGAGCGAGGGCGTCCGCTTCGAGCGACGGCTCTTCCATTCCATGTTCGCCATCGACGACAAGAATGAAGGCATGCTGGCCTTTATCGAAAAGCGAAAGCCCCATTTCAAGAATCGGTAGGTCTCGGGAGCGGGCCAGGCGGCCGGGTTTGCTTTGCGCTGCGTCTTGACGCGGAGGCGCCAGGCGGGTAACCGTTCCGGCCTTGGTTTTCCTGAATGTGAGTGTGTGTCGGATAAAGCGGAATGGCGAACACAAAATCTGCAAAGAAGATGGTGCGCAAAATTGCGCGGCGTACGGAAGTAAATAAGGCGCGGCGGTCCCGCATGCGCACATATGTGCGTAAAGTCGAGGAAGCGATTGCCGCCGGCGATCAGGACGCGGCTCAGCAGGCCCTGCGTCATGCCGAGCCTGAGTTGATGCGCAGCGCGCGCAAGGGTATCCTTCACAAACGGACCGCTTCCCGGAAGGTGTCTAGGCTCAGCCATCGCGTCAAGCAGATGGCATCGGCCTGACGGGATCCGTCCTTCAGACAGTGTGACAAAAGTGTCATAGTGCACATATTTTGATATGTGTGCCAATTTTATGTGCGCCCGGTGGTCTCAAGCCCCCGGGCGTTGCCGTTTATTCCAGTCCTTGTCAATGAAATTGCACAGGATGGCTGTTCAAAAAATCTAGATGTTCGCTCTTTGTCCGCGTTGTCATATCTGCCTTTATGGCAGTACCTTGACAGCTCTGGTGATGAGTTTTCGGCTTACCGGACCTGGCGAGTAAGGCAGTTTTTAGAATCGAAAAAATGAAACTGGCTGTATTCGATGGTCGACCTTCTTCAAGCCACTTCAATTCCTGCGGATTCTGACGCCTTCCACTCGGCTAGGCTCAGGCTGGTGTTGAATTGACCTCTTTTGGTGTTCGGTTGACTTGTGGTGCCGCGTATTCCTGGCACGCGATGATATCAGAATGCCGTCTCGACTCGGGAGGCTGGGGCTTTGTCTGCGACGTTGATTTCTCGGGATGGATGCGACCAAGGCAGTTCGGCTGCTGGCCGAAAACCCATGGGCGCGGCTGCCCTTCCGACAACGTCGGTAGGATCCGCTGGTGCCATGTCAGTGTCACCGATCCGGCCA
>CAYUYV010000100.1:0-2572 GCA_964449455.1 uncultured Alphaproteobacteria bacterium | reverse complement strand
TCCGTTTCGGGATTGATCTGCTTCCGGACGATTCCGCCATGTCCCAGTATATTGGGCAGGATATTGGGCGGGGCGGGTCAGACGCTCCGGCCCCGTATTGGGCTGCCACGCCAGAGGCGGGGTCCCTGCCGGATGCCGTAACAGCCACCGAAGGTTGGGAGCTTTTGCGCCGCCACAAGGACGCCATTCTTGTTGACGTCCGGACCCAGGCCGAATGGGCTTTCGTCGGTGTTCCAGACCTTTCTGATGTTGGGAATCGGTTCATTCTTCTCGAATGGCAAGTCTTTCCAAGTATGGGTGTCAACGGCACTTTTACTCAGATGTTGGAGCGGGAGCTCCAAGGACAAACAAATCCTCCGCTCTTCTTTATCTGTCGTTCGGGTGCACGGTCTCTCGCTGCCGCATCTGCGATGACAGCGGCGGGTTATACTCACTGTGTCAATATCTCCGACGGCTTTGAGGGCGATCTCGATCCAAGTCGCCATCGTGGCCGGCTTAATGGGTGGAAAGCGTCAGGGCTTCCCTGGACTCAAACCTGACGTCTCCCAACCCCGGTGCCGGATCACAGTCCGTCCCGTCCTCCCACCGTCTTTCGAATTCATGTGTCCCTCTCTGCCTGTGTCCACGGCGTGAGGGTTCGACAGAAAAACCACTGGAAACACACTTATGTCGCGCAAACTGGCTACGGATTTATCAGGAGGAACTTTTGACCCCGGCGACACTCAGCAAGCGAATTTCTCAATAACTCAAGTCGATCCCCGTCTCGGGTCCCCAGCCGGACCCTCAAAATCGCAAGATGGTCCAAAAGACCCGCTGGTCGCATCAATTGGTATGAGGAGGATTCGTCCGATGACGGAAGGTGCCGGCGATGGAGAGCTGGATGCACTGAACCGTCAATGGCACCAGGTGCGCCTTCGGCTGCGTGAGGAGCTGGGTGACGCCACCTTCAATTCCTGGCTCCGTCCCCTTGACGTCGTCTCCCTTGAGAGCGGTTGCGTGACCATGTCTGTGCCGACGCGATTTATGCGCGAATGGGTCGAACAGAATTATGCTGATCGTCTGCGCCGATGCTGGGTCGAATGTGAGCCTTCTGTCCGCCAAGTGGAGATTCTTCTCAACGGGTCGGCCCTTCCGCCTGCTGATCGTGATCTTACCTATCGGGCGCCCGGTGAGCGTGGTCATCCGCAGGGGATCAATCGTGGCCAGTCCGGAAATGGCGCTGGAAGCGAGCGCCAGGCTTTTGGCCAGTCCTGGACCCAGTCCGCGCCGGCGAGTCGGACTGGGGCCGGCCACGCCCAGCCTGATCACGGTCAATCCGCTCATGCCCAGTCTTCTAGTGCTTCGTCGGCCGGGGCTGCGGGGAATGCCATGGCCTCGCCGGCCATCCATACCGGCGGGCACGAGGGGGCGACACGGCAAAACGGGGCCTGGAGCCGGCAAGGGGGAGGTTCACGCTCCTCCGCCGCGTCTCAGATGGTTTCGCTTGATGATGATGCGGATGGGCCGATTGAAGAGAAGAACACATTCGACAATTTCGTGGTCGGAAAGTCGAATGAGTTGGCCCATGCTGCAGCCCGGCGTGTGGCCGAGTCCGAGACAGTGCCCTTCAATCCCCTGTTCCTTTATGGCGGAACGGGCCTTGGCAAGACCCACCTGATGCATGCCATGGCCTGGGAGGTGCGGCGGCGTTATCCCGAGAAGCGGGTTATTTATCTGTCCGCTGAAAAGTTCATGTATCAGTTCGTGGCCGCGATCCGCCACCACAGCCAGTTCGCCTTCAAGAAGCAGTTCCGGACCGTTGACCTGCTGATGATCGATGATTTTCAGTATATCAGCGGCAAGGAGAACACCCAGGAAGAGTTCTTCCACACCTTCAACACGCTCGTGGACCGCTCCCGTCAGATCGTGATTTCCGCTGACCGCTCTCCGAGCGATCTGGAGGACATTGAGGAGCGTATCCGCTCGCGCCTGAGTTGGGGTCTGGTTGCGGACATCCATCCGACCGATTTTGAGCTGCGTCTCAGCATTCTTCAGCTCAAGGCGCGTCAGGCTGCGGAAATTTATGGCGATGTGGACATTCCCCAGTCCGTGCTTGATTTCCTGGCTCACAAGATCACGTCAAACATCCGGGAGCTTGAGGGGGCGCTCCAGAAGATCCTGGCCCATGCCGCCCTGGTCGGCCGGCCCGTCAGCGTTGATGTGGCCCAGGACCTCCTCCATCCCCTGATCCGGGCGAATACGCGCCGGGTCACCGTGGAGGAGATCCAGCGCAAGGTGGCCGAGCATTTCTCCATCAAGGTCTCTGACCTGCTCTCGCCGCGCCGCGCCCGGGTGGTGACACGGCCGCGCCAGATCGCCATGTATCTGGCCAAGCAGCTCACGACCCGGTCCCTCCCCGATATTGGCCGCCGGTTCGGCAATCGCGATCACACCACGGTCATGCATGCGGTGAAGAAGGTGGAGGAGCTGCGCCGTGCGGATCCTTCTATCGAGCAAGCCGTCGACACCCTGCGCCGCCTTCTGGAGCACTAGTGTGGCGGGTCAGGAATTCGCCCGCATGATCGGCGGGCTC
>CAYUYV010000099.1:0-18607 GCA_964449455.1 uncultured Alphaproteobacteria bacterium | reverse complement strand
CAGACGGACGTGCCGGGACTTCTCATGCGGACTTCTGATCCACGACACTAGCCAGACGAGAAGACGGGCTGGCAGGAACGCGCTCCCCTGAACCGGGGAGCGTGATCGTTTGAAAGGATGGGACTCCCTGCGGTCCGCCGCCCATCGGTACCAGGACAGGAGCACGGCCATGACCGCCCCATTCGACGTTCCCCATTATGAGGTCCATGACAGGGGCAACGGGCCCTATCTGTTGCTCGTGCACGGTTTCCTTTCGAGCCGGGTTCAATGGGCGGTCAATCTGCCCGGCCTCATGGCGTTCTGTCGCCCGGTGGTGGTCGAGTTGTGGGGCCATGGCCGCTCGCCCACGCCTGAGGATCCGGCGGCCTTTACCACCAAGGCCTATGCTGACTGTTTTGAGCATATCCGTGAGACGGTGGGCGCGGAAACCTGGTTCGTTTGTGGTCAGAGTTTCGGTGCAGGAATCACGCTCAACTATGTTCTTGCGCACCAGGATCGTGTGCCTGCCCAGATCTTTACGAATTCGATCTCGGCCCTGAGCCCGCCCGATTTCGAATCCGAGGCGGCCCGGGCCATGCGCCGGCAGGTAGACATGATCGAGGCGGAGGGCCTTGAGGCCGTCCGTGCCCTGCCCTTCCATCCGCGCCGGGCCCGCCGTTTTCCCGAAGACATCTACCGAGCCATGAATGACGATGCCGACCGGGTCGATCCCCATGCCGTGGCTCTTGCCATTCGGGAGACCTTCCCAGGGCTCAGCATCACGCCGCGCTTTCAGGACTTCCGGGTTCCAACGCTTCTTGTAAACGGTCGGTGGGAGGCCCAATTCCAGCCCCTGCGCCATGCCGCCGAGGATGCCATGCCCGCCCTCCAAATTGTCGACCTTGAGGGCGGACACTCCATCAATATCGAAGCCCCTGAACGCTTTAACGCAGCCGTGGAAGCCCATCTTGCACGCTGGGCCTCCCGGGATCCCAGTGCCTGACGATCAAGCTGGCGTCAGACCGGCGAAGCGTTCCAGGGCCGGGCGCGCCTCGGCCATATGGGGAGCGGGATCCTGCCCCTGGAGACGGGCCATGACCGCATCGATAATGGGCACAGCAAGACGATCATCCCACGTATTGTCCGTTTCTTGCACGATTTCCTTCAGGACTTCGAGCATGGAAAGGATCGCCGTCTTCATCACCCAGTCAATGCCGACGGTTTCCAGAATACCGCGAAAGAGGCCTTTCATCGTCAGTCTCCCAATGGTGCCCCGCAGGGCGTAACCCGGTCAGGCCGGGATCCATGTGCCGCCCATCAGGCCGGAAAGACCGTGGGCTCAAAGCGGCGCCGGGTCTCACCGCCCAATTCGTCGCGGCTGACAATTGCCACCGTGAAGTTGTCGTTGTTGGAGCCATCGGTCAGGACAACCTCGGCGCGGGACCCTTGTTCATTGACCCCATCGAGCACCACATCGTCGGTGATATTGATGCCCGTATTGGGTGTTGCCTGTGATGTGCGGGCAATGAAGGGCCACAAAGGGCCTGGAATACCGAGCTGGTTCTGGGGCTCCACATAATATCCGTTAACCCGCACATTTTCGGCCAGTTCGAACAGGGCAAAGATCTGTGTCGGTGGATCGGGCATATAGCCAGAGCCCTGGGCCGTGAGCGCGACGCGAATGATTTTTCCACTGAGCACTTCCGCAGTCGCGGTTGCGCCGGTGCCGCCTGCGCTGCTGCCAATGGTCACGAGGGGTGCGGTAAGATAGCCAAAGCCGGGGTCGAGCAGAATTAACCGCTCAATGCGTCCGGCCGGGTTGGAGACCAGATCGGGATCATCGGGAGCGATGATGGCCAGCGCCTTCGCGGTCCGGCTTGGGGTGTCCCCGCCCTGCGCCGTGAAGCTCACCGGCGCGATGGTGGCATAGCTGAACATCTCGCTGATGATTGGACTGTTGATCGTGCAGCCCCGCACCCGCTGCATGTCAAATATGGCGCGGGCTTTCGCCCGGTCTGTGTTCTGGGCAAATGGCCCCAGATACTCTCCGCCATTAATGGTCAGGCCCCGGGTGAACTTGCCGCTGACCCGGTCGCCCAGAATGAACTGTTGCCGGATCTGCTCGAAATAAGGGCCGTTCATCGTGGTGCCGCGCACGTCCACGCACCAGATCCCGATCTTGGTACGCTGGGCCGTCAGGCTGTTGAAGACACAGTCAATGACCTTGTCCATGTAGAAGGCAACTTCAGCTTCCGTGCTGCCCGTGTAGCAGTTCGACACCGTGTTGGCGTTGAAATCCTCAAGGAATTCAAAGCAGTGATTGGTGATGCCTGAGCGCAGGGTGTAGAGGTTAGAGAACTGGCTGCCAAAGGTGAACTCAAAGCGGAAACCATCCGACCAGGAACTGTTGGCCGTCACGAGCCCGGAGTCCCGCAAGTGCACATTGTCCATTACAAATTGGGTGGACTTTACCAGATGGACGGCCCGCGTGCCGGTCCCGGAAATAGAAATGTTCCGGACGGACATTTCCCGATAGGTGGTCCGCTCGGCAATCGTCCGCGTGTCCGGCCCCGGCAGGGTGATATCCCCAATGGCAAGTCCGATCTCGGCATTGGTGAAATCCAGGAAGGTGTCAACGCCCTCCCCCACAATCTGTTTGCCATCGCCGATCAACTGGACAGGATTGGCCCCCAGATCGTAAATGCCCTCGGGCACAAAGATGGAGCCCACCGCAAGGGCGGCACTGAAGGCGGCGCTGTTGACCGCGGCCGATCGGCCCGGCGCGGCGCCGGCCCAGCGCACATTAATCAGGCCAGTTGCGTCGAGCCTGCGAAACCGGCCAGTTCCGCCGGAGTCTGCCGCAAAGATCGTCACTGAATTCACCGTGGCCGTGTCGTCCGGGTCCCAATAAAAAGGCCCGCCGCCACCGTCCCCCGTTTCCGTGTGCCCCATCACCCAGAACATGGTTTCAGAAGACGGCTTGGTCAGCGCCGTCAGGGCCGAGACGGTGGACATAAAGTTGAGATCGGCAAAACTGATGGTGCTCAGCGCTTGAGAGACGACAGTGTTCAGGAGTGACAGATTGGGACCGGCGGCAAAGCCGGTGCCGTCTGCGCTGAAGCCAAGCGCCTTTCCGGCCCGCGTGGCCTTGACCGGCAGGCGCGGCTCGTTGCCCGTTTCAAAGCGGGGAAACTGAACACTGCGGTCCCTGGCTTCACCCAGGTCCTGGATGGAAAAGGCAACTCGATCAAGCTGGTCCTCGATAGTTTCCGGCTCAAAGGTCCCCGCGTCGGCAAGGTCCACGGGCTGGGTGCCCGGAACAATACGCTCGATCACCAGCATGTCGCCAGTCGGCAGAAGCGAGGCTGCCGATAGAGTCACGGTACCACCTGTTTCAACCCCCGCCCCCGTCAGAGTGTATTGCGTCCCCTCAGTCCAAACCGTCTCGACACCGGCAGAGGAAACATGCGTCACAACAATTTGGTCATTGGACTGAAAAAAAATGACGGCGGCACCATTTTTCACGCCGAAGGACGTGGTGCTGCCGTCGCCGGCATAGATGACTGTCGTAGCAACCGTCGAAACCGTCATGGACCCTGCCCTTCAAACAAGAAAAAGGGAGCCCCGCGGCTCCCAGAAATCCGTATTCATCCGATGCACGCAGATGTAGGTACCAGCCTCGTGGACTGGCTCAAACCGTCGAGCCAAAAGTTCTCCTAGAAACAAAAGCTTGCTCGTGGTTCATATGACCGAAACATGTCCATTCGGACGCGCTGCTTGAGGGAGATGTGCCCCCTTGCGGACCGGTGAGGATCCCAATGGCATCCTCGACGGCGCTGTCGGGGCGTCCTGTTTTCTCCGCAAGGCCCATGGCCAAGTGAACAGCTTGACGCCGAAAGCGCTCTGACCTGACATCGGCCCACTCACGATGATCAGCACCCGTCAGAGCTTTTGTTACGGCCTGGGCCATGTCCTGGTCAGGCGTAGGAAGGTCTGCCCTGTCGACTAGATCGATCGCAATATGCTCCGCCAGGGGATCGAAATCGCTCTGGAGCACAAGATCAAGAACCAAAGGCAACCCGGCATCACGCAACTCCGCATCCAGCATGGCCCTGTGGGCGGCGCAGATCCGCGTGACATGGCGCAACCGATCGACCATGCCCCGTCCCTGCCCCTTGCTGTCGGGATCGCCCAGGATCTTGGCCACCTCCTGGCGGGCCCGGCGCCGGGACAGAAGACGCGGGGCCTCGGCCCCAAGGCGCCGCTGCTCCGACAGCAGAACTTCAGCAAGCACAGACAGGCGCTCCCCATCTGCCCCATCAAATGCGTCGTCGAAGGCTTTGGCGAGGTCTGTGTCATGACGATCAAAATAGGCCCGGGAATCCTCCGCAAACGCTGCTCGAAGGGCTTGGTCGGTCTCCGTCCAAAGGGCTTTAGCGCGCTTTCCGGTGGGGGCAGCCCAGGCAATCACAGCGTCTCTGTCCTCCGGAGGCAGACGGGACAGCGCTTCAGTGGCTGCGGCACGCATCGCCTGCTCATCAAGATCACGGATGAGATCTTCAGCAGACGCCCCCCAGTCAGCAATGAGCTGATCTTCTGGTACCACGGTACGCCAATCATGGCCTTTCCTGCTTGCTCTTCTTGCGTGCTCCAGGCTTTGTGCCGCTGTCTGTCGGGTTTTGGCCAATCGTGCAGTGATCGCCCGGCCTGCCGCTGCCGTCAGACGCCTCACCTCTGACGGAGGGAGGACATCAGCGAGGCCACCTCCTTTCAAAGTCGCGACGACACCCTCCGGATCACGCGTGAGCTGCGCCGCCAGGGCCGCGCCGTGGAGTCTTGCCCGGGCCATTGTGATGAGTGGTTTCACATCCGCACCAGGACACTCTGCACAAAGCGTCTTCAAGTCCGCCTCGACCATGGCAAGGCTGGACTGAAGCGCCTGCGGATCACGCGCCACGGCTTGCGCATGACTGTCCATGGCCACCTGTGCCGCGTGGGCGAGGTCAAGGCCAAACCGGGCACAATCCGCCCCCAGCATATCGTCTTCCAGGATCCGGCGATCGTGGCTCGCGCGGGACGCCACCAAGGCGCGGGCCGCTTCGGTTGGTGCCCAGTCCAGCAGGTTGGCAACAGCGGCATCAAATTGAGCAAGCGCCGTTGAGGCCGGATCGGACGATTTGTCCTCAGCGTTTGAAGGCCGCTCCATCGCCTCGTCCAGCACGGCGACCCGGGCGGCCCGGATCCGGGCAGTTGCTTCGAGGACGAACTGTGCCGCCGCGAGCGATTGGGCCGCCTGGGGAGCGCCCATCAGAAATCGCTCCCGGTGGACAAGCGAACGCCTCCGCTTCCGGTTGGCCCCAGCCCGCCAGCAGCCCGCCCGGCGGTGCCGAGCAGCGTGCCCACTTGATTGAAGGTCAAGCTGCGGCGGCGCACGTCAGCATTGAACAAGCGGCGGCGGGCATCATTTTCGAGGGCAACGGCCTGGGCATCCCGGCGGCGTTGTGCGCTGTCCGCCCTGAACCGGGTTTCGGCGGCCATATCGGCGAGAAGACCGAGGGCCGTGACCGATCCAAGATCCACTCCGCCGGCGGAGAGGTCGGCGCGCCGCTCCCCTGCATCACGCCGCCCACGCCGACGTTCAGCGTCCGCCTCAACCTGACCAAGCCGTGACAGGTCAGCCGCACGCTGACGGCGTTCCGCCGCTTGAAACTCGGCATTTCGGCGTACTGCGTTCTTTTGAACCTCGGTGCCCACCAGATCAAGGACCGTTCCGGCCCCCCGTGCCGCAATATCAAGACCCGACATGTTTCACCCACTCCTCGTATAAACCATCATCGCTGCGCCGATGATGGACAAAACCCAGAACACTCAACATGCGATTGGCCCCGGCCCAGTCCCGCGCCGCGCGGGCATGTAAGGGATCGGCGATCTCCAGTCGCTCGATCCAGGTCAACCACTGTTTCAGCATCCGGACCATAAAGACTGGCCGGCGACGGAACGCGGAGTCTGCAAAAAGCCATGCCCAGCCGGATCCGTCATCGCAGCGCGTGATGCCGCAACAGGCGAGGACGGTCCCGTCAAGAAAAGTCAACCCAGCCAGGCGGTTGAGGTCCACATCATCAGGCCGAATGAGTGCCGCGCCCGGATCACGCCCATCGAGATTGAGGCCCGCCAAATGGCGTGGCAGGAAGGGAACAACCATCATCGCTGATGCACCTCCACCTGCCGGTGGATCGATGTGATCATACAAGGCGATGGCTGATCCTCAAAAACAACCAATGTCGGATCATCCGTATAGTCATTGCCAGCAAGTGATCCATTGATGGTCTGTGTGCGCAGGGCCGGAGCGTAGCCAAGGGGATCGCCGCGTGTCCGGAATGGCAGATCCTCGGCTGTCTCAAGGGTTGCCCCGACCTTCGGCGGTACAGCGTCAACCAGAGTCAACACCACATGTCCAATGCGCTTTTTCTGCCCGGTGACAGAGCCCCGTCGTCCCCCATCCACGACTTTGTTCATGGTGAGGACGGACTGATAGCCGAGACCCACATGGGCCTGGGAGACAGCCCGTTCGAGCGCAATCGATCCCCCAGTGACAATGCGGTCGGGATGCGGTGCGCCATCAGCCCAAATCTGCACCGTCTCCCCTTCCAAGTGATCAAGGCCCGAAAGGAGAGTGCTTGGCGCCCCGACCGTCCATTCGCCAGCTTGCGCTATGGCCATGGAGCGGAGAGGCACCAAGGTCCGTCCGGTGACGGTCAATCCGGTTTGGCTTGTGACCCGGATCTTTCCGCCATTCAGCCGCAGGATCTTGCCCACATCGTCCGCGGTAAAGACGGATTGATCCGCCGTGAATGTCACCGTGTCGCCGGAGACGGCGCCGGGAGTTAAAGCGGCCGAAGGCTCTGCGGGATCGAGAGACAAGCCGGCGTCCACGAAGAAGGCAGCATCGGGCGTGCCGAACCCCCCCTTGCGCCGCCAGTCATCATTACACGTCAAGACCTCGACAAACCGGCGGGATGCGCCATTGATCGTGCGGCGCACCGTTATCCACAGCTCATCGCAGGTCTCACCGGGGAGCACGGCGACACTTTCGATCTGGCCGGCGGTTTCGAGGCTCCACCACGCGATGACATCCTGTTCCCGCCGATAGACGAGGCAGGCCAACCGCCCGTCAGCACGCACACAATAAACGGTCTGGCCCGGTTCACGCTGAAAGGCAATATCTGTGATGCCTGGGCCTGTGATATGCTCGGCGATCTCGGTGAGATCCCGGGTCACCAGACCGTCCGCGGACGCCTGGAAAACCAGTTCCATCACTTTGCGGCCTGCGCGCTGAACAAACAGCCCCCTGCGTGCCTCCTTGATGGGGCGGACCTTCCGTCCCCCAGCCGTGGTGCTTTCTCGAACATTGAAATTGGCGGGAGTGATGCTCTCCTGCAAGGCCGAGGCCCGCCCCACCCATTCGCCGCCCCGTGTACCGATCAACAGGGCGTCTGCCGACATCATCCATTCGATGGTATCGACCCGTTCATTGGCAAGGGCATAACTTAAGGGATCATCGTCATTAAGACCCGGCGTGAAATCCGTAAACAGACCGATTCGGGATCGCCAAACCGTATCGGCCTGGGCCTTGCGGGTGGGTGTCTGTGCCGAGGCGAACCAGGCCGCTTGTTCGTGGAGTTCCACCACACCAGGAAAACCGCGCACAGAAGACCAGGCCCCCTCCCGCCAGGATTTGGTAGCGATGGCCTTGGCAAAGGGCTTTTGCACTTCAGCAACAGCCTCGGTTGCGCTGGGGACGGCCGTAATCCGGGCGTAGCCATCGGTGAAACCGAATTCGAGCGACACGGACATATCGATGATCCCGGCACCATAGGCCGAGATCCGCAACCGGTAGAGGAGCGTATCAGTCAAATTGTCCGTATAGGTTCTCGTGCCGTCGCTGGTGTAGGTGGCAGCCGTCGTGTAGGTGAGTCCACCGTCGGCAGAGCGCTCCAGAACAATTGTATCACCAGCCAAGCCACTGACGACAGTCGTCAGGGTGCGCTCTTCTTCGATGCCTGTGACCTCGATGGCGCCGGTTTCTCCAAGCGCCGTCAAACCGGTTCGGGAGGCCGCGCGGCCAGCATGGCGCAGGCGCCAAAGCGCACCCACATGGCCCGATTGGAACAATGGCGTGGACGCAGTCAAAGTGACGGACCCGGCCGTCGCCGATGGGGTAATCGTTGTCTCACTCGTATTTTCAATGAGATACGGACCGTCAACGAAATCGATCACTTCCAGGGACCAGGAAAGGTCGCCGCGACGCTTCAGGCTCCGGGGCGCGTAAGTTGGGCCTTCGACCGTGAGAAACATCACATCCGCCGACTGGTCATGGACGATGTCGAAGAGATCTGCCTCCAGATAGGGTGTTTCGAGATCAAGGGGGCCAATGGGAAGAAAGCGGACGGAATCAATTGACCGATCAAGGGCAGTACTGTGGAGGAACTGAATGAACGCGGAAGAGCCGACGGCCGTGAATGCGTAGATATGGCTGCCGCGGCCCACCTGAATATCGTCCACAATGTCGTCTTGTCCCGAACTGCTGCCCACACGGAGTGTCACGGCGCCGTCAAAGGTGTCGAAGGCGAGGACGTAGACGGAGCCCGATACGACGGTGACCGCCTGCTCCGCATGAACCCTTTGTTGCGGCGCACCGCGGAGCACCAGCCGCTCGAGGACTGCATCGTGAACAATCTGCGCGGCGCCAGTGGATAAATCCGTCCACCCGGAAATGCCCGATGTGAAGCTGCCATTGGTCACGGACGCTGTGGCCGACACAGAAAGCGCCGCCCTGTCCCGAAAGATCCGCAGCGCCCCTTGCCCAAAAGCCAGGGCGTAAGCGGTGGTCCGATCAAACACGAAGGGAATGATCCGGGTCTTGATTGTATCAGACGGCGCGTTTCCCACATAGCGCATGCCCGGCCGACGGTCGATGCCACCCTGAATCAGAGGCTGCCAGTTCTTCAGTGTTCGCGCGGAGACGTCAAACCGTTGCAGGTCCGATCGGTCATGGAGCCGCGGGCTCCATTCGCCACCAGCAAAACTGAATTGCGGCACATGGATGGTTTGCGCCATTACCGCCCTCCCCAACGTCCACGGACGCTGACCCAAGAACTCTCGGGCCGCGCCTCAGGAAAATCTTCGACCGCGTCGATTGCCGGTGCGGCAAGGCGCAGCCGGCGCAATTCGCGCTCGATCTCCTCTTTTTTGTCTGAGGACTGAGTGACCCGCTCCACGACGGCATAGGCAAGTTCGCACCCCGTGAGACGGTAGAGCACAGGATCCCATTCATTCGGGTCCGGCACATGGGCAAGATAGATGAGATAGACACTGTCCGAGTCCGTTGCGACCCGCCCCCGTTCCATGGAATATCGGATGGGGGTGCGTCCGCCTGGGTCACCATGTATACTGATTGTCCGAAGCCACCCTGAGGGGAGCTGATAGAAATATTGGAAACCAAAGGCGGGTGTTTCAGTGAGTCGGGCAAGCCGCGCCCGGGTCTTGCAGTCGCCCCACCCATACCGGCGCTGGACCGCGCGCACGACATCGGGCAAGGCGCGGTTCACGGTTCGGGCCCGGTCGGACTCGTCGGTGAGAGACGTGATCGCATCCGCCCCGCAAAATTCCACGAGGGCCAGATTGGCCAAATCTGTCTGGGTGGGCATCAGGCCGCGCCCTCCGCCATCGCCCCATTGGGGACCGGTGTTTCCGTGGCCAGGGCACGGGCCTGATCGCGCGTCAGATGGCTGGCCACCAGTGTTCCGTCGGCCTCATAACAGGAAAAGCCGCCCTGCCCCCTGCGCCAACTCCGCCCCGTTTCCAGATCGTGTCCCCGTTGGGAGTCATCGCGCGGCTTGTCTGCAACACCGCCTGAACTGGCATTCAAGAGTGTCCAGGTCCAACCGGCAATATCCGTTGTCGGAAGAGCAACCAGAGGCCGGCACAGAACCGCTTCCGGCGTGATAGCCATGACAATGACTGAAATCGCCGCCGGCAGACCGTCCTTGTCCGCAATAATATCAATGCGGTCATTCACCGACAACAGGGCGCGCAGGCTGAGGAAATAACGCGGATCCGAAACCGCCGCCAAGCTATGGGCGGTCACATAGTCGAAGCGGGAAAAGGCGCGGGATTGAGTCTTTGAGGCGATAAGGGCCGTGGCCTGGGCTCTGACCATCATGTCCAATGCTCCTTGATCCAGGGAAAGGCATCCTGTACGGACGGGTGGCTCGGGTCGTGGGATCCATGGAAGAACACGATGCGCGCGCCATCGGGCGGGCGGGCGCGCAAAGGCTCTGGCAGGACGCGGCGCAGCTTGGCAATAGGCCAGTTGCGCCGTCCAAGGACATGATGGCGAAACGAGACTACACCATCCGCCCGGGTCCATTTGGCTTCATCGGCGCCCAGATGGAGCGCCAGCCAAGCCTGATCTGACCCAATCAATCCGGCTTGCGCAGCCTCACAAATATGCGTGTCAGGATCGAACTGCGCCCACACAGAGCGACGCGATCCGGCATTCAGCAGCCAAAGGCTGCCATTGTATGGCGTGGAGGCGAGCACATCGCCCCAGATCTTGAAATCCACCGCCGTGTCGAACAGGGGCGTGATATCGTCGACAATGACCGTATCAAGATCGATGGAGACAAACCGGGGCCCGAAGATCTTCGCCATGTCCGGCGCGAACGCCCTCAAGCGCACATAGCAGCGGCCGAGATTGCGCCAGTCGTCCCACAACGGCACGATGCGGATATCCGGATCGAGCCCTTGCGGATCATCGGTGACGCAGACAAACTCATGGGAGCGGTGCAGGTGACGACGGACCATGGCACGCAAGACATTCACATGGCGTGCGGTGTAGGCTGTCGCCGGATGCCGGGATCCGGGCACGGGGTGCCATTTCCAGCAGACCACGGTCAGCATGGACATCGTCTCCTTCGGACAGGCTCAAAGGCGGCCTCGGCCTGATGGGGCTGGCTATGGACGGAACAGGCGAACGGTCAAGATGAGGACCAACATATGGTGCGCGCCATTCTGCAGACGCTGACGTTCATTACGGGCCACCCTCTTACGAAGCGGCGCAGGGCCCAAGCCGTCGGTCGGTTTGCGGCATGGCAAATCGCGTCGCGTATCTTTCCTGCCCGGTACAAGGTCGCCTGGGTCAATGACACCGCGTTTCTGGTGCAGTCCGGCGATACGGGTCTCACTGGCAATCTTTATGTCGGGCTGATGGAAAGCCCGGACATGCCATTTGTCCTGTGCCGTCACAAGGCGGAGGATCTGTTCATTGATGTGGGCGCCAATCTGGGCGCCTATACCCTTCTGGCCGCGGGCGCCTTGGGCAGCCCCTGCCTCAGTATCGAGCCCGTACCGTCAACCTTCCGCCGCCTGAGCGAAAATGTTCTCATCAATGGTCTTGGTAAGCGGGTCAGCCTGCAAAATCTTGGCTGCGCAGATGAAAAGGCGACCCTCACCTTCACAGCGGACTCCGATACGACCAATCATGTGGCCACGCCGCAGGAGCAGGCGCGGTTATCGGCGGACAAGCTCGTGTCCGTCCCGGTAGACCGGCTCGACGATCTGGTAAGCCAGTGGCGAACTGAGATCCCCGGCGCCCGCGACATCTTCCTCAAGATCGATGTCGAAGGCTTCGAATGGCCCGCATTGAAGGGGGCTGCAGAGCTTCTGGCCAATCCTGACCTGAAGACCATCCTGGTTGAGATCAATGGCAGCGGGGCACGTTATGGTCGGAACGACGCCGATCTGGACACGCTCATTGCTCAAAACGGCTTTTCGCCTGTCGCATTCGACCCCGCAACGAGGCGTCTTTCCGCCCTCGACCGTTTTCGGGAGGGACATGGCAATACGCTTTACGTGCGGGACATTGACCACGCCCAATCGCGCATCGACGCGCCGCGCCCTCCCTTCCACATCCATCCGCTGGGTGAAAGCTACTGACACAAAAAATCCCCGCACGGCCAAACCGGCGAGGATACACTTAATAATGCTGAATTGCGACGTTGAGAGAATGATACTGGCAATGCGGGCGATTGTCAAGGACACCATCCGTATCCGTGATGTTCTCCCGCGCCCAAGCGCGACCCAATGGGCCGCGCTGACGGTCAGTCCCGCGGCACGCCGGCGGCGGCCATGGCGTTTTGCTGGGCCGCTGCCACAGTCTCCGCATCGAAATTCTCAATGGCCTCGTTGAACATGCGATAGAAGTTCAACTCCGCGCCCAGATGAAGAAACACGGCGCCAAGACCGATGGCCGCCCGATCCATGAACACGAATTCCCGGGGTGGCATCACGGGCCCATGCATTTTGAGGGCCTGGTGAACCTCGAAAGCTTCCCGCCGGCCATATTCGGAAGGCGATATTCCGTCCGCGATGGTGCGCACCCGGTCATCAAGCAGCGGGCGGTAGATGAAACGGGCCCAGATATTCAGCGCCTCGATCAGCCCGTCGGAGAGATTGCGGAAGCCCCAGCGCTCATAGGCGGACACAATGAGATCCCGATCCTCATGAAGAATGCCTCGATAAAGATCTATAACACCTCTCACGAACTCTGCCGGGAAAATCCGCACACAACCAAAATCGAGAAGATTGATGCCATATCCGTCCGGACGCACCGCATAATTACCCAAATGCGGATCACCATGAATAACGGCGTAACGCGCGAAAGGCAGCCACCAGGCCTGGAACAAGGCCGTCGCCAAGGCGTTGCGCTGCTCAAGGGGCGCGCCTTTGACGGTCAACACGGGCGCGCCATCCAGCCAGGTCATGGTCAAAAGGCGCGGCGTTGAGAGGTCATCGACCACTTCAGGCACGGTGATCCCTGGGATATCCGCCAATATGCGGCCGTAAAGGCGCATATGGGCAGCCTCGCGGGCATAATCGAGTTCTTCGCGCAGCCGCTCCCCGATCTCGTCGGCCATTTGCGTCGGATCAATAGCGGTATCCATGCGCCGGTAAATGGCAAAGGCGATGCGCAGCTGGCTGAGATCCGCCTCGACGGCCGACTGCATGTCCGGATACTGAAGTTTACAGGCCAGAGCCTGGCCATGGGTGTCCCGGGCCTTGTGCACCTGGCCAAGGGAGGCGGCATGGGCTGCCTCGCGTTCGAAACTGGAAAAACGGGTCTCCCAGTCGCCGCCCAGCTCGCTTTTCATCCGCCGGCGTACGAAAGTCCACCCCATGGGCGGCGCATGGGCCTGGAGTTCTGCAAGCTCTGAAGCGTATTCCGGCGGCACCAGATCCGGAATGGTGGACATGATCTGGGCCACCTTCATCAGCGGCCCTTTGAGGCCCCCGAGCGCTGCTTTCAAATCGGCGGCGTGGCGCGCGTGATCAGGGTCCTGGCCCATCACCCGGGACCCGGCGACCCGCAGGGCCACTCCGCCCATACCGGCACCCACGCGGGCATAGCGGGTCAGTCGTCCGCCGAAAGTTGCCTTGTCCTCAGCCATCCTGTTCCTCAAGTTCATTCAGCATACGCTCGATCACGTCGAGACCACGGGCCCAGAAAGCCGGGTCACGCGGATCAAGCCCGAATGGCTCCAGCGCCGCGTCATAGCGCCGGGCACCGCCATCGGCGAGGAGGGTGAGATAGCGTTCCACAAACCCCGCATCGCTCTGGGCGTAAAGGTCATAGAGCACATTCACCAGACCCTCACCGAACGCATAGGCATAGACGTAGAAAGGGACATGAATGAAATGGGGCACAAGCGCCCAAAAGCCATCATATCCCTCAAGATTGATCGCCGGCCCAAGGGCCGCATCCTGGGTTTCGCGCCAGATCCGGCCGAAATCCTCGGGCGTCAGTTCGCCGCCCTGGGCCGCTTCGTGGGCCGCCTTCTCGAACTCGTAGAAGGCGATCTGCCGCACCGCCGTGCTGATCTTGTCCTCAATCTTAGCGGCCAGGAGATGGCGGCGCCGGGCCGGATCCGTTTCCTGGGCCAGCAAGGTCTGGAAAGTCAGCATCTCGCCAAACACGCTTGCGGTCTCGGCAAGGGTCAGCGGCGTCTGGGACAACAGCAGGCCCTGTTTACCGGCGAGCATCTGGTGAACCCCATGGCCGAGCTCATGGGCGAGCGTCATGACATCCCGCGCCTTACCCCGATAATTCAACAGGATATAGGGATGGGCGCTCGGCACCGTGGGATGGGAAAAGGCGCCGCCCGACTTGCCGGGCCGCGAGGGGGCGTCAATCCAGCCTTCCGTGAAGAACTGGCGCCCGAGATCCGCCATCTGGGGAGAAAAGCGGGCAAAGGCCCCCAGAACCATCTCGCGGGCTTCCTGCCAGGGAATGATCCGGCTGTCTTCGCCCGGCGGCGGGGCAAGCCGGTCCCAATAGGCCAAAGGCTCAAGGCCGAGGGCACGGCTCTTCCAGGCAAAATAGCGGTGCGACAGGCGGGGATAGGCGTCTTTCACGGCCTGGGCCAGGGCCTCGACCACCTCAGGATCCACATCATTGAACAGATGACGCGCGTGGGTCGGGTGCTTCAGCCCGCGCCAGCGGTCGTCGATCGCTTTGTCTTTGATCACCGTATTGAAGATCAGGGCAAGGAGGGGCGCCTGGCGCTCCGCCTGTTCAGCGAGGCCCTTGGCGGCGGCTTCGCGTGCCGGCCGGTCCGCATGGGTGAGCTGATCCATGGCCTCGACTTGGGTGACATCCCGCCCGTCAACGCTAACGCGCATGGCTGCCATGGTTTGGTCGAAAAGCCGCACCCAGGCTGCATTGCCCGTCTGGGAGCGCTCCAGGGACAGCCGCTCCAGATCCTGGGCCAGGCGATAGGGCCGAAATGTCCGCAAGCGGCGCAACCAGGGCCGATAGCGGGCCAGCGTCGCGCTGGCCTCGTAGGCTGCCTGAAGCGTCTCGTCGGAAATGTCATTGAGTTCGTGTTCGAAAAACAGAAGGGTGCTTGCCAGCCTGGTCAAAAGCGCCTGCATGTCCGCATAGAATTTGGTCGTCGCCGCATCGGTGCTGTCGGCAGCGAAAATGAGCCCGGCAAAACTCGACAGGCGCCCTGCCCGTTCCTCAAGCGCCTCATAGCGCTCTATCGCCTGTCCAAGCGCCGGCCCATCCAGTGCGGCCACATGGCCCGCAAGCGCGGCTTCGAAGGCCTCCACGTCGGCGGCCAGCTGAGCCGAATCGGCTTCAAGCTTTGGATCGTCAAGACCCGTATACAGATCATCAAGGGACCAGGTGGGCAGATCAACCAGCGCATTCGCGGCATCGGACATGGGCTTGTTCCGTCTCGGTCTAAGGGCGTTCACAAATAGATGATGCCGGAGGGCCCATCCATCCAGGCGGACAGTGTTACGGTGAATTGGCCCGCCATCGCATTATTCGGCTTGGCCATGGGGCGCACGGTCTCGGCACGATCTCACCAGAGTATCGTGTCTCGGCTGTGTGGAGAAAGAACAGTGTCATGCTGCCTGTGGTTTCATACCGCATCCAACAACCGGTCGGGTCTTCCTTGCGGACCGGTGGTGTTTTCCCGTAAATGGAGCCGGCTGTGGAGAGGGGCTGTGCGCGAGAGGGGATGTCACTCCATGACGGAACGGCGCCGGTTTCTGATGGGTTTTCTGTTGCTTCCTATTCTGTTGGGCGCCTGCGAGAGCGTCGGGCCGGGCACCGATCAGACCCAATCGCAGGACACGGCGCCGGTTGCCGAGGCCAATCCGGTCGAGGACACTACACCGGCAGCGCCAGAAAAGACCGTGAGTGAAAAGACCGTGAGTGAAAAGCTCGCGGGCCTCGGTGATGCCGCACCATCCAAACGGGCGCTGTTCGAGCCCATCAATGCCACCTGCTTCGCGCGCCAGACGCTGGCCTCCACGGCGGTCGTCGATGTGCTCTTGCATCCAAGGCCCATGGTTGGAGCCGCCCTGCCCTGGAGCCAGACCATCGACTATATGGGCCGGGCTGGCATTCTCTTCGCCGCCGTCTCAGGTTCGGGTCGGGCCGTAGGGGGAACGGGTCTGTGTCCTGATCCGGAGGCGTGCAGCGCCGCGCCGGCCCCCCGGGTTCTGAAGCATGATTTTGCGAATGCCCAGGATGTCATCGAAAGGGGCACGGATGACATCACGTTGACCCTGTCCATGACTTTTGCCGACCTGTCCCGTCCCGAGGACATCCAGCCTGCCCTCGACGTGCTTGACACGGAATATCCAGGTGTCTTCCGGATCATGGGTCCCGTGGACCTTGCCAATCAGTCCCTGGCGGCCCGCGGAGAGAACGCCGTGGCGCTTGAGACGATCGGCCAATGGGCCCCCTTTATGGACGATCTCAGGGAGCGGACGATCCCCTTGATGCTGCGGGCCGATTTGGGAACGGATGACGCGCCAACCGAATATCTGCCCCTCCTGGAAGAAGTGCTGACGCGCTATCCGGACAACGCGATTATTTGGGTCGGGCTTGGTGTTTGGTCAGGGACGGCCGCACTCGACCCGGCAGACCATGTGGCCCTGGTCTCAGCGCTGATGACGCGTCACCCCAATCTTTACGGGACCGTTTCGGGTCCATCCCTCTATGCGTTCGGTTTTCAGGATCCCGAACGGCGAGCCGCCTATGTAACGCTTTTGAACACGTTTGCAGACCGACTTTTACCCGGTACGGATTTTACCGCCTTTGGTACCGCCGACTATCTCGATTATCGCAATCGTCTGGTCGCCTGGGGCGAAGTCTTTGCGTCTCTCAAAGACGATGCCTTTCGGGCCATCGCGCTCGCAGACAGCTATTTCAAGCTGGTCGGTCTGCCCTATCGCGCTCCGGACATCTGCGACCAGAAACTCTGACCACAACCGGCAACGCTTATCATGCATGGGTGAAGAATGCCCGATCCAACGGGCCTGTGTGACCACGGGTTCCTGGATCCGATGATGATGGAGCCTGGGTCAGACCGTCAGTTCACCCTGGCCAGCGTCCTTGTCAAATCGCGCCAATTCCCGTTCCAGATGCCGCACCCGGCGGGCTTGACGGGCGGCGCGAACCCGCCATTTGCGTTGCTGGATCCACATGGTCAGGCCGCCCAACAGGAGACCGGCCAAGATGCTGGCAAACAGCACCATATAGACCGGCAATTCGAGCCGGTGAAAGGAGTCAAGCTGCGCTAGCGGATCGAATCGCAGCTCGACCAGGTGCCGGTTCGACACCGCGACGGTCACGGCAAAGACAATCAGTGGCAGGAGCATCAGCCACGACAGAATTCGGAACACAGGGCAAGGTCCTCAGGCGTCTTCGGGCTCCAGGACGCGCCGGCTCGCCTCGGCCCGGGTGCTGGACATGACCGGTGGAGCGTCATCCTCCTCGTCGTCATATCCGTCATTGAGTTTTTCCCGCAATTCCTTCCCGGCCCGGAAAAACGGCACGGCCTTAGCCGCCACGTCCACGGGATCGCCGGTGCGAGGGTTGCGTCCGGTCCGGGCATCACGGTGCTTGACCGTGAAAGCGCCGAAGCCACGGATCTCAACCCGCTCGCCCCGTGCCAGGGCTTGCGCGATTTCGGTGAAGATACGGTTCACAGCGCGTTCAATATCACGTTGATAAAGATGAGGGTAAGTCCGCGCGAGCCGTTCGACCAATTCGGATTTGATCATCGTCCTATACGATGCTCGGACGGGAGGGATAAACCATCCCTCGTACGTCCCGTTGGCCATCCCCCAACCAAAACATCGTGCCAAAGCCGAATTTCCCCGTCAAGCCAAAGCGTTGGCCTTCGACCCAAGAATTGCCCCGGGTCTCCTCGCGCAAGAGGTGAGCAGGTCCCGGTTGCCACGGCGCGGCACATACACAAACGGGCCGCCCTGAGGGGCGACCCGTTTTCTGACACATCTGAAAAGATGGAGGCCAATCGACGGAGCGGAAGCCTGCGCTGCCGATCAGTCTTCGCTTTTCTCTTCGGAGACGGCATCCGTGTCGTCGTCGTCCTTTTCCGCCTTGCTCAAAGCCGCGCCGAGAATGTCGCCGAGGGACGCGCCACTGTCTGTGGAGCCGAACTGGGCCACGGCTTCCTTCTCTTCGGAGATCTCCAGCGCCTTGATGGAGAGCTGAACGGACCGGGCCGCCTTGTCCACACGGGTGACCATGGCATCGACCTTGTCGCCCACGGCAAAGCGTTCCGGACGCTGCTCAGAGCGCTCCCGGGACAGGTCATTGCGACGGATGAAGGCACGCAGCCCCTCCTCGCCAACGGACACTTCAATGCCGCCTTCTTGGACCTCCGTGACCGTGCAGGTCACCGTGGTGCCCTTGCGCAGCTCGCCCATGGCTTCGAGCGGATCCTCGCCCAGCTGCTTAATGCCAAGGCTGATGCGTTCCTTCTCGGCGTCCACATCAAGGACCACGGCAGCGACGAAATCGCCCTTGTTGTATTCCTTGATCACATCCTCACCCGGACGATTCCAGTCGAGGTCGGACAGGTGCACCATGCCGTCCACATCGCCGTCGAGGCCGATGAAGAGACCGAATTCGGTGATGTTCTTGATCTCGCCTTCGATGCGGGTACCGGAGGGGAAGCGCTCGGAAAAGGCCGCCCACGGATTTTGCATGCACTGCTTGAGGCCCAGTGAGATCCGGCGCTTG
>CAYUYV010000098.1:15594-18608 GCA_964449455.1 uncultured Alphaproteobacteria bacterium | reverse complement strand
TCGCTACGGAGCCCGCCGATCATGCGGGCGAATTCCTGACCCGCCACACTAGTGGACCAGTGGCGATTGGCCCATCCCTCGACCATTTCGGCGCGTTGATCCGGCACGGCGAGGGGGAAGCGCTTACTTATCGTGTTCGACGATTTCCTCGTGATAATCGTCTTCGCCGTTGATCTTCCAGACATCCACATCCGATTGTCCGAGGACGTTGCGTACGGCATAGACGCCGGTGAGCATGGAATGATCCTGGTTGTTGTAGCGGTGCAGGCCATTGCGACCCACCGTCTCCAGATTTTTGAACGTGGACAGATAATCTTTGATCTTGTCCAGGGCAGCCCGGTAGTCCGCGTCATAGACAGGATAGGCGTAAGGGATCCGATAGACAACGCCGTCAATCACGTCCTGGTAGGCCGCGAGCCCGATGGTCTCGAGTTCCCGGGAGGCCAGTTCGATCAGATCCGCGTCGGACTTGGTCCAGATCTCGTCGCCCTGATTGCAGAAATATTCAAGGCCCAGGCTCGACTTCGACGCATCCGGAACCATATGCGGGCTCCAGTTCTTGAAGTTCTGAATCCGGCCCACACTCACCTTGCTGTCATGGATGTAAATCCAATTATCCGGAAACAGATCTTCCTGGTCTAGGATCAGGCAAACGGTCAGGAAGTCCCGATAGCGCAAGGACTTCACAGCCTCCAGGATCTCCGCCGGCGGCTCCGGGCTCAGCATACGGACAAGCGACGTCACGGGTGTGCTGGAGTAGACTTGATCCGCCGCGACGCGCTCCTGCTGGCCGTCACGGGTAACGACGACGGCCTTTACCGTGCCGTCCTCATGCTCGATGCGTTCAACGCCCGCATTGAGATGGACTTCGCCGCCCCGAGCTTCCAAATGGGAGGTGAAGGCCCGCCACATCATGCCGGGGCCCTGGGCTGGATAATGGAATTCCTCAATGAGGGATTTGGCTTGGCCCGATCCCTTCTTGATCATGTTCATGGCGACGGTGCGCAAGGAGAGGTTCTTGATGCGCTGGGCCGCCCATTCCGCACGCAGCTCGTCGCAGCTCATGCCCCAGACTTTCTCCGTATAGGTCTTGAAAAAGATCTGGAACAGACGGCGACCAAAGGCGTTGGTCACCCACTGCTCGAACGTCTCTACAGTCCGATAGGGGAACATCTGCCAGCGGATATAACTGGCCACCACATCGGCACTTTTCACGAGACCAAAGCCCCTGAACGCGTTCAGCATCTGCGGTGGATAGGCGTAGAACTTGGATTCATAGTAAATGCGGGACAAGCGCGGGCGGAGCAGGAACGCCTCGCCCAGCACCTCGCGCCACATGCGGTTGACCTCCTTTGACTTCGTGAAGAAGCGATGCCCCCCCATGTCGAAGTGGTAGCCCTTGTAGCACTGGGTGCGGGAGATCCCGCCAACAATGTCGTCCTGTTCAAAAACGACTGGAGTGATGCCATTGCGGGTCAACTCATAGGCCGCTGAGAGCCCAGCAGGCCCTGCGCCGATGACGATGTTCCGTCCCGCCTCATTTTCCTGTGAAGACATATCCAACACTCACCCTCACGCCCCGAAGACCCCGCCGGTCTTCTTCAATGTGTAAAAAAGGCGTCTGCGTGAACGCCCCCCTCATGGTCCAGCCGTCCGACCAAAGCCTGTCTTTGTGCCCCGCGCCACCGCGCACCGCAAAGGGCCTGCCACGCAGCCGCCGCACACGCCTTCATCACAAGATGAGCGGAAACGCCGCAGGTTCGTGGTGGGCCCGATCAGCACGGAACCCAACGCGCTTCGCAAGATTGCCAGTGAGGAAACACGGATGGCGCGGAAGTTCATCGATCCTCCATGCGTGATAAATTCGCGGAAAGATTTCGTCAACGCAGAAGAAGGAAAGACTTTCAGCCAACACGCCGTTTGGTTCTTCACAAAGCGCATATAAACATTCTTTAATGTTGCAAGTCAGCCCTCGATCTATCCTATTTGCCGTTGGTCACCGTTATTGGTGCACAAAGGCGCTTGTCGACCGCATCTGGTGCCAGAACGCGAGGGCATGATTCCGAAGGCCCATGATTCCCAGAGACCGTGACTCCCAGAGACCGTGACTCCCAGGGACCGTGCTTCGAAGGCTGGCAGAAGCCTCGGTGAAGCGCGAAGCGGCAAAAGATCCTCTCTTTGTACCTAAAGAGAAAGGATCCGAGGGCACCCGAAATGAGGCCCTCGAAATTGGACCCTCGAATTTGCGCACTGGGATGAGCGTTCAGGTGGCCGGACCATCCACGCTCTCTTTGCGCAGCAAGTAGAGCTGCAGACCGCCAAAGACATCCACCAGGATATGGAGAATGATCCCCGGGATAAGAGAGCCCGTGGTCATATACATGATCGTCAGTATAATGCTGATCGGGATGAGGCGCAGCATGCCCGCGGGCCCTTGATAGAAATGGCTCAAGATGAACAACACCAAAGCCGCAAGACCGGCCGCCCAATAGGGCAGCCACAATGCGGCAACGGTGATGGCAAATCCGCGGAACAGGATTTCTTCCGTGATCCCCGCTGTTACAGCCAGGACCTGGAACAGGGCAAGCTGGCTTAGGGATTGCGGTGCAAGGCTTGCCAGATCCCCCGTCCCGGCAACATCCCTGGCGGTTTCCGCCCGCTGCTGGGGTGAGTTGGCGAGCAGCACCGTGACTGCGACAAGATAGAGCGTCATCAGCCCGCCAAAGACCCAAGCCAGAACACCGGGCCAGCCGGTCGGCATGATGAAGCCCAGCTCCGCCCAACTGCGTCCCGATGCAAGCCAGCCCCAGGTGACCACAGCGGTCAGACTCCACAAGACAAAAATCGTCAGCGTCATGATTCGGTGTTGAGGCAGGCTTCTCCCGGTGCGGGCCAGCCAGGCATCCAGGATGGCCACGCCCAAAAGGACGAGGACAAGTCCGAACATCGCCCCGTGAAGATGTGGTTCTTGCTCGATGATCCCCATGCCAGCGCTCCCCATGCCAGCGCTCCCC
>CAYUYV010000098.1:13187-15494 GCA_964449455.1 uncultured Alphaproteobacteria bacterium | reverse complement strand
GCTCCCCTTGCCCGTGCTCTCAAGTCTCAGGCCATGGCGCGCCACAAACGGAACGCGCGACCGCTCCTCCATGACCACATACCATCGCACCCGGCGCGAAACCACCGCAACAGGCCACACCGGCCCACATCCCATGCCTTGGGTCAGCAGAGGCCGAGGCAGTAGAGTGATGGTCATGGTATGACCGCCCATCCGGGCGACAACATCGCAAAGAAATCAAGCAGCTCAGCATTCCATGGGTGTCGTCACATCAATTTTTGCGCGAAGGGTCATCGAGGCGGCAGGCGACGCGGTGGATGCGCACATGTTCTTGCAGTCGGTCGGCCTTAATCCTGAAGCCCCGTTCGATGTCGGTCAGATGCTGGCCGAGGACACCTATTACGATCTTCTCGAACGCATCGCCCGCAGCATGGCAAACGGCCATGCGCTGCCCTTGCGTGCCGGCCGGCTGATGCACCCCAACGATTACGGGGCGCTCGGCCTGGCCTGGAAATCCGCACCGACTGTCCGCCAGTCCCTGGAACGGGTGGAGCGCTATTGCCGTGTTTGGACGGATAATATGACCTATGAACTGCGCGACAGCGATGAAGGCAGCTTCTTCATGCTCCACCGGGCCGGCGTGCGGCGCCTTGGCCTGCGCTTGTCCAATGAGGCGACCGCTGCGAGCACCGTTTCCCTCATCCGGCAGACCGCCTGTGAGACCTTTGCCCCCAAAATGGTGTTCTTCCGCCATGACGCACCGCCGACGATCTCGGACCATGAACGGTATTTCCGCTGTCCGATCAGCTTCGGAGCGGACCGGGATGCGGTGCTGATATCGCGGGACGCCCTTGCTCTGGCGAACGAGCTTGGCGATGACGGCATCTCCCGCTTTCTCCTCTCCCATCTTGATGAGGAACTGGAACGGCTTGAGCCGGAGGTGCCGCTCGCGGACGCGGTGCAGAAAACCGTTTCACGGACCTTGAGCGAAGGGGTTCCGCGCATGAGCCTCATCGCCCGGCGCCTGGGCATGAGCGAGCGGACGTTGCAACGACGCCTGTCTGCCGAGGGGATTTCCTTTCAGTCCCTGGTGGAGCGGTCCCGCCGTCAACTGGCCGAGGCCCTTTTGCACCAGAGCAGCTACTCGCTCTCCGACGTGGCGTTCCTGACGGGCTTTTCCGAGCAAAGTGCGTTCAACCGCGCCTTCAAGCGTTGGGTCGGGCAGACGCCATCCACCTATCGCAAAACCATCCAGCCCCCGCCGGCCTGAGCCCCCTCCCCCGCCCGCCTGACCGATGGGATCAAGACTATGGCAGCCACGGTCAAGAGGCTGCGGACCGGGGTCTCCTATCCTTGCCCCCGTACTGATGAATAGTGCAGGAGGAGAAGGATGAACACTGTGTTGAAAGGCCTGCTGGTCGTGTCCGGATTGATCCTGGTCGGGATCGGCGGGGCGCTGCTGCTGGCACCAGAGGCCATGCACGCCATGAATGGGGTTGTTCTGGCGGACAATGCGAGCCTGCTATCGGAGATCAGGGCGCCGGGTGCACTGCTCATAGGGGGTGGCCTGATTATCCTGGTATCGGCATTCGTCCGGACCTTGATGGTCTCGGGTCTGGCCCTTTCCGGCCTGATCTACGGCACATATGCGATTGGCCGGCTGGTCAGCATCGGCCTCGACGGATTGCCAGCGGACTCGCTCGTGACAGCGGCTGGACTGGAGGTGGTTTTGGGCGTCGCCGGCCTCATCGGGGCGTGGGGCGCATCGCAGAGGGGAGCATGAAGAATGTTGAACAGCGTCGTATGGATCATATTGTGGGTCGGTGCCATTGGCTGCGGCGTCATGGCTGGGGTCTATTTCACATTCTCGACCTTTGTCATGACCTCCCTGGCGCGGATCGAGCCGCCGGCCGGGATCGCCGCCATGCAATCCATCAATGAGGTGATCGTTCGGTCGATTTTCCTGCCGCTCTTTTTCATCACCACGCTCCTGTCCGCCGCGGCCGTCGTCTTGGGCCTGACCATGCCCGATCGGCCCGGCGCACAGTGGATGCTTATTGCGGGTGCAGCCTATGTGGTGGGCATGTTTGTGTGCACGGTGGTGTTCAATGTGCCCCTCAACAACAGGCTCGCCGCGGTTGATCCATCATCGGCCGCCGGTGCGCAGGTCTGGGAACTCTATTTGCGCGTCTGGACCAGATGGAACCATGTGCGCACGGTGTCCTGCACCCTCGCCAGCGTCCTCTTCGTGCTGGCAATCTGGGCGCAGAAGGCTCCATCGTAAAGGCGGCACAGCACCGACCCAAATGGCAGGATGGGCCCAAATGG
>CAYUYV010000098.1:0-13087 GCA_964449455.1 uncultured Alphaproteobacteria bacterium | reverse complement strand
AGGATGGGCCCAAATGGGAGGATGGGCCATGGATTATCAGCTGATCTTCAGCGTGATCTTTCTGCTTCAGATTGAGGTCATTTCCATCGGCCTGCCGCACAGACTGGTCGAGGCCCCGAAAGAGACAGTTGGGCCTCGACGAAAAGGACCCCGGCGTCGCCGATCGTTTCGCACGCACCCATCTGTTTGCGAACTCTGCTCTGTTTGCGAACTCTGCGGCGGCGGCCATCGGTGGCTGTGTCTTGGCCTGTCTCCTGACGCCCGGCAATCATGAGCGTCACCCTGCAATTGCTTGCCATGCAGGTCTTCACCGCCCTCAAACCACGCGCACGATCTCCATCGCACCAGTAACGCCAGGCCCAGGTTTTCCAGCCACCAGATCGGCGGTGAACCATGGCCAGGACACTTTTTTTGGTTCCGTTGTCGATTTGCGGACCCGTCAGGGCTCTTCAGGTCAGGCGACGATGGTGTCGCCGCGGGTCGAGTGACCAGCAGACGGACAGCCAATCAGAGGACGATACGATGCAATTCATGCTCTTATTCGCCGAACCTGCCGAAGAATTCGCCAAGCGCAATGATCCTGCCCAGGCGGAGCCCTATTGGGGAGCCTGGCAGGCCTATGTCAGCGCGATCTCCCAGGCTGGCATTGTCGTCAATGGTGACGGGCTCCTGCCGCCACACACGGCGACCACGGTGCGGATGCGCGGCGGGCAGCGGGAGGTCCAGGATGGTCCTTATGCGGATGTCAAGGATCAGCTCGGCGGCTATTTCGTGATCGAAGTGGCGGACCTTGATGCGGCCATTGAATGGGCAGCAAAATCACCGTCTGCCGATTATGGCAGTGTCGAGATCCGCCCGGTCATGCCGCCGCCGGGCAAGGACCACAAGAGCGAGGCCAAGCCCTCCGCCGGCATGGTCTGACAACCGGGTCCCAAGCCATGAGCGAAGACGCCCACAGCGCCGCCGAATTTGTTGCGCGATCGGCCTATGGGCGTCTCATCGCCATTCTGGCCCGGCGCACAGGCGATATTGCAGCCGCCGAAGACGCCCTGTCCGAGGCCTTCGCCGCCGCGTTGCGCACCTGGCCTGAGTCCGGCGTGCCGGACTCGCCGGAAGCCTGGCTGATCACGGCCGCCCGGCGCGCCCACGGCAAACGGGAACGCCATGCCAAGGTGGTGACGGCGGCCGAACCAGACATCATGGCCATGGCGCAAGAGCTGGCATCCCGCGGCCCGGCAGGCATTCCCGATGAGCGCCTCGCCCTTCTGTTCGTCTGTGCCCACCCATCCATCGACGAAGCGATCCGCACACCACTGATGCTTCAGACCGTTCTGGGCCTCGATGCAGCACGCATTGCCGGCGCATTCCTGACGCCGGCAGCCACCATGGCCCAGCGCCTGGTGCGGGCGAAATCCAAGATTCGCCTTTCAGGGATTCGTTTCGCGGAGCCCGATGAGAATAAATGGCCAGACCGGGCGCGTGACGTGCTGTCGGCCATCTATGCCGCCTATACGGTCGGATCCGATGTCGCGAGCGAATTGTCCGGCGCCAGTGCATCACTGGCGGATGAGGCCTTGTTCCTGGCCCGCTTGGCCGCTCGTCTTCTGCCCCAGGACCCGGAAGCGAAAGGCCTGCTCGCGCTTATCCTGCATCGGGAAGCCCGCGCCGGGGCCCATCGGAGCGCGAAGGGCGACTTTGTTCCCCTGAACCAGCAGCCCCGTGCCCTTTGGAACAAGGATATGGTCATCGAGGCGGAAAACAGTCTGCGAGCTGCCGCGGCCCAGGGGCGGAGCGGACGGTTCCAGACCGAGGCGGCAATCCACTCGCTCCATGCCCAGGCGGCCGTCACGGGTACGCTGCTGGTTGAGCCGCTGTTGCAGCTTTACGATCATCTCGTCAAGGACCATCCCACCATCGGCGCCCAGGTCGCCCGAGCCGTCGCCTATGGCACCCACCGGGATGTGCAGACCGGACTGGCGATGCTTGACGGGCTGCCGGAAAAACGAGTCAAGACCTATCAACCCTTCTGGGTCGCGCTGGCGGAACTCGAACGCCGCCGCGGCCAAGGGCAGGCGGCACGCGTTGCCTTGGAACGGGCCGCCGCTTTGACGACTGACGGGGCCGTCACTCGATATCTCACGGTACAGATGAACGATTTGGCCGCGGCGGAAGACTGACATGGGTCGGACAGCCTGACGGCCCAGGGAGGCCGAGTGGTGAGCGGGCGGTCCGGACCGCAGCATGATCACGGCGCTCTCCTGGCACCTTGGGCCGTGCGCGAACAAACTGGGGCGGCGGCGCTGGAACCCTGATTTTCCTGACCCTTCATCGCTCACGCTTCGCCGCGTTACGGCAACGACATCCGTGCGAATGTCCGCCTCAGGCTTGTGTATTTTTTTCCGTTCGACGCTGTGCTAACCGGTCTGTGTAAGTCAGTGTTTTAGTCGGAGGACAAATGAAAACCCTCGTCATCATTATGGCCTTGGCAGGCCTCGGCGCTTGTGCGATGGAGCCGGGCAAGCGTTCGAATTTTTCACAGTATAGCGACGAATGCATTACGGAACAGGAGGTTGTCGCCGCTCAACAGGCCTGGGGCGACGGGATTGTGGCGATCGGCAAGGCCTATTCGGACGGACAGGATTACGTCGCCGCGGCCTCCGAACACATCAACAAATTCTACGCCTATGATCTGGGCCTGGTGCTTTTCAAACCGACCCTGGCCGCCGACGAGCAGTTCCGGGCCTCCTTCGACGGTGCGCTGTCCTATTTTGTCGGCGGTAATCCGTCGTATGAAGAGGACAAGGGCTTTGCCTTAACGCCCTGGACGAAAGTGCGCTGGGCCAATGCCGGGATCGCAAACAATAGCTGCACCATGGCGATTGCCATGGGGAACTACTTTTTCACCCCGCTGGAGGGCGATGAGGTCAAGGTGGAATACACCATCGGCTACGTCAAGGATGCTGGCGGCGACCTGCGCATGGTCGTCCACAAATCCTCATTACCCTATCAGGGAACGTAAACTGACCACCGCTTTAAGAAGAGTCCATCTGCCTACAGCACAAACAGCGTTGGCTCAGCACCCTGCCGGATGATCTGTAGGGAGATAAAAACCGAGATCTCGTCGGGCTCCGCCGGGCGAGCCTCACACGCACCAGGGAGCATGGCATGTCATTAAAAGGGTCGGTATCGTTCGTTGAAATGGGCAGCGGCGAGCCTGAGAAGTCGGCCGCGTTCTTCACCGAAATGTTTTCCTGGCAGTTCCACCAGATGGCGGACGGCAACGGATGGTTCGAAACACCAGGCGGCCGGATCGGTCTGCACGGAGGAGACGCGGCCTGGGGTGCGGTTCCCTATTTTCAGGTTTCGGACCTTGAAGCGGCGATGGATAAGGTCCGGCGCCTGGGCGGCGAAGCTGAGGACATCGCGACGGCGGAAGGCTTTGGACGGTTCTCGAACTGCAAGGATCCCCAAGGAATGCGGTTCGGTCTCCATGAACCGGAAAGCGGTTGAGACACTCCGCGCTGGTTTTTCCCGTGTAAAGATGAAATTTTTGGCGATCCCGTGTGGCTTCACAAGCTGTTCCGCGCTGCGTTGAGCCGGGGCAGGACATCGAAACACGCGCACGAAAGGCCAATTCGCGTCATTGCGAGCGCGGGTGCAGCAATCCGGGCCCCACGAACCGAATGCGCTGGTCGTGCGGTGCACTGCATCGTCGCCTGGCTTCTGCCTCTGTCTCTGGGGAGACGGAAAAACCCGAACCGACCGCCACGATCACACCCAGCCGGCAAGCCGGGCCACGGCATAGCCGAAAATCAGGACCCCGGCACCATAAAGCACCTTCCGCAAGGTCTGGCTTGGCCCAAGGCGCCGATTGGCGATCATCAGGATGGCCCAGATCGCCGTGGCCAGCCCCAGCACCACAACACCGTCATCGAACACGCCCGTCCCTCCCCTCTTGCCGCTGCGCTCGGTCCGCGGGTCAACCGCGGTCCTTGGGATCGAACGCGTCGCGCAGACCATCACCGATATAGTTGAAGCAGAACAGCGTCACGGCCATGAACCCAGCGGGAAAAACGAGTGTCCACCAGGCCGTGTCCATCTGGGGGGCGCCTTCCGAAATCAGCCGGCCCCAGCTTGTCATGGGCTCCTGGACGCCAAGACCCAGAAAGCTCAAAAAGCTCTCCACCAGGATCACCGTGGGCACGGTCAAGGTGGCGTAGATCATCACCACACCAATGACATTGGGAATGATGTGCCGGCGCAGGATGGTCACCGTGTCAACGCCCGTCGCCCGCGCCGCCTCAATGAACTCCTTCTGCCGAATGGAAAGCGTTTGTCCGCGCACGATGCGGGCCATGGTCAGCCATTCGATGGCACCGATCGCCACGAACAAAAGGATGAAATGCCGCCCAAAAACCGTCAGCAGAATGATGACGAAAAAGATGAAGGGCAGCGAGTAGAGAATGTCGACAAAGCGCATCATGACACTGTCAACCCGGCCGCCCAGATACCCGGCTGTCGCCCCATAAAGGACGCCGATCACAAGGCTCACCGCCGTTGCGACAAGGCCGATGGACAGGGACACCCGGGCGCCCCAGAGGGTGCGCACGAAAATGTCCCGACCCGTCCCATCGGTCCCGAAAATATGGCCGTCAGCCAGGGACGGCGCCTTGTTGATCGCGCTCCAGTCCGGATCCGCCAGGGTGTAAGGGCTCAGGGCCGGTCCGAATATGGCGAGCAGCGTGATGACGCCAAGAATGCCAAGGCTGACCATGGCAGCGCGGTTGCGCCTCAGACGGGCCAGAGCGTCGTCCCAGAGGCTGCGCCCCTCCACAGGGCCCTGAACGACGGCGTCGTCCGCTGCGGCGGCATGGGATGTCGTGTCCATGGCGGCCTCCTCACTCAATACGGACTTTGGGGTCAAGCGCGGCCAGCACGAGATCCGCAATCATGTTCAGTACAATGATGAGGGAGGCGTAAAAAATCACCACTCCCATGACCAATGTGTAGTCGCGCTGAATGGCACCGACGACGAAATAGCGGCCGATGCCCGGAAGCTGAAAAATCTGTTCAATCACAAGCGAGCCCGTGACCAAGGCCGCCGCCGCCGGTCCCAGATAGGCCACCAAAGGCAGAATGCCGGCACGGAAGGCATGGTGCAGGATGACCTGATGCTCCGGCAGCCCCTTGGCCCGCGCCGTGCGCACGAAATTGGAGCGCAACACTTCGATCATGCCGCCCCGGGTCAGGCGGGCGATAATGGCAATCTGCGGCAGGGCCAGCGCCGTCACGGGCAGGATCATGTGGTCGAGCGCTCCGCCACCCCATCCGCTCGTGGGCAGAATGCGCAAGCCCACACCGAAGATAAGGGTCAGCAGCGGCCCCATTACATAATTGGGCACCGTGATCCCCACCATGGCCGTGCCCATCACCGCATAATCAAGGGCCGAGTTCTGCCGCATCGCCGCCAGCGTGCCGAGGGCCATGCCAATCACGAGAGCAAGCACCAGAGCCGTGAGGCCCAGACGGGCACTCACGGGCGCCCCGCGCAAGATCAGCTCGCCAACCGAGAAATTGTGATTGGTGAAGGACGGCCCGAAATCCCCCTTTGAAAGCCGGGTCAGATAGATCCAGAACTGGACGGGCACCGGTTTGTCCAGATCATAGGCCGCTTTGACATTGGCCTCGATCTCGGGCGCGAGCTGGCGCTCCTGGTCGAATGGCCCGCCGGGCGCCAGCCGCATCATGAAGAACGCCAGCGTAATGATAATGAACAGGGTCGGTATCGCGAACAGCAACCGCCGCAGGATGATGGCGCCCATGCCGGTTTGCTTTCCTTCCTCAATCGGTCCAAATCTGGCGGCGTTCAGCCAGCCCGCGACCGGGGAGGCCGCCTCGGAACCGTCCCATCTTCCTCGACCCACGTCAAAAACCCGGCGATGGGGCAGCCGGATTGGGTCATGGCGGCGTCAGCGGGCCCCCTGCCCCCGGATTTGCCGGAACCGGGTCACGTTCTTAATGTGATCGTCGGCACAGTACCGCGCGCGTCTAAGCAAAAGGATGCGCCGCGCGCAGGACAGGCCGGCCGGATGCCTGGCCGCTTGTCGAGCTCTTTGGTTTCACTTTGAGGGGACACCCTATGCAGAGATCGACCTTGCACGAGACCTGGTCATCGCGCTTCACCTTTGTGATGGCCGCCGTCGGTTCGGCCGTCGGTCTGGGCAATTTCTGGCGCTTTCCCTATGAAGCCGGCCAGAATGGCGGCGCTGCCTTCGTGATCGTCTATATCGCCGCCGTCTTCTTCGTCGCGCTGCCCGTGCTGATCTCCGAATATGTCATCGGTCGGCGCACGGGCCTGTCGGCGGTTGGGGCCACGGAAGCCTTGGCCGAAGAGGCCGGGCAGACCAAAGCCTGGAAGATCGTCGGCTGGATCGGCATGATCGCCGGCTTCATGATCGTGAGTTTTTACAGCGTCATTGCCGGATGGGTGATGGCCTATGTTCCGATCTTCTTCTCTGGCGCCGTCACCGGCATCAGTTTCACAGATGCCGAGAAACAATTCGGCGATCTGGTGGGCAATCCATCCTGGGTCCTGGGCTGGCATACCGCCTTTATGGGGCTGACGGCCTTTGTCGTAGCCAGAGGCCTGCGCGGGGGCATCGAGGTCGCAGCCAATGTCCTGATGCCGGCCTTTTTTGTCATGCTCGTGGGCATGGTCCTTTACGCCGGTGTCGTGGGCGATTTCGGAAGCGCCGTGACCTTCCTGTTCACACCGGATTTCAACAAAATTAGCGTTGAGGTGATCCTCGAAGCCATCGGCCAGGCCTTCTTCTCCGTCGGCGTCGGTTCGGCGATCATGATCACCTATGGCGCGTATTTGACCCGGGAGGAAAAGATCCCCGGCTCGGCACTCACAGTGGTCAGTGCCGATACGGTGGTGGCGTTGCTGGCGGGCCTTGCCATCTTCCCGCTGGTCTTCGCCGTCCAGGGCCTTGAAGCCAATGGCGGACCGGGCCTTTTGTTCCAGACCCTGCCTGCGGCCATCGGCCAATTGCCGGGCGCTTCCTTTGTGGGCGGCCTCTTTTTCCTCCTCGCCTTCTTCGCCGCCCTGACCTCGGCCATTTCCCTCTTTGAGGTCATCGTGGCCTGGTCAGAGGACAAGCTGGGCCTGCACCGACCGGAGGCCTCCTTGCGCTGGGGCATCGCGGCCTGGGGTGTCGGAATCGGCTCGGTCCTGTCGACGAGCGTCTGGGCGAACTTTTACCCGCTCAATTTCGGCCCGTTTTTCGAGAAGACCTTTTTCGACGTTCTCGATGTCCTCACCTCGAATTTCCTGCTGCCCTTGAGCGGCATTCTGGTCTCGATCTTCACCGGCTGGATCATGTCCGAGAAGGTGATGCGCGAAGAACTGCAGCTGTCGGACAATCTGTTTCGGATCTGGCAGGCCATGGTGCGCTATGTGATCCCCACGCTGATCGCATCGCTGCTGATCCTCAGGAACTTTTGATCGGCAAACACAATTTTGATCGGCAAACACAATGGAGTGAGCTCGCCGCACGCACAGCGCCGGCGGGCTCACCAAAGACAAGCCACAAGAAAAAGCGGCGGATCCATGGACCCGCCGCTTTTTCTTGTGGCTGTTGAGCCGGGTCTCGGCCGGGATCAGTCGACGGACGGCGTTGCCGTCATGGCGCCGTGTTCCACAAGATCCGCCCGGGGGGCGCTGCCGCCAGAGGGGCTCAAAAGACCGCTATGGATCGCCATGGCGGCTGCTTCGGTTCGATTGCGAACCTTCATGCTGCGCAAGATCGCATTCACATGCAGCTTCACCGTGGCAAGGGCGATGCCCAGTTCGCCGGCGATCTCCTGATTGGATTGGCCAAGGGCCAACAATTGCAGAACATCGCGCTGGCGCGGCGTCAGGTGGGAGATATCCGTCGATGAACCGCCATCGGAATCCATGGAGCCGTCGGACGATCCGCCGGCATGGCCGTTTTCGGCGGATGATTCAACGGGCAGGTCATCAGGAATGAAGCGACCGCCAGCCAGGACCTTTTCCACAGCCATGGCGAAAGTACTCTGCGCGACGCTGCGCGAGATGATGCCCTGGGCGCCGGCGCGCATCACTTCGCGCAGCATCCGAACATCAAGGCCCGATACCAGCGCCAGAACCGGCACATTGGGCGCTTCCGTAATGAACTCTCTGATCGCCCTCGGCACCGCGCAAACCGGCCGTTCAACACAGATGATCGCCAGATCGAGGACCGGGTTCTCGCCGACCACATCCAGAGCCTGATCGATGGTTGAAGCGGAAAACAGCTCTCCGGGGCCATGGTGGTGGCGCAACACGCAAGCCATGCCGTCCGCGAAAAGCGGCTGATGATCCACAATGAGGGCGCGCATGGTCTTCCTTTCTCGCCAGCGTCGAGGCGCGCGCGGTTGTGACCTCCTGGAGCCCCGCGCGATGAAGCTGATCAACGATCGCCGAAAACCAATGCTCGGCATCGGTGGCACAAGCGAATGTGGGTTCTAAGACCTTCTCAGCTTGCGCGGTTAAGACCCTAATCCTGTGGCTGAAATGGCGTGTTGATGTGGATCAAGAGACAGGATGCCGCAGGGCGGACTTACATTCTGCGGGCCGTGGAACGCCTCGTGACGCCACGGATCTTTGGCGCTAGAGCTGAGGCGATTTGCCCAAACACACGGCTCCAGCTTGGAGCCTCATCGTATGAGGACAACCGCCGTGGACAGCCAGGGATTCGCCCTCATCGCCCTTTCGATACTGGCTTTCGCTCTCGTCTCGGGGCGCGTAGACCGGTTGGCAATCACACCGCCCATGGTTTTCGCCCTGTTCGGCTTCGCCGCCGGCGCCCATGGCTTGGGCCTCATCACGCTGAGCGTCGACCATGGCGCTATCCATCTCCTTGCCGAGATCACGCTCATCATCGTGCTGTTTACAGACGCGGCCCGGATCGACTTTCGAAAGCTCGCTGCGGACCACACCATTCCCCTACGGATGCTGGCGGTCGGCATGCCGCTAACGATCCTGTTGGGCCTGCTCCTGGCCGTGCTTGTGTTCCCCGGCTTTACGATCTGGGAGGCGGCGCTTCTGGCCGCCATCCTCACACCGACAGATGCCGCGCTCGGCCAATCCGTCGTCACAAGCCCGGCGGTGCCGAAACGGATCCGCCAGTCCCTCAATGTGGAGAGCGGGCTCAATGACGGCATTGCGCTGCCTGTAATCGTCCTGTTCCTGTGCTTTGCGGTCATGGGCCAGCACGACGGTCCGGACGTGCCTTTTGTGGTCTTCGGCTTGATGCAAATCATCTTGGGCCCGCTGGCCGGTGCCTTGGTCGGCTTTGTCGGGGGACGAATCCTGGAGCGGGCTGTGGATCGGGCCTTCATGACGGAGGCCTTCCAGGGTGTGAGTGCCCTCGCTCTGGCGCTGCTTGCCTATGGCGCGTCGGAAATGATCGGCGGCAACGGTTTCATCGCTGCATTCGTCGCGGGCCTGACGCTGGGCAATACGACCAAGAAATGCAGCCGGTTCGTCCTCGAATTTGCCGAGGCGGAGGGCCAGCTGCTGACCTTGTTCGTGTTCATGATTTTCGGGGCGGTGCTGGTGCCGGATATGGTGGGTGGCCTGACCTGGTCCATGCTGCTTTATGCAGTCCTTGCCCTGACGGTCATGCGCATGGTGCCTGTGGCACTCAGCCTCATTGGAGCGAGCCTGCGGCCCCCGACGGTGCTGTTCCTGGGATGGTTCGGGCCGCGCGGTCTCGCCTCGATCCTGTTCGCCCTGCTCGTGCTTGATGAAGGGATGGGGCAGGATGGCATGGGTGTTGGCGCCGCCGACGACATCACAATGGTAACCATCCTGACAGTTGGCCTGTCTATTCTCGCCCACGGCCTGACAGCGGCGCCCTTATCCGCGCTTTATGGGCGTAGTGTCTCGGCCCGCCATGACTCGGAGGCCTTGACCGAGATGCAGCCAAGCTGCGATCTGCCGACCCGATATGGGGGACAGTCCGGCTGAGCTTCAGTTGGGCAGGCAGACATGTGTGCGCGGGCCATTTGAGGACAGGGTGTTATGGACGGACTGGGCTTTAGCTGGGATTTTCTGCTCACGGCAACGGTGACCCTGTTTGTGGTCGTTGATCCCCTGGGCGTAATTCCGATCTTTGCTTCGCTCACAGCGGGAACCACAATCCGCTATCGCCTGACCATGGCCTTCAGGGCGGTGGTGATCGCCACCATTGTCATGGGCCTGTTCGCCCTTTTCGGAGAGGCCCTGATCTCCCGCATTGGCATTGGCATGCCGGCCTTTCGCACCGCGGGTGGCATCTTGCTGTTTTTGATAGGCCTTGAGATGGTGTTTGAGCGGCGGACGCGGCGGCGCACGATCTCGGCGGAGAAGAGCCTCGCGGAACACGAACTCGACAACCTCTATGACCAGGGGCCTGACGACATTTCCGTGTTCCCGTTGGCGCTTCCGCTTCTGGCGGGTCCGGGAGCGATGGCATCGATCCTGCTGCTGATGAGCGAAAACCAGGGCATGCTCGGAGCCCAGGCGACCGTGCTCGGCGGCCTTGTTATCGTAATGATGCTGACGTTTTTGCTGCTGAGTTCCGCCGGTCCGCTCCTGGATTATGCAGGCGAGACGGCATCCATCGTGATCACTCGCGTGATGGGCATGATCCTGGCGGCCCTTTCAGTGCAATATGTCTTTGACGGCATTCAGAGCGGCCTGCGCCTCACGGCAGGTTAGGCGCTTCAGAGTACAAAGCGGCGAACGGTAACACTATAGATGGCAGCGCATGGGACGGGACTGGCGAAGGTCCCAGGGAAAGAGAGACAGGGTCAGGGCTCATCACATGAGCTTGCCGGTTGTGTGTGCTTCAACCTGCGCAAAGCCAGCCGTGCGGTCACCCAGCTCTACGATTCTGTTCTCTCGGACCACAAACTGAGGATCACCCAGTTTTCCATCCTGGCGGTGCTGCTCGCCTATGGGCGACCGCGGCGGATGAGCGATCTCGCCCAAGATCTCGTCATGGACCGGACGACCCTGACCCGCAATCTGCGCCCCCTGGAGCGATCCGGCTATTTGCGGGTGATGTGCGGGTCAGACCGGCGCGAACGGCTGGCGGAGATCACCCCGGAAGGCCGGGATCTCATAGAAGCCCTCCTGCCCTTGTGGCGCGAGGCCCAGGCCCAAGCCCAAAGCCTGCTTGGCCAGGACCGTTGGCCCTCGATCCGCAGCGACCTTAACGACTTTGTGCGCCGGGTGTCGGCGGCCGGCGATGAAGAAAGTACCAGCCGGTAGACTGGCTTTCAGAAAGTCAGCCCTTTGACCATAAGCACGCGGATGGCTCCCGGCGCATCTCAATATGTCATCTGAATACGGATGGTAAGGTCTGCATCACCCATGGTGAAGACCGCGTCGTCAAAGGATGGAGGGCCAAATCGGCCGCGGGCGCCCTTGGAGTAGCCGCGCCCCTCCTTCGGAACACCGATGAATATGCCAAGGGCTATGACAAAAAACCCCCGCGGCATGGCCGCGGGGGTTTCAGGCACGATCTGGGAGGCTGGATCAGAAATCCATGCCGCCCATTCCGCCGCCGGGCATGGCCGGGGCGGGATCATCTTTTTTTGGCGCTTCGGCCACCATCGCCTCGGTCGTGATCAGCAGGCCGGACACGGAAGCAGCATCCTGCAGGGCCGTGCGGACCACTTTGGTCGGGTCGATGATGCCGGCTTCGACCATGTCGACATAGGCCTCGGTCTGGGCGTTGAAGCCGTAGGTCTTGGAAGCCTGCTCCAGCAGCTTGCCGACCACGATGGAGCCTTCCACACCAGCGTTTTCGACAATCTGACGGATCGGAGCCTGGATGGCGCGGCGGACGATGTTGATGCCGGCCTTCTGGTCTTCGTTCTCGCCCGTAAGGTTCTCAAGAGCATGGGTGGCGTACAGCAGCGCCGTGCCGCCGCCCGGAACGATGCCTTCTTCCACCGCGGCGCGGGTGGCGTTCAGGGCGTCATCGACCCGGTCCTTACGCTCTTTCACTTCCACTTCCGTGGCACCGCCGACGCGCAGGACGGCAACACCGCCGGCGAGCTTGGCGAGACGCTCCTGGAGCTTTTCACGGTCATAGTCAGAGGTCGTCTCTTCGATCTGCGCTTTGATCTGAGAAACGCGGGCTTCAATGTCAGCCTTCTCACCAGCGCCGTCGACGATCGTGGTCTCGTCCTTCGTGATTGCGACGCGCTTGGCCGTGCCGAGCATGTCCACAGTCACATTTTCGAGCTTGATGCCGAGATCTTCGGAGATGACCTGGCCGCCCGTCAGGATGGCGATGTCTTCCAGCATGGCCTTACGGCGATCGCCGAAGCCCGGAGCCTTCACGGCAGCAACCTTCAGACCACCACGCAGCTTGTTCACGACGAGGGTGGCGAGGGCTTCACCTTCCACATCCTCAGCGATGATCAGCAGCGGACGGCTGGACTGAACAACGGCTTCGAGGATCGGCAGCATGGCCTGGAGGTTGGAGAGCTTCTTCTCGTGCAGCAGGATGAAAGGATCATCCAGCTCCGTCACCATTTTGTCGGCATTGGTGATGAAGTACGGAGACAGATACCCGCGGTCGAACTGCATGCCTTCGACGACTTCGAGTTCCGTTTCGAGGGACTTGGCTTCTTCGACGGTGATCACGCCTTCGTTGCCAACTTTGTCCATGGCTTCGGCAATCAGCTTGCCGATTTCTTCTTCGCCATTGGATGAGATCGTGCCGACCTGAGCGATTTCAGCGGAGGTCGCGATCTTCTTGGAGCGGGCGGTCAGATCTGCGAGGACGGCGGACACGGCGAGGTCGACGCCGCGCTTCAGGTCCATCGGGTTCATGCCAGCGGCAACCGACTTGGCGCCTTCGCGCACGATGGACTGGGCCAGAACCGTTGCAGTCGTGGTACCGTCACCCGCGAGATCGTTGGTCTTGGAGGCGACCTCACGGACCATCTGGGCGCCCATGTTCTCGAACTTGTCGGTCAGTTCGATTTCCTTGGCGACCGTCACGCCGTCCTTCGTGGTGCG
>CAYUYV010000097.1:5855-18864 GCA_964449455.1 uncultured Alphaproteobacteria bacterium | reverse complement strand
GGAGCCACAGTCCTGTTCAGGAGCCACAGTCCTGTTCAGGAGAATGACTGGCTCCATGTCTTTGCTTATCCGTCCTTTGGGCCGGACGCGGCCAAGAAGATCCCGGCCGCGATCAAGGACACCATGAACAGCGCCAACTGATTTGTTTCTGGCCGGATGGTGTTCGGCCCGGCTATGCCCTCAAAAATGCTGCCGCCTTTATCAGTGTTTTTGAGGATCTCCCCCGGAAAGGGCATAGACCATCTGTCTGCGCCCTTTTTGTCGTGCGCACGCGTTCACGCGCGTGGGCGATGGTCCGTAATGTCATGGTCCGTAATGTCGAAGGGGAAATGGTGCCCATGAGGAGATTTGAACTCCTGGCCTCTCCCTTACCAAGGGAGTGCTCTACCCCTGAGCTACATGGGCGCCGTGCGGCGGATCGTGTGTTCGATCCAACAGAGTGGTGGCTATAGCGCAGGCGGCAGTCAAAGGAAAGGGTTGATACGCTGCTGGGCAGGGTCTATTTTGTTCTCGTATTGTTCGCCCCGTGCTCTGTTTCCGCCGTGCCCTGTTCTCGCCGTGCCCTGTTCTCGCCGCTTACGCCCGGGAGTCCTCCGCCATGGTCACATCCGCCGATGTCGCCGCGCGCAAACGCACCGCGCCAGCACCGCCAGGCCCCGTGATCCGCCTGTCTTGGCTCGCCCGGCGGCGCCTCAAGGTTTGGGTCTGGTGCGAAATGTGCAGCCATAACGTAACCCTCGATCCGGTTGCACTGGCGGACCGCCTGGGCGACCGGCCCGTACCCTCCCTCGCCAGATCCATGATATGCAGCCGGTGCGGCAGCCGGGAGGTGACCACACGGCCCGACTGGCCCACCACCGGGATGATGGCCGGCCATCAGCCGCTCGACATGAGCCGCCGGGACCGGCTCTATGACCCAAAGCCGACCGACAATGACGGAGACGACGGGGAGCATGGCCAAACGCACGCCGGAAGACGCCGACCGTCTCGCCGCCGCGCTGCGCGCCAATCTGCGGCGGCGCAAGGCCCAGGCCCAGGCCCAGGCCCAGGCGCGGGGGCGGGGGCAGGGGCGGACCACCCAACAGACTCCCCCACCGTCCCCCTCGGAGACGGCGCCAAGCGACGACGGGCCGCCCGCGGCCTCAACCGCGCCAAGAAGCATTGCTGTCGTCCCCCCGACGTCACCCCGTGAGGCGCCTGACAGGACCGTCGAGCCACCGGAAACAGGCTCCGGGCAGACACGCCTTGAGGACACAGACAGGCAAAAGGACGAAGGCTGATGGACCGTATTCTGATCCAGGGTGGCAGGGAGCTCCAGGGCGACATCCCCATCAGTGGGGCCAAGAATGCGGCCCTGCCCCTGATGGTGGCCAGTCTGCTCACGGACGGCACGCTGACCTTAAAAAATGTGCCGCATCTGGCGGATATCGCCCATATGGCCAAGATCCTGGCCCAGCATGGGGTCGCGGTCGGACTGGAAGGCCATGGCCATGACGGCGCCGGTGAAGGACGGGTGCTGAGCTTATGCGGCCGCCAGATCACCAGCACCACGGCGCCCTATGAGCTGGTGCGCAAAATGCGGGCAAGTTTCCTGGTGATCGGCCCCCTGCTTGCCCGTTTCGGCAAGGCCAAGGTCTCCCTGCCCGGCGGCTGCGCCATTGGCACACGGCCAGTTGATCTCCACCTCAAAGGCCTTGAGGCCATGGGGGCGACAATTACTCTCGTGGATGGCTATGTGCATGCCACGGCCCCCCAAGGCGGTCTGCGCGGTGCCGAAATCGCCTTCCCCTTCGTCTCCGTGGGCGCAACCCAGGATCTCATGATGGCCGCGAGCCTGGCGCGCGGCACGACCGTCATCGAAAACGCCGCCCGGGAGCCGGAAACCGTGGATCTGGGGGAATGCCTGATCGCCATGGGCGCCCGGATGAGCGGCCTTGGCACGGCACGCATCACCATCGAAGGTGTTGATCAGCTCTCCAGTGCCGTCCATTCGGTGATCCCGGACCGGATCGAGACGGGCACCTTCATGATGGCGGCAGGACTGACCGGCGGGCGATTGCGGCTGACCGGTGCGCGGGCCGACCATATCAAGGCGGTTCTGCCGGTGGCCGAAGCGGTGGGGCTGGCCATTGACCAAGAGCCCAACGGGCTGGTCATCTCCCGGCCTGGCAATGGCCTGCGCAGTGTTGAAGTCACGACGGAGCCTTTCCCCGGCTTTCCGACGGATCTGCAGGCCCAGCTCATGGCGCTCACCACCCTGGCGGATGGTGTGTCAACGGTGCGGGAGACGATTTTCGAGAACCGCTTTATGCATGTGCCTGAACTCATGCGCATGGGGGCGGATATCGCCGTTTCCGGCCAAACCGCCACCATAAAAGGCGTGGCACGGCTCAAAGGGGCGCCTGTGATGGCGACGGACCTGCGCGCGTCGGTCAGCCTCCTGCTTGCGGGCCTTGCCGCGGAGGGCGAAACCGTCGTCAACAGGGTCTATCATCTGGATCGGGGTTTTGAGCGGATCGAGGAAAAGCTCCAGGCCTGCGGCGCCGAGGTGCGCCGGCTGAAAGATTGAGCTGGCCGGGCCGCGACGCGCCGCCTCTTTTGCGGCTGCTCAAGCCAGGCCTTTTGCGGGGAGAGGGAGAGCACCATGACCATGGAGATCACGACGCCGGACCATGAAACCAGTCAGGCCACCCCAGCCAAGGCCCAAACACCAGCCAAGGCCCAAACACCAGCCATGGTCGGCGGCGCCCTTGACGCCAAAGGGCCGGTGCTGGTCAGCCGGGATGCTGAAGATCTGGCCGTGGTTTCCGCGCGTTTCCAGGACGCCTTGATCCGGGGCAGTGACCTCGCATTCGACCAGTCCGTGCGGCGCTTTGCCTTCGTGGCCAACCGTTTCATGCATGAGCGCCAGGCTGATTTTTGGACCCGTTTCAAGGGTGTGCGGGGCTTCCGCTGCCGCTCCGGGCTCCATTTCAACCATGTGCGTCAGGTCGAGACCAAGGCTCTGCCGCTCCTTAAATCCGTGGACAGCGTTCTGGTCCTGCTGGCCATCCAGTTCGAGGCCAGGGCGCAGAGTGGTCAGGCGCCCATGGGCGATGGCGATGAGGCTTTGCCGGCACCCGAAGGAATTGTCACCCTGACCTTTGCCGGCGGTGCTGCCATTCGCCTCCATGTGGAATGCCTTGAGGCCGAGGCGCGGGACCTGACCATGCCCTGGCCCTCAAAACACCGGCCGCGCCACGATCCCTGACCCAGCCGCACCGGCGTAACACCCATTCCCATCCTCCCGCGAAAGTCGAGTGATGCCTTCTGATCCCATTCGCCCCTTGTTCTTGAAGACCAGCGATCAAGACTTTGACACGCGCCTTGACGCGTTCATCGCGACAAAACGGGACCACGATGCGGATGTCTCCGCCGTGGCCGCCGAGATTATCGCCGATGTGCGGGCCCAGGGCGATGAGGCGGTGGCGCAGTACACGGCGCGGTTTGATGGTTTTGATCCCACGGTGAAGGGGCTGACCGTGCCGGCCGCGGCCATGGAAGAGGCGCTTGCCACCTGCCCCGATGAGGTCCGCGAGGCGCTGACCATCGCGGCAGCGCGCATCCGTGCGTATCATGAGCATCAGCGTCCAGATGATTTCCGCATGACGGACTCCTCCGGCGTTGAACTCGGTCACCGCTGGACGCCCGTGGATGCCGTGGGCATTTATGTGCCCGGCGGCAAAGCGGCCTATCCCAGTTCCTTGCTCATGAATGCGGTGCCCGCCCATGTGGCCGGTGTCGAGCGTATTGTCATGACGGTGCCGACCCCCGGAGGAGAGATCAGCCCGGTCATCCTCGCAGCCGCCGCCATTGCGGGCGTTACGGAGATTCACACCATTGGCGGCGCACAGGCTGTCGCGGCACTTGCCTATGGCACACGGAGCATCCGTCCGGTGGACCAGATTGTCGGGCCCGGTAATGCCTATGTGAGCGCAGCCAAACGCCAGGTCTATGGACAGGTGGGCATCGACCTGCTCGCCGGGCCGTCGGAAATCGTCGTCGTGGCGGATGCGGACAATGATCCGGGTTGGATCGCCATCGATCTTCTCTCCCAGGCCGAGCATGACGAAGTGGCCCGTGCTGTGCTCATCACCGATGATGCGGCATTCGCCGAGGCAGTCGTGGCCGCGGTTGATGATCACCTCGCCACGCTGGTGCGGGGGCCCGTCGCGGCGGCGAGCTGGCGCGACCATGGCGCCGTCATTGTGCTGGGCACCATGGACGAGGCCGCCAAGGTGGTGAACCGCCTGGCGCCAGAGCATCTGGAGATCGCCACCAGCGACCCTGATGCCATCTCGGCAGATGTGCGCCATGCGGGGGCGATATTCTTGGGCCGTCACACGCCGGAGGCCATTGGTGATTACGTGGCCGGCACCAACCATGTGCTGCCCACGGGCGGCGCGGCGCGATTTGCATCGGGCCTCTCCGTGCTTGATTTCATGAAGCGTACCTCGCTGGTCCGGTGCACGCCGGAGTCGCTCCAAGCCATCGGTCCGGCCGCGGTGACGCTGGCCACGCAAGAGGGGCTCGGGGCCCATGCCCGCTCGGTCGCGATTCGGTTTCCCCAGTGATAGGCTTGGGAAATCGAGCAGGGTCATGGCTGGGTGTGGGACCCACATGCGCAGGTGCAGCAAAAATTCGCGCTTGCAACCTTGCATGGCGGGACCAAAAGCGCCACGCTGGGCGCTGAGGATGGTGCGCCGCGGGCATGGCGCAGACAGCCCGGTAAGGCGGATCCAACCATGAGCCAAGACGAACAGGCGTTCCGAATCTCCGACATTATCCTCGACGAATCGTCCATCGCCCGGCGTGGACCGGAAATCGAGCACGAACGCCAGGTTGCCATTTTTGACCTGCTTGAAGACAGCTTCTTCCGGCCCAAGAACTCACCCGGCGGTCCTTATGGCCTGTCGCTTGGAATCGAGGACAACCGTCTCCACATCAATATTCGGACGGCGGAAGACCCGGCACATGGAACGGTCATCCTGGCGCTCAGCCCTTTCCGTCGCATCGTCAAGGACTATTTCCTTGTCTGCGAAAGCTATTATGACGCGATCAAGAATGCGGCCCCCGCCCAAATCGAGGCCATCGATATGGGGCGCCGCGGTCTTCACAATGAGGGATCGGAGCTGCTTATAGAGCGCCTCGACGGCAAAATTGAGCTTGATTTGGACACGGCACGGCGCCTGTTCACCTTGATCTGTGTGCTGCATATCAAGCTCTAGGGGGGCGCTCCCAGGCCTTTTCCACAGCCCGACCCTTGATTTTCCCGCGGGCAGGCGCATTCTCTGGCGACTTTTTCAGCCCCGACCGCTTGGCGCGGGAGGTTGCAAACGCCTCTGGCCTATCGGCAGAGGTGACGGACCGGGCGACGCAGCGCGTCATAAGCCCTTAGAAAACCACATGAAAAACGGGTCTCGCCCATGCATGACAAATCAGAAGGCTAAGAATGGCTAAAGAGGAATTGCTGGAGTTTCCAGGCGTTGTCGTCGAATTGCTCCCCAACGCCACGTTTCGGGTCAAACTGGAAAACGAACACGAAATCATCGCCCACACGGCCGGAAAAATGCGCAAGAATCGCATCCGGGTGCTGGCCGGCGACAAGGTGCTTGTCGAAATGACGCCCTATGACCTGACCAAAGGGCGGATCACCTATCGGTTCAAGTGATCAGCGTGGTGGTCCACCGCAAAACCCGCAGGCCAAGACCCGACGGAATGATCGGGAAGGCATGACGGGGCACCAGGAGGGCGCACAGCATGGGGCAAGACCCGACCGATAGCGGCACCGCCTCGTCTCCCGCCCCGGCGCGTCGCTTGATCCTGGCCAGCGCATCACCCCGTCGCCTCGCGCTTTTGTCTCAGATCGGCATTGTACCGCACCGGGTGATGCCTCCTGAAATTGACGAATCACCCCTGCCGCTGGAGTTGCCTCGACACCATGCCTTGCGCCTTGCGTGCCAGAAGGCGGCCCATGTGGCGGCCGCCTGGGGCCAGGATCATGCGGCCACGGAGGGGCTGGCTCATGTTCTTGCCGGCGACACGGTGGTCGCAGCGGGACGCCGAATTCTGCCGAAGACGGAGGATGTGGACCGGGCCCGCGCCTGCCTGCGCCTTTTGTCCGGGCGCCGGCACACGGTCTACAGCGCCATCGCGGTGCAGGCGCCGGATGGGCGCTCGGCCACCCGGGTGGTGGAGACGATTGTCGCGTTCAAGCGCCTGACCGCGGCAGAAATCGATCGGTATCTTGACTGCGGCGAGTGGCAGGGCAAGGCCGGGGGCTATGCCATCCAGGGATTCGCGGCGAGCTTCGTGCGCCATATCAGCGGATCCTATTCCTCCGTTGTCGGATTGCCCCTTTTCGAGGTGTGCCAGGTGCTCAGCGGCCTCGGTTTTCCGATCCGCCCGCCCGCAGACGGGGACCAGCCTTCCGGTTCGGGAGCATGACGGGCCCGGCCGGGATCATTCTGTCGCGGGCGCCGGGCCAGATTCTTGCGGCCCTTGTCGGGTCTGACGGGCTTGAAGCCTTTGAGATCATTGTGACATTGCGGGCCAGGGTGGGTGAGGCACCGGCCCGCCTGCGGGATATCATGCTTGGCCGGGTGTCCCGGGTCGTGAGGGGGGCCGGCGGTGCCCTTATCGATCTTGGTCCTGATGGCATGGGGTTCTTGCCCCTCGGCCAGCCGGTACTTGCCCGCCGTCCGCGCGGTGAGGGGTGGCACAGCGTCGATCAGCCCGAGGATGGGCAAGCCGTGCTGACCCAGATTGCCCGGTTGGGCCAGGCAAGCGGTGAGACCGCCAAGGGACCCCGTCTCACGGGTGATGTGCAAATCCCTGGACGAGCCTGCATCTATCGCCTCTCTGCGCCGGCAAAGGAGCGTGTGCGGATGTCTCGTCAACTGGGGGGGGACGATGCCGCATCCTTGAAGGATCGGGTCAAAGGTGTTCTTGGGGACACGGATGGTTTCATCCTGCGCACCGCGGCGGCCCAGGCCGATGGCGCGGCCGTTGCGGCAGAGGCCGCGGTTTTGCGGGCCCGGGGGCAGGAGGTTCTGGACCAGGCCATTAAGGCGGATCCGCCGGTGCGGCTGTGGCGCGACGGGCCCCCGCTGGCGCGGCTCCTCCGGGAATGGGTCGGGCCTCATGGCTGCCGCGTGGTGGTCGACGATCCCATCCTCGCAAAAGACGTGGAGAGCATCCTTGATGATGCGGTCTGGCCGCCAGTGGAGATCGTCCGCCTGCCCCATGGGCAGAGCGCGCTCGCTGAGGCTGATATTGAGGATCAGATCGATAGGCTGACCAGGCGGCATGTCCCTTTGGCCGGTGGCGGATCGATTGTCATCGACGGCACGGAAGCCTTGACGGCCATTGATGTCAATGGCGGCGGGCGCCGGGGTCTGGAGGTCAATCTGGAGGCGGCGAGCGCAATCGCGCGGCAAATCCGTCTAAGAGATATTGGCGGACTGATCGTTATTGACTTTATCGACCTGAAGGAGCCGCGGCACCGGGACCGGGTGCTTGAAACGCTGCGTCAGGGCCTGATCCTCGATGGCGCGCCGGTCCGTTTTGGCGTTTTTTCCGGGTTCGGAACTTTAGAGCTCACCCGGGCGCGCAGTGGAGCGGGGGCCAGCGATGCCTGGATGCGGCCCTGTCCCACCTGCGATGGGACCGGCCGTGTGCTCTCGCGGGAGGCGGCGGGCCTGGCCCTGCTGCGCGCTTTGCCCGTCATATCGCGTGAGAGCTCGGTGGCCGTTGGGGCCGAGCTGGCCGGTTGGATCGAAGGGCAGGGGGAGGGTCTTAAAGCGGCTTTTGAGGCCGTCGGCCGCATGCCGCCGGTTTTCCGGAGGGCTCAAGACCTGCCCCCCCTGGGCTGGCGCGTAGACGGAACCATATGAAGGCAAAAGGACCGGTGCGACCGCGTAAGTCGGCTTCCGCACCGTGCGTATGGGAGGCTGATCATGACTGGCAAGACCAAGCCCTGTCCCACCTGCGGCAAGCCCAGGGTCGCCGAATTCGTGCCCTTCTGCTCAAAGCGCTGCGCCGATGCGGATCTGGGGCGCTGGTTCGACGAGAGCTATTCCATCCCCGTACCGATTGATGAGGCGGAAATGCCCACCGATGACGGGGATGATCCAGCGGTACACTGACCGCGTCGGAGTCCACGTCTGCGTCCGCGAGACATGTGCTCATAGGACGGGGCAAGACCCCTCTCACAAGTGCAGGCCGGCACTGAGCGGCCGGCCTTCCAGAAAAGCCGTCCAACCTCAGAAGGACTTCTGCCAGCCGACTGTCAGTGTCCAGTCCGTCTCAAGCTGGGGCCCATTCAGGTCCTGATAGACTGGCACCAGGAATTCGACGGCGAGGCGGTGACCGGCAATGACCCCGGATTGGCCGGCGAGATTGACGCCGATGCCAAGGTCAAGGCGCTCCCCACCCTGAAAATCCGGGTCAGCCGTCTGGACTGGTGCGACGATGGTCGGGTCGATGCCGTCTATGGAGTCCTGGGTGCGGAAGGCGGCCCGTCCCGACAGGGCGAACCAGGGCATCGGGCCCCACAGGCCCCAGGCGGTCACCTCATGGCGATCGCCAAGGCTGTAGCCCTCGTCATTGTCGCCCGCGCGGATGGTGGCCCGGTACTGACCGCCCCAGCTGAAAAGATCCGTCGCGCCCGTATAGGTGACGCCCGGCTGGAAATCGACGGTGCCCGAGCCCAGCTGCATGGGATAGGGCAGGCGCGGCGAAGGCGTGGCGCCTGTTGGCGTCAGGATCTGGTCCGTTTCCGTGATGGAGCCGGTCGGGATGGACAGGCCCACATTCAGGTGGGCGTGGTGCTTGATGCCGGCGATCTCCCGCTCGAATACTTTCACAAGGCCCGAGATCATGGTGTCGCCGAAGCCGAAGGTCTCTGTGCGGAACTCACCGAGCACATCAGTGCCCATGGGACCTTGGAAGGTAATGTGGTCCATTCCCAGATCAACGAGGTTGCCCATGACCATCAGCGTCAGCCAGTCCGTGGGCGCATACATAGCCCCCAGCATATGCATGTCCATGGTCATCTGGAGCGGCACGACGCGCAAGGTGGGCGGCTGCATGGGCAGGCCGAAAAAGCGGTTCGGCACTGTGGTTACGATGGTCTCCGGCGAGACGTCATCGGTGCCAATGCGCGAGCCCTCCATATCCATCCGCATGAAGCGGTAGGAGAACATGAACTCACCCTTTTTATGCATGTGATCGCCCATAACGCCGATGGGCGCATGGTCTTTGGCAATCGTGGCTGTGGGGTGGTCAGCAAGGCTTTGGGTTGCGATGGCGGCAAAGGCCGCACCGAGAATCAGTGTGCGCATGGGTCTTCCCCTTGATTGAAGCGCTGAAGTCGGATTGTACGGGGTCAGACGAATGCAGGTGGCGGTGCCCGGGAGGGCTGCCGTGGGCAGATGCGCCTGATGGTCGGCTCTGGCCATGGCGCACAGACGGCCACGACCTTTGCCAGCGTGGAGATCGTCGCCGTGCCCATATCGCATGGCGGCGCGACCCCGGAACTCGCCCCACAGCATGTCAGGCAGGCGGGACAGCGCTCAGGCATGTCCGGCGCTTCGGGCGCGCCTTTTTTGGAAGGGAGCCTGTGGCTGCCAGGAAAAGGCGTGACCTTGAAGCCGTCAGAAGTGCACAGAACGAGGGTGCCATTCTCCGGTCCCTGGGCGAAGGGAACGCTGGCGGGCACATAAAGGGCGCACACGAGCAGCAGGATAATCAGCCGCTCGGCAATCCTTGAGATACTGATCTTCCACGTGGCCAACCCAATACTCTCCGCCCTAACCGCCCAGGACCTCTGCGCGCGCCAACCCCGCCATCTCGCGTTTGCGCTCGCATCATAGTCACTTCACTGCGGCAATAAAGCTGAAGAGCCAGACCACTTGGTCATGAGAAATTGGAAAGGTTCGGGGGGAGACGAACCTCTGCAGGGTGGCCGGGGCGGTGTAACCCCGCAGCCCGGCCGCCGGCCTTAGACGAAATCTCAGTTGAATTTGAACCGGATCCCGGCTTCCAGAATGTGAGCCTGGTTCTCAATGTCGAGCGTGGCATTGAACAGGCTGACATCGGTTTCGACATCGCTGGTACCACGGAAGCGGTATCCTCCGAACACATCGAGATTGGGCAGAACCGCCGCCGACAGCCCGGCCATGGCCTGATAGGCAAAGGTTGTCTGATCGTCATCAATGATGGTTACGCCTGACGGGCTGTAATCCACATCCACAATGCCGATGCCCAGGCCGCCGCCCACATAAGGCCGAACATACCAGTTCGGATCACCGAAGTCGTAATAGGCGTTGGCCATCACGAACAGGGTCTCGACCGAACCCCGACCATCCGCAACGAGATCGGCCGTGGTGACCCCAAGGGCCGGTGATCCGGTGATCAGCACGCCGGCATCCGCACCGCCGAGGGCAATGCCCCCCGCGACGACATCCGTATGCGTGTCCACATCATTGCTTTGATAGGCGATTTCGAGTTCGCCGCGGAACGCATTGAGGAAGGTAACGCCGGCGGCGCCGGACAAGGCAAAGCCCGCGTCAAATTCCGTGTTCCAGCCGACCCCCGTGCCATTGGGCAGGACCGTCCCGGCCGGGATCGTCGTGCCTTCGCCGGTCGTGAAATCGCCCACAAAGGCGCCACTATTGTCCGAATCCCGCAGAAAGCTGACGCCGCCGCTGAGGCTCACATACGGTTCAAACTCATTGGCTTGTGCTGACGGTGCCGTCATCGTCAGGCTGGCGACAATGAGACCACCGACAATGAGGGGAGATACGCGTTTCAACTCTTTCATGGTCTACTGACCTTTCCTGGTTTCACTGCCCCACATCCCGGCCGCGGCGCGGAGCCCTGATGGTCTCGCCCGCGCTGCCGCTCGCTCCCGCGCTAAAACATAGGATGAATATCAGTCCTGTAAAGCAAGATTTGCTATTTGCGTTTTGTGTCATGAAAACAAGTGTTTGGCGGACATGTTCCGCTCACGGGCCCGTGTCCGGCATGGGGCGAGGACCTCAACCGCATGCGGACCACGTTGCGGCGGTAAGGAGCCTTCGGACAGACAGCCTCCTTGCAGAAGGGCACGGTTCGGCCATGGCCCCAACAAAACGGACCCGTTCCTTTGTTGGCCAGATCGTTGGCTTCCTTTGCATCGCTGACGGTCAGCCGGTAGCTTGACAGAAGTGTTATTCAAGGGGCTGGGATCATGAAAAAAGCGCGCCTTCTCCACTGTCTTACCGGTTTGGCCGGCGTCTGCATCGCCGCGTCAATGACGCTTCCGGCGGCGTTAGCCGGTGAGCTGGGCTACTATCGCACTCCGACCTTGCGCGGCGAGACACTGATCTTCGCGAGCGAGGGGGATCTGTGGCGCGCGGGCTGGGGCGGGCAGGCCGTGCGCCTGACCACGCATCCGGAGCTTGAGACCGCGCCGGCCCTTTCGCCCGATGGCAGCCAGATCGCCTTCAACGCGACTTATGATGGCGGCACCGAGATTTATGTGATGCCGGCCATGGGCGGTGCGCCCCGTCGTCTCACCTTTGAAAGTGGCACGCAAATGCGGGGATGGACCCCGGATGGAAAAGTGCTTTACGCCTCCGCCAGCCGGATCGGCGCCAATCCGGTCATTCTGCGCACGGTGGATCCTGTGAGCCTTGCCGTGGAGACCCTGCCATTTGAAGGTGCCAATGACGCCACTTTCAGTGCCGATGGCAGGACCCTGTTCTTTACCAGGGCCGGTCTCGATCGGTTTGGCGACAATGTGAAGATCTATCGGGGCGGGGGCATGGCCCAGCTCTGGCGGGCCGACCTGACGGGGACGGAGGAAGCCGTCCGCCTGGCGCCGGATTTCGGCGCGCCCATTCGCCATCCTATGGTCTGGCAGGAGCGGATCGTCTTCCTGAGCGATCAGGGTGGAAACGACAATATCTGGTCCATGGCATTTGACGGCACGGATGTGCGCCGGCACACCACGTTCAAGGGCTGGCAGCTGCGCACACCAAAAATGGACAAGGGGGTCGTTGTCTATCAGCGGGGGGCGGATCTTTATGCCTACGACCTCACTGCGGGAACGGAGTCCAAGGCCGCGGTCACGTTGGTTTCCGACCGGGAACAAACCCGCAAGCGCTGGCTCACGGACTCCCTTGATTATCTCACCAGTGTCGGTATGGGCGCGGAAGGCAAAGCCGTTGCCATCACCGCGCGCGGCCAAATCACCGTGGCCCGGGCCGGCAAGCGTCGGCGCGTGGACCTTGCAGTTCCGGCGACGGCACGGGCGCGCAGCGCCGTGGTCGGCGCGGAAGGCACGTGGGTCTATGTCATCCTGGACCAGAATGAATTTGGCGAGATCTGGCGCTTTCCCGCTGATGGACGCGGGGCGCCCGAGCAGCTCACGAAAGGCAATCAGGCCCATATTTGGAGCCTTCATCCGGCACCGGACGGCTCGCGCCTGCTCTATGACAACAAACGCGGTGAGCTTTGGTCCCTCGACCTGAAGACCATGACCCCTGCGCTTTTGGAAAAGACCGAGAGCAATGACGATCAGGATTTCGGCAATTTTTCCTGGTCGCCGGGCGGGCGCTATGTGGCCTATCACACGCAAGACCGGCGGGCGATCCGCCGCGTGGTGATCCGCGATTTTGAAACCGGCAAACGCCATGTGGTGACCCGCGGCAAATACCGCTCCTTCGCCCCGGCTTTCTCGGCCGATGGTGGCTGGCTCTATTTCCTCTCAGATCGGAATTTCCGTCCCAATCCCAGATCGCCCTGGGGGGACCGGAGCATGGGCACGAGCTTTGACAAGCGCGGCGAGATCTTCGCCCTTCAGCTTGATCCGAACGCCGACTTCCCCTTCCGCCCTGAAGATGAACTCCAGGTCGCCGCCAAAGCAGAAGAAAAGGAAAAGGACGAAACGGACGAGAATGATTCCGAGGCCGGCTCCGATAAA
>CAYUYV010000097.1:0-5755 GCA_964449455.1 uncultured Alphaproteobacteria bacterium | reverse complement strand
AAGACGGCAAGGCTGAAAAAGAGGGCAACACGGACGGTGAGGAAGACGCAGGCGAGGGCGATCAAGACGGAGCCGATGGAGAAGAGGATGGCAAGGACACAGAGATTGTCTTTGACGGCCTCGCGGATCGCCTCTGGGCCGTGCCGGGCGATGCGGACACATATCTGGCGCTGAAGGCAAATGAGGGGTTCCTTTATGTTCTGGTCCGCGGCGACAAAGGCCTGCACCTGGACAGCATCGCCATTGATGCGGTGGACCCGGTCCGGGAGACCTTTGAAAAGGGTGTACGCAGCTTCGATCTGTCGGCGGATGGCAAGACCATCTTCCTGCTGACAGGACGAGGAGAGAGTTCGAGGCTTGCTCTCGTGCCCGCGGGCGCCAAGGCGCCGAGCGATACCAAGGACGCGGCCCTGCGCGTGGACAATTGGCGTATCGAGGTCAATCCCCGCGCGGAATGGCGCCAGATGCTCCTCGACGCCTGGCGCATGCACCGGGACTTCGCCTATGACCCCAAGCTGCGTGGGCTCGACTGGGACGCGGTGCGCGACCAATATCTGCCCTTTGCGGGCCGGCTCGGCCACCGGGACGAACTCGATGATCTCCTTGGGCGGATGGTTGCGGAGCTGAGCATCCTGCACAGCCAGGTCCGCTCCGGCGATGAGCCTGAAGATGAAGACAATCCCTCAGGCGCCGCCCTTGGCGCGGAGGTCAAGCCGCACGCGAAGGGCCTTGAGATCACTCTCATCTATGGCGGTGAGAAGGATCTGCCGGGCCAGCTCGGCCCCCTTGCCGGTGCCGATGTGGATGTCCGCGTCGGTGATGTGCTCACAGCCGTTGACGGACGGTCCGTGGGCAGTGAAGCGGACCTCGCCATGGCTCTGCTCAACAAGGCCCGCCAGCGGGTGCGCCTTGACCTAGAGCGGGACGGGGAGGCGCTGAGCGCCATTGTCGAGCCGACATCCACGCGCGCCTTGTTCCCCTTGCGGTATCGCCATTGGGTGGAGGAGAACCGTCAGCGGGTGGCCAAGGCCTCCAGGGGCTCGGTCGGCTACCTCCATTTGCGGGCCATGGGTGGCCGGGACCTTGCCAGTTTTGCCCGGGACTTCTTCGAGCATTTCGACAAGGACGGCCTCATCATTGATGTGCGGAGCAATTTTGGCGGCAATATCGACAGTATCCTGCTGACCCAGCTCCTGCGCAAGGCCTGGGCATTCTGGACCTCGCCAGTGGGCGGTGATCCTTACACCAATATGCAGCAGGCCTTCCGGGGCCACCTCGCCGTTCTGATCGACGAGACCACCTATTCGGATGGGGAGACCTTCTCGGCCGGCGTGAAGGCTCTCGATCTCGGGCCGCTCATCGGCACACGGACGGCCGGCGCCGGCATCTGGCTGTCAAGCCGCACGCCGCTCGTCGACCAAGGCATAGCTCGCATCGCCGAATATCCCCAATTCACCATGGACGGCCGTTGGCTCGTCGAAGGCTACGGCGTCTCCCCCGACATGGAGGTCGTGAACACCCCCCGCGCCACCTTCAACGGCTCCGACGCCCAACTCGACGCCGCGCTGACCTATCTGGCCGACAAGATCACATCCGACCCTATCCCCGCCCTGGTGCCAAAACCCCTTCCACCTGTGGGCGTGCCTGGAAATGATGTGGAGTGATCCAAGGGGCGTCACGGAAAGGGGCGGGGTGTTCACACGCCGCCCCTGGCACAACCAAACTGCTCTTCAGGTCCTCGCCTGTGCCACGGGCCATTCTGTGTCACGGGCCATTCTGTGTCACGGGCCATTCTGTGTCACGGGACCGGGTTAGCGCGGCGCCTCGGGGACGCCATAGGACTTCACCTCAACAATCGTGGAGCCCATCACGCGGTTGATTTCGTGCTTTACGGCGCAGCGTTCATCATTGGTCTGATAGACGCTGCGGGCGAGGTCGATGAACGTGTCGCCGAAGTCCTGGCGGGCCTCATGGGCGCGAACGGCGTCCTCAATGTCCCACAGGCGGCCATTGACGGCGCGCAGGCAGTCTTTCAAGGCGGCGACAGCCGGGGGCAGGGGGGCGAGGCTGCCGAGGGCACGGGTTAGGAGCGCGTGTTCATGGGCCACATGGGCGAGGGCCGTGGCATCGGTAATCCGGGCCCGCTTGATCTCCAGGATCGTCAGCTTGTCAATCAACTCCCCCGGCGAGACCGGGATCAGCACGCCGTCCGTCCTCCGCCCATCCCTCGTCATGGCACTCCCTGTCCATCCTGCGTCGGCCCATGCCATCCTTGGCATGAGCCCCGACCTGGCCCAAAACTGGGGCGCCACGAACACGAGGTCTGCCCCATGTCGACCGGCGCCGCTCCGGCTCCTCACACACCGGCTCAATCCGACGCGGCCGCGCTTGTTCGCGAGGGCGAGCGCCTGCACGGCGCCGGCGATCTCGCAGGGGCGCTTGCCACATTTGACCGGGCTCTGGCCCTCGTGCCGGCCCTGGCCGCCGCTTTCGCCGGGCGCGGCGCGGTGCTCCAGAAACAGGGCCGGCGGATCGATGCCCTGGCCAGTTATGGCGCGGCACTCGCCTTGCGGCCCAAAGATGCCCCCACATGGACCAACAAAGCCCTGCTGCTCAAGGATCTTGGGCATGCTGGCGAGGCTTTGGCGGCGGCGGGCGAGGCCCTGGCCGTGGATCGCGGGCATGAGATGGCCCATATCCTGCGCGCCGCGGTCCTCCAGGACCAGGCCCGCCATGGTGAGGCGTTGGCCGCCTTGGACGAAGGGCTCGCGGCCTGTCCCGGCGCCTCCCGCCTGCACAATCGGCGCGGCGAAAGCCTGAAGGCCCTGGGACGGATGGACGAGGCGCTGGCCGCTTTTGACGAGGCGGTGCGGATTGATCCGCGCTTTGTGGCGGCGCTTGGGAATCGGGGCCTCGTGTTTCTCTCCACCAAGCAGGATGAGGAGGCTTTGGGCGCCTTTGACGCCGTCATTGCCTTGGCGCCGAAACTGGCCGAGGCCCACGCCAATAAAGGCATTGTGCTGAAACGCCTGGGCCGGCTGGAGGAAGCCCTTGCCGCTTATAATCAGGCGACAGCCCTGAAACCGGGTTTCGCGGCGGCCCATGTGAACCGGGGCAATGTGCTTGTCGCACTGGAGCGCTTCGAGGAGGGCCTCGCCGCCTTCGACCGGGCCGAGGCCGCGGCGCCGCGTTTGAGCGATGCCAAGGTCTATCGGGGCCTTGTGCGCCTGCTTTTGGGGGATTTCGAGCGCGGCCTGGCCGATTACGAAGCGCGGGCGCGCCCCGACCATGCGGGCCAGCACCATCCGTGGCCGGACTGGCAGGGGCAGGATCTTGCAGGCAAGACCCTCCTGGTGCTCGCTGAACAGGGCCGGGGCGATACCATCCAGTTCGCCCGCTATCTTGATCTGCTGGCGGATCGCGGCGCGCGGGTGCTGTTCCAGGTGCCCAGCGCACTGCATCATATCTTGCGCAAGGTGGCCGGTCGTGCGGAGCTGCGCGAGGAGATTTTGTCCTCGGACAAAGTGGATTATCTCTGCCCCCTGATGAGTCTGCCCTGGGCCATGGGCACGCGGGCGGACACTATTCCCTGGTCGGGCCCCTATATCGAGGCGGATGAGGAGACGCTGGCCCGCTGGCGCAAGCGGCTGGACTGGGACGGTTTCAAGATCGGCATCACCTGGCAGGGCAATCCGAACCATGCCATGGATGGGGAGCGCTCCGTGCCCCTCGCGCAATTCGCGCCTCTAGGCGCCATAGAGGGTGTGCGCCTTATCAGTCTACAGAAGAATTTCGGGGCTGAGCAGCTTGAGAATTTGCCCAAGGGCATGGCCGTGCAGACCCTGGGGCCGGACTTTGACGCGGGCGTCGACGCCTTCCGGGACACAGCCGCGGTGCTGACCATGCTGGATCTGGTGGTCACGACCGACACGGCGATGGCGCATCTGGCCGGGGCCATGGGAGTGCCGGTTTTCGTGGCCCTGCGGAAGGTGCCGGACTGGCGCTGGCTGTTGGATCGCCCGGACACGCCCTGGTACCCCTCCATGCGCCTCTTCCGTCAGCATACCCGCGGCGACTGGGATGGCGTGGTCGCGGACATGGCCGCATTGGTGCGCCAGAGGATCAAGGGCGAAGATGCGTCTCCTGATCACCCCGAACAGAGCATTCAGCACATGTGAGAGCGCGTTCTCAAGGCGCGACGCCCTATTTCGGCATCACGATCCAATAGGTCTTGCCCTGGGCCACAAAGGTCAGCAGACCCCACAGCCCCGCCGACAGCATCAGGCCCACGAGCAGCAGCAAGGTGATATAGACCTGATCCGCGAAGCTGAGGCCCGGATCCGGCGCGGCCGGTTGGGCGGTCAGTGTAATGCCGGCCTGGGTGCGCTCGTCCCGCACATCCCGGAGATCATCGGCGAGCCCCTGGGCCAGGGTCTCCAGGGACATCCAGTCCGGTACCTGCGGGTCCTCGGTTTTGACCCGGACGCCCAGTTCTTCGGCGAGCTGGGTCAGCTCAGCCAGATAAACATAGGCGTAAGTGCCCTTGACCGGGTGATTGGCGCTGTCCAGCTCGGTGATGGCGCCATTCACAAGCGTGATGAGCTGATCCTCGTTCTCGACAATGTCGTAGGCTTTGCCCGTTTCCAGAATTCGGTTGTAAAGAGACTGGTACGCACTCTTTCGCGTCGCTTCCGGCATGGAGGTGAAGACGGGGCGGGGCAGGTCGGGCAGGCTGGCGGCATCTTCGGGCTGGGGCGGGTTTTCCAGATAGCGCTCCAGCGGCCGGCTTTCTGGCGCAGGTGGTTGCGGGGCGGGGGCGAGGGCCGCATCAAGGGCCGCAGAGACCATACTGAGCACCATGGCGAGCACGCCGGTGGCAAAGAGGCCTGTCAGTCCCAGGGCGGCCCATTTAAAGCCGTTGAGCATGAATTGCTCGAGTTCGGACGGCCCGCCGGTGGTGCGTGATCCGGCATTCTGGCTCAGCATGGCAGTTGGTTTCCCATCGGCAGGCTCGGGGGCAGCCGTCCTAAGGCTGCGGCCCGTGCGGAATCACTCCAGTCAAGCCTAGCGAGGGCCGACCCGGTCCGGAAGGGGAGGTTAAGGCTTGAGGCCTGCCAAGTCTTGAACAGGCGTGGCCGAACCTGCTATTCACCCATTTCGCGTGGGGCTTGCGGCCTCACGCCGTGTCGGGGCGTAGCGCAGCCTGGTAGCGCATCTGGTTTGGGACCAGAGGGTCGCGTGTTCGAATCACGCCGCCCCGACCAAAAAAATTCAATATTTCAGCCTGTTAGATTGCTCTTAGAATTTCGCTCTTCGGCCCTGTCTCTTCTGGAGCTCGCCAGCCAACGTCCCCAGGTCTCGCCCCTCGCGGTCGAGGATGTCCTCAGGGCCTGGGGATCCGCTCTCACGTCACCCACTTAAACCGGGATGCTGCGGCCCGCCGCCTTGTCCACGACTCTGTGGTGGGCGATGTGCTTGATGAGGCCACAGGGACGGCCTGTGCGCGCGCCGGCTATCCCACCCCAACGGCGGCTTGCGTCACGCAGCTGGTCCGGAGGGCGGCCCTTGTCGCGCAATCGGATAGCGAGACTTCGGGTCGAGCGTGACTGAGCGCGCCCGACCCTGGGCTTTCCCGTTTACACGGGAACGAAGAACACGCCTTCCGGGCCGATGCCAAAGGCGTCGGTGAGTGCCTCGTCCTCCCACGTGCTTTGACGGGCCAGGGCTTGGAGGTCCTGGGCTTGGAGGTCCTGGG
>CAYUYV010000096.1:0-18884 GCA_964449455.1 uncultured Alphaproteobacteria bacterium | reverse complement strand
GTGGTCTGAGCCCTATGGCTCCCGTGATCATAAGGAGAGTCCTTTGGGTTTGTAGCCGATGTCGGCTGGGTTTGCGATGGGCAGGAGGCGCGCCTCCTGCCCATCGCTGATCTTGTCGGTGTCGAACGCCCGTCGGGCTTCGAGTGGTGTCCGTCCGCCTAAGGCCGAGTGCGGCCTGACGACGTTGTAGTCGTAGCGCCAGCGGGCGAGCTTGCGGCGGGCATCGCCGAGCGTATCGAACGCTTCCTCGTTCAGCAGCTCATCGCGCAGCCGGGCATTGAAGCTCTCGATGAAGGCGTTCTGTGTCGGCTTGCCCGGCGCGATGTAGTGCCAGTTCACGCCTGTGCCGTTCTGCCAAGTGAGTATGGCCCGGCTGGTCAGCTCGCTCCCATTGTCGCTGACAATGGTCCCCGGCTTGCCGTAGAGCCGCATGACCGCATCGAGTTCGCGCGCCACTCTGGCTCCGGAGATCGACGTATCGGCCACGAGCGCCAGACACTCCTTGGTGACATCGTCGATGACGGCCAGGATGCGGAACCGGCGGCCTGGTCCGAACACGTCCGACAGAAAGTCGAGGCTCCAACGCTCACCGGGGCCGTCCGGCACGGGCAGAGGCTTGCGCGTGCCCATGGCCCGCTTGCGGCCACGCCTGCGCTTCACCGCAAGCCCTTCCTCTCGATACAGACGTCTCAGCTTCTTATGATTCATCGTGATGCCTTCGCGGGCCAGCATGAGCCCGATCCGCCGATAGCCGAACCGCCGTCGCTCCGCAGCGATCTCGCGCATTCTCTGCCGGATCTCCGGGCAATCGGGCACAGACGTCCGGCGCACCGTCTTGGGATCGACACCGACCAGCCGGCAGGCGCGGGCCTGAGAGATGTCATGCACCGACATCGCCTTCAGCGCCGCAGCCCGCCGTGCTCGTGGTGCCGTCAGTTCTTTCCCAGGAGGTCTTTCAAGACCGCATTATCGAGCATGGCGTCTGCAAGCAGCTTCTTCAGACGGGCGTTCTCGCCCTCCAGCGTCTTCAGCTTGCGCGCATCCGAAACGTCCATGCCGCCGAATTTGGCTTTCCATTTGTAGAAGGTCGCAGAGCTCACCCCGTGCTTACGGCAGACCTCAGCCGTAGCCAGACCGTTCGGCGGGCAAACGATTCACTGGATCGTTTGCTCACCCGCCTCACCCTGCTCAGCCAAAATCGCAATGATCTGTTCTTCGGAAAATCGTGACTTCTTCACTGTCCGTCGCTCCTCTCAAGCTTCGGACTCTCCATTCAAACAAGGGACCAATCGGGGCTCAGACCAGGCTCATCAAGCTCCGCGATTGTATTCAGAGGCCACTCCAGGACCGGTAGGCTTGAGGACAACGCAATCAATCCGTGCACATCCCACGCATAGAAGCCGTCTTGGCTTGGCCGAAAGTGATACTGCTGGCGCATGAAAGGCTCCGATTGGCTGAGAGGTCAACGAGCAGGCGGATCAAAGATACACACTCAGGTCCGCTGCAGAATGTGCCTCAGGACGCACGCGCCCGCACGGTTTGCGAACTCGCCTCTCGAGCCCTAGAGCGCTTTCAGGAAAAGTGTGCGCGGTTTTCCGCCCGGAAAGCGCGCCAAACCAAAGACCGAGAGCCGTTTCAATGATCTGGTTTTCATTGAAACGGCTCTAGTGGTCTGTCAGCCCATAGGGTGCAATGGTGCGGCGAATATCGTCGGCCAGCAGCGTCCGGCCAATCGGCGGCTCTGCCCGCGCTAGACAATCGGCTCTGTGACACAACCGACAACTGACGCCAATAGGGGTCGGGCGCTCTGAGGACAGATCCCGACCCTGGGCATAGATGAGATCTTGGGCGTAGGTCTCCGCACACCCCAACACAATGGCGCGGTCCACGCTTGGCGCATTGTAGGCACCGCCGCCATGGGTGACCGTGCGCGCAATACAAAAGAACCGCTGCCCATCGGGGATTTCAACCCATTGCGTCAGAATTTTATGCGGTGTGCGGAACGCATGATGCAAAGACCATAAAGAACAGGAGCCGCCATGGCGCACAAAGGGAAGGCCAGCGCCGTCCAGCCGCTTAGACACATTCCCCGCAGCATCGACCCGGATGAAGAAGAAAGGAATACCTTCCTGCCCCGGTTTTTGAAGCGTCGTGAGACGATGCGCCACCTGTTCAAAACTGGTGTGAAACTGGCGGGACAGGGCCTCCAGGTCATATCGCTTGGCCTTTGCCACCTTTAGAAAGGGGCGATAGGGCATCAAAAGGGCGCCTGCCCCATAATTTCCCAACTCTCGGCGTGCCAATCGCTTTGCGTTTTCGGTTTCAAACCGGCCTTCATTGAGAAGCTCGGAGATAACATCGCCAAACTCTAGATAGGCAATCTGAAGCGCCAGTTGAAAATCAAACCGCTCTCTGCTCAGACTTTCATTAAGCAGAACTTGTTTTCGATGGAAATCAAATCGCCGTGCTGATCCTCCCATCACACTGCCAGGCAGCTGCCGGACCTTAAGGCCATGGCCTGCGAGATGGTTGATGAACCCCTCCGGTCCCCCCACTGTCTTGGCCAGGAGTTCACATGCGTCATCCAGAACCGGAAACGAATTGCGGCGGGCGGAGAGAAACCGGCGCGTCTCTGCGACAGGGTCGGATTGAGCGCTTTCATGGCCCCCCTTGTCCGCGAGCGCCAGTTGCCCCTCATGATAAGCCGTATAGACGCGTAGAATGGCTTCGGCCGCTTCGGGGAAATTATTGCTGAGATCCTCGATCTCCATATCCGTCAGACCCAGACCCGAGAAAAGCGGATCCCGCAGGGTCGACCGCAACCGGGCAGCCACTTCGCCGTCTTCGTCACCGGCGAGACTTCCAATATCCAGGCGATAGGTCTTGCCCAGCCGCAACAGCAAATCCGCCGTCACAGGCCGCTGATTGCGCTCAATCAGCGCAATATAGGAGGGAGACACTGCCAGATCCTGCGCCATCGCCGCCTGGGTCAGCCCCAGTTCACTGCGCAGTCGCCGGAGTTTCGGTCCCACATAAATACTCTTCTTACGCGCCACGCAACCCGCCTCACGAATTGACAAAACTGCACAATCTTACAACAGATTTTTGTAATTGTTTACTGCTTTACATCGCCAAGGGTGCACAGACGCCGTTCTGAGCCACACCATCATGGGCTGGAACGAACTGAACTTTTGGGGGGCGACCATGGATTTGGCGCCTCAACTAAACGGGGTCCCTGAGAATGGTCTATCAGAAGTATGTCGATCAAGTGAGTGACGTGATCCGGAGCCAGGGCGACGGATGGCGCGACATCAATGCCGATTTCGTCGCTCGGATGCGCGTCCAAAATCGGTTCCGGACCGGCCTCGACATTGCGCAGTATACTGCCGATATCATGCGCGCCGACATGGCCGCCTATGACGCCAATCCGGCGAACTACACTCAGTCGCTGGGCTGCTGGCATGGTTTTATCGGCCAGCAAAAAATCATCTCCATCAAAAAGCACTTTCAGTCTCTGAAGGGGAAATATCTCTATCTGTCAGGTTGGATGGTGGCCGCGATGCGATCCGAATTTGGGCCGCTTCCGGATCAATCCATGCATGAAAAGACGACGGTCCCAAGCCTGATTGAGGAGCTGTACACATTTCTCCGTCAAGCTGACGCCCGGGAACTGGGGATGATGTTCCGGGATTTGGACGAGGCCCGCGCCGCGAACAACGCCGCCCGGGAGCGCGAAATCCAGCACGCTATCGACACCTATCAAACACATGTTGTTCCCATCATTGCGGATATTGATGCGGGCTTTGGCAATGAAGAAGCGACCTATCTGCTCGCCAAGAAAATGATCGAAGCCGGCGCCTGCGCGCTTCAAATCGAAAACCAGGTGTCGGACGAAAAACAGTGCGGCCACCAAGACGGCAAAGTCACCGTTCCCCATGCGGATTTCATCGCCAAGATCCGGGCCTGCCGCTATGCCTTCCTGGAACTGGGCATTGAAAACGGGGTCATCGTGGCGCGCACGGACTCCCTTGGCGCGGGGCTGACAAAACAGATTGCGCTGACCGATACACCGGGCGATCTCGGCGATCAGTACAATGCCTTTTTGGATTGCGATGTCGTCTCACCGGCCGACACCGCAAATGGTGACGTCCTTATCAATCGCAACGGGCAATTTATGCGACCAAAGCGCTTGCGGTCGAACCTGTTCCAATTCCGCCAAGGCACAGGCGCGGATCGCGTGGTTCTGGACTGCATCACGTCTCTTCAAAATGGTGCGGATCTGCTGTGGATCGAGACCGAAAAGCCGCATGTGGATCAGATTGCGAGCCTGGTGGACCGTATTCGTGAGGCCGTCCCCAATGCCAAGCTGGTGTACAACAACTCGCCGTCGTTCAATTGGACGCTGAATTTCCGTCAGCAAGTGTTTGATGCCTGGAAGGCCGCGGGCCGGGATGTCTCCATGTATGAGCGGGACAACCTGATGAGTGCGGACTATGATTATTCTGAACTGGGTGTTGAAGCGGATTGGCGCATTCAAAACTTCCAATCGGAAGGGTCGCGGCGCGCCGGCATCTTCCATCACCTGATCACACTGCCGACCTATCATACGGCGGCCTTGTCAACGGATAACCTGGCAAAGCGGTACTTTGGTGACGACGCGATGCTGGGTTATGTAAAGAATGTTCAGCGTGAAGAAATTCGCCAAGGTATTGCCTGCGTCCGGCACCAGAACATGGCCGGATCGGATTTGGGCGATGACCATAAGGAGTATTTCTCCGGCGAAGGCGCCCTGAAGGCCGGCGGGAAACACAACACCATGAACCAGTTTGAATAGAACGATCATGCACTTGTGGGTGTGATCGGGTACTAAAAGAAGGGTGGTCGTCCGCCGGCTCCACCGCGACGCGGTCGGGCCGGCGGACACCTTGTTACAGGAAACGACAAAGGACGGGCGTGCATATGCCGGGCTATACCGAACGACACGGATTGAAGGTTGCGGATGAACTGGCATCGTTCATCGAAAACGAGGCACTGGCCGGCCTTGGACTGGACCCAGATCGGTTTTGGACCGGTGCGGCCTCCATCTTTCAGACGTTTACGGCACGCAACCGGGCCCTCCTCGCGGCCCGCGGAGACCTGCAACGCAAGATCGACGCCTGGTTCGACAGCCAGCCACGCGGTTCCTTCGACCAGGGCGCCTATATCGCGTTCTTGTCGGAGATCGGATATCTGGAGCCAGAACCCTCGCCGTTCAAAATTGCCACACAGAATGTGGATGATGAGTTGGCGCGCCTTGCCGGCCCCCAACTCGTCGTTCCCGTCCTCAATGCACGCTATGCCTTGAACGCGGCCAATGCCCGCTGGGGCAGTCTTTACGATGCTCTGTATGGAACTGATACCATTGCCCGGTCTGGCAACGAGAAGCCAGGCTATGACCCGGCAAGGGGTGCGCAAGTCATTACGGTGGCCAAGCAGTTTCTGGATCAAGCCGTGCCGCTCGCACAAGGGACGCATGCGGATGTCGAACACTACGCGGTCGTCAATGGCGCTTTGCGGCCTGCCCTGGCCGATCCTTCTGTCTTTGCCGGCTATCGTGGTGATCCCTCCGCCCCAAGCGCTATTTTGTTCCGACACCATGGTCTGCATGTCGAAGTGAAGATCGATCGCAACCACCCCGTCGGCCGGGATGATCGCGCCGGTATCTCTGACATGCTCATTGAGGCGGCCGTCTCCACGATCATCGACTTGGAAGACTCCGTCGCGGCCGTCGATTCAGAAGATAAGGTACTCGCCTACACACATTGGCTTGGTCTGATGCGCGGTGATCTGGAAGCCAGCTTTCAGAAAGGCGGCCGGGCGGTGCGCCGGGGCTTCGATGATGACCGGTCGTATCATGATCCGCACGGAAACACAGTCACACTCAAGGGCCGCTCGCTTCTGCTCGTGCGCAATGTCGGACACCTGATGACGACACCGGCGATCCTCTCCGCCGCCGGCGAAGAGCTGCCCGAAGGCCTCCTTGACGGCATTGTCAGTAGCTTGATCGCCATGCACGATCTGCGGGGACATGGCCGCTGGCGCAATTCCCAAACGGGCTCCATTTACATTGTGAAGCCCAAAATGCATGGGCCGGCTGAATGTGCGTTCACCAATGATCTCTTCAATGCCATCGAAGATCTGTTGGGCTTGGCCCGTCACACCATTAAGGTGGGCGTGATGGATGAGGAGCGGCGCACTTCGGCCAATCTCGCGGCCTGCATCCACGCGGTCAAAGACCGTATCTTCTTCATCAATACTGGGTTTCTTGATCGCACCGGCGATGAAATTCACACCGCCATGCGGGCCGGCCCCGTCATTCGTAAGAATGAAATGAAGGGCACGCCATGGATTACCGCCTATGAGGCGCGCAACGTGGCGATCGGGCTTGATTGCGGGTTCTCCGGAAAAGCTCAAATCGGCAAGGGCATGTGGACCGCACCGGACAAGATGGCCGACATGATGGACCAAAAGATCGGCCACCCGAAATCCGGCGCCAGCACCGCTTGGGTGCCAAGCCCAACGGCTGCTGTTCTGCACGCGATCCATTATCACCTGATCGATGTGAAAGGGGTGCAGGCGGATCTTATGGAGGGCGGCGTGGACATTCCCGGCCTCGACCGCCTTCTGACACTCCCCCTGGCGGGGCAGCCCACCTGGTCCGATGCCGAGATTGACGAAGAACTGCGGAACAATGCGCAAGGCATTTTGGGATATGTGGTGCGCTGGATCGACCAGGGCGTGGGGTGTTCGAAAGTGCCTGACATCAACGATGTGGGCTTGATGGAGGATCGCGCGACCTTGCGTATCTCCTCTCAGCATATGGCGAATTGGCTGCGCCACGGCATTTGCTCCAAAGACCAGGCCGAAGCCGCCTTGCAGAGTATGGCCGTCAAGGTCGATGAGCAAAATGCGGGGGATCCGTCTTATCGTCCCATGGCACCAGACTTTGAAAGCTCCGTAGCCTATCAGACAGCGCGCGCGCTTGTGTTCGAAGGGGAAGCCCAGCCGAGCGGGTACACCGAGCCGTTACTCCATGCACACCGCCTTGCGGTCAAGGCGGCTGCCCATTGATAACGCCAGCGTCGCAGGGCCGGCTCACACCGGTCCTGGCGACCCGTGCCCGGACATATCTCGCCCCTTGTGGGGCGCAGTCCCGTGGACACCGCTCCCCGTGGACACCGCTCCCCGTGGACCGGCTGTTTTGGCTTGGTTGAGCGGTGTCCCCATACCGCGTCTTTTCTCCTGGGACACAGGCGTCTAAGCTAAGCGTCACTACAAAAGCCATTATAATCCTGTGTGAGACGAGAGGCCGCGCTCCATGCTTGAACCCCGGGATAATCCGAACTCCTCCTTTGCAATCGACCCACCCTTTTGGGTCCGCTACGCGCTATCTTGGTGGTTCGGCGATGTGACGGATACGCAGCGTATCGAAAGGAGCCGTCAGACCTTTGAAGACAGACGGCGCCGGCGCGGACACCCTCATAGAGTTGAGTATTTTCACCAGCTGGACGACCCTTACTCTCATCTGACAGCACAGGTGCTGGCGGCATTCGCGGCACGGTACGACGTTGAGATCGTTCCCCATCTCGTCCGCGCCACGGGTGGCGCCAATCAGCCGGAACTGGACAAACTCGTAACATGGGCAAGGCGCGATGCGGGATTGATCGCGCCCTATCTGAATCTTCGTTTCCCCAGCGCGGCAGGACCAGTTCCCGATACCGATCTCACACTCCTGGCCTGCCAACATCTGGCCGGTCAATCCGCCAGTGGTTTCGTAAACGCGATCAACGCGGTCAGTGAGGCGCTTTGGACGGGTGATACCCAAGCCTTAGCGGCGCAGAGCACAGGCATGCTGGACCCAACCGAGGCCGCAGCGGCGCTTGATCGAGGCTCGGCCCGCCTTAAGGATCTGGGCCACTATTCGGGCGCCTGTTTCTACTATGGCGGGGAATGGTATTGGGGCGTGGACCGATTATTTCATCTGGAACACCGGTTGCGCGACCTTGGCCTCTGCAAGGATCCGGACAATCCCGTCCTGGTGCCCCGACCACGTATTGATGTCGATGGTGTAGACGCCCGTCATCTCACGCTCGACTTTTTTCCATCGCTCAACTCGCCCTACACGTCGATCATCTTTGATCGAACAATTGCGATGAAGGACGCCTGTGGCATTCAATTTCGTCACAAGCCGGTTCTCCCCATGATCATGCGCGGTGTGCCCGCAACGCCGACAAAAGGGCGTTACATCCTGTTCGACACCAAACGCGAGGCGGACTATTTCGGCGTCCCCTTCGGAAAGATTGTGACACCGATCGGAACGCCGACCCGGCGGGCCTATTCCCTGTTGCCTTGGGCCATGTCGCTTGGCAAGGACGAAGCCCTCATGAGTTCACTCCTGCGCCACGCCTTCGCAGAAGGCATCGCGCTCCATACGGAGAAAGGCATGCGCCGCGCCGTCGAAGCCGCCGGTCTCGATTGGGGCGAGGCGTCCACCATCATCGGTGGCGAGGACTGGAAGCCCTTGATCGAAGGCTTTCAGACCGAAATGGTCGAGGATATGGGGCTTTGGGGCGTGCCCAGCTATCGCCTCAGCGGCCAAGATGGGGAACCGGATCTCGCCGTGTGGGGACAAGATCGGCTTTGGCTCATCGCCGCAGAGATCAGAAGACGTACTCACCGTCCTTAAACTGGTTTACCCTCGCCTATGGCATACGGCCTGCCAGATGGCTCTGAAACAACCCGTCACTTTAAGAGAGGAACTCCAGGATGCTCAAACTTCATTTCGCGCCGAACTCACGAGCCGGACGGATTGTGTGGTTGCTTGAGGAACTCGGCCTCCCCTATGACCTGAACCACATGGCCTTTCACCCCAAGGACCTGAAATCCGATGAACATCGCGCACGCCACCCTTTGGGGCGTGTCCCGGTGTTGGAAGACGGTGATGTCATTCTGTATGAGTCCGGTGCCATTATTGATTATGTCCTGGAACGCCACAAAAACGGTGGCCTGAAGCCCGCCGTGTCCGCGCCAGAATTTCCAGCCTACCTGCAATGGTTCCACTACTGTGAAGGCATGGTGATGCCACCGGTGAATACGATTGTGGTGCAGACAATCCTCTTGCCAGAAGACCGGCGGGATGAAGCCGTCCTCGGCCAGGCGCAACGCCTACTGACAAAGGCGTTGGCTCCGGTTGATGAAACTTTGGCGGGTAAAGACTATCTGATCGGTGACTTCTCTGGCGCCGATATCATGCTGGGCCACGCGACATTCATGAGTAATCTGCTGGGGTGCGTGCCGGACGACTTCGCCAATCTCAAAGGCTATGTGGCCCGTATCGCAGAGCGCCCCGCCTTCCAAAAGGCCATGTCAATCCGATAAGGGGTGGGCTGGCCGATAAGGTGCAGGCAGGCAGGCATTCAAATCAAAACCGCCGAGACACAGAGAAGAGACAACTCATGACACTGACAAAGTGGATTGCTAACGTGATCACAGCGACTGTGCTCTGCGTCCTGGTATCGGTGGGACAGGCAGTGGCACAGACCCCCGAAGACAGCACACCATCACAGGACCCTGTCAATCTGCTGACGCTGGCCCGCGGAGCGGTACTGGTGGAGGCATCTCACAAGCCGCGCGACGCTGTGGCACTGATCGACGGTGATGCCGCGAGCTTCTGGAGCATTGCCACCAAACGCAACCCTGCTCCGTACACCTTCACGGTCGAATTGCTGGCGCCAGCACAGCTCACGGCGGTTGGCATCACTGGCGCCGGTGAGCGCCCGGGAGGCGTTGTCGGAGGGTCGGCGAAAACCGTCCGGATCGAGGCCTCCTCTGCTCCGCGTGGCGGACCGTTCCAACGACTGGCCGAATTTGAGGCCAACGCCACAGGCACGACCCTGGTGCCGGTTGCACCCAGCGGCACCGTTCATTCCTTGCGCTTCACAGTGGACGGCGCCCAGGCGGCGGATGCACCCTTTCTCTATATTGCTGATATGGTTGCCTACGGACGAATGACGACACCAGAAGAGTCGCAGCGCTTCTCCGGTGTTTTCGCCACGGGGCGCGCCACGCAAATCGACTTGACGCAAACCGGCATGAGCGTGACAGGGTGCTATAGTGACAATGGCGGGCACTCCTTCGGCTCAATTGACGGCTCTGTCGTAGACGGCGTGGCGCTGACCCAGTGGCGCTCAGACGATGGGATCACTGGCACCGCACTGCTCACCATCGATTCCCAAGGCGCACTGAGCGGGGTCCGCTATCGCCAGCGCAGCCGCAGCATTTGGAGTGGCCCCCGGGTTGATGGCCCCTCCTCCACTCCCTGTGCCGACGATGATGTACCAGCCAATCCTATCCTGGACGCACTCGATACCGAGGGGGAAGTCAAGATTTACGGCATCTTGTTCAATCACAACTCTGACGTGCCACGCTCTGTGTCCCTTCCGGCGTTGACCCAATTGCAAGAAGCGTTGGAAGCGCGCCCGACGATGCGTATCCTGATCGAAGGCCATACAGATGCGGATGGCTCGGACAGCTATAATGAGGACCTGTCCACGCGGCGCGCGAACGCTGTGGTCGCATGGCTGATCGAGCGGGCCATCGCCGGTAACCGGCTGGAAGCAGCGGGCCGCGGCGAAGCCGTGCCGGTAGCCTCTAACGACACGGCGGATGGCAAGGCTTTGAACCGACGTGTGGAAGTCAGTGTCGTCGATTGATGATATCTCTCACCATGACACGATCCGGACCCGCTTTTGTTCCGCGTTTGCCCGTATCAGAATAGCTGGGAAATGGAGTGGCCGTCCTTGACGGCTCTCCTCAACTATTTTGTTCAAGGCAAATTCTACCGATCAAGGCAGGTCCGTAACGGTACGGATTATCAGGATCTTGGTGGTCGGATCGGCACAGCTGCTCTATGCAAACTGTGCCAGGGAACCTGAGTCTGGGTTGTTCTTCGTCTGCAATGGCTTTTTCAAGAGATAACCCTTGTGACCCACACGGATGGGGTCCAGGCCGTTTTCCTCGGAAAATTCTTGAACGGCTTGCAGAGACCCATCCCAAGCCGTGTCCGGCTGGCAGTCGTCAACGACAATACCACCTCCATCCACCAGGTGCGGCCAGATGGCGGCAAGGCAGTCGCGGGTCGGCGCATAGAGATCAATGTCAAGCAACACCGCACCGATAGGGCCAATGCCAGCATAATCGAATTTGGACGCATCGCCTTTAAAGATCCGGAAGTTCTCATATCCGGCATGGCGGATCGCCTGGACGAATAGCTGTTCATCCCCATACCGAAAGGACTTATACGGACGACCGTCTTTCAGCCGGTCACTGACCTCGACGTCGATACTGTCCTGCGTAAAGCCATCAAATGTATCGAGCAGGAAGACGGGACGAGAATCACCGGTGGTCTTCAAATGCTCCAGCAAAAAGGTTGACGTATCACCCTGCGCAACGCCAATTTCCATAATGGCAGCATTTTGGGATCGGGTTGCGTCAATCAAATTAATCAGCGCATTCAACTGGCCAGGATTGATCTTATAAGGGTATTTCGGCCACATCACGCGCTGCAAAAGAGGCGTGCGGTAAACGATGTACTTAATGGTTTCAATCATGTCATGCCCTCCCTGGGGAGGTCACGATACCCCCGGTCCACAAGGGCTATACGAGTCATCCGCGGGCCGCAAGATCGGAGAGATACTTGTAGTGGTTCCGCGATAAACTCAACCATAAGCAGAACCCAGCGGCGTGCCCTGTAAAACTCTTCAGCAAAGGCACGATGTGAGGATCGTGCATGATCGTAGATTTGGAAGATCTTCACCTACTGTAACAGCACCAAGAAGATCAGTGTAGGCCGCAAACTTGGTTAGGCGCTGAAGATCCGCGCCCGAAAGAAGATGGCGTGCATGAGACTGAGACCGGTCCCATCATACGGCGATAGATAAGGCCTGCTTCACGGGAAGCAGGCCTTATCCGATGATGTGGCTTAACGCGCCGTTATTCCTGATCCAGGTCGAGAACATCGCGGAGGAACAGCGACACCGTCTCGACCATATAGTCGCGGTTCGCCTTTTTGCGGAATCCGTGCCCTTCGTCTTTGGCCAGCAGATACCACACCGTTCCGCCATTGGCGCGAACAGCCGAGAGCATCTGCTCGGCTTCAGAAGCCGGCACGCGCGGATCGTTCAAACCCTGAATGATGAACAACGGCTTGGTAATTCTGTCCGCATTGTTCAGTGGCGAGATCTCCTCCAGGAAGGCGCGCATCTCGGGATCGCGTTCGTCTCCATACTCCGCCCGGCGCAAATCCTGCCGATAGGGGCTGGTGTTTTCCAGGAAGGTCACAAAGCTGGAAATACCGACAATATTCACGCCACCCGCGAGCCGATCGTCGTATTTCATCATCGATGCGAGCACCATGTAACCACCATAGGAGCCGCCATAGACAATGACATTATCCGCATCAAGATCGTCCTGCGTTGCAATCCAATCAAGCGCCGCCCCGATATCCTTGACCGAGTCTTCGCGCAACATGCCATTGTCGAGTTGCAGATAGGTTTTTCCATACCCCGCAGATCCGCGCACATTCGGCGCCAACACGGCCATGCCCAGCTCATTCACCAGATATTGCGTGAAGGACGAAAAGCGCGGACGGTATTGGGACTCCGGACCACCATGGATGCTGATCAAAACCGGGAGCGGACCATCTGCGTCTTCCGGTTTGAACAGGAATGCCGGGATTTCGCGAGGAGCCCCCTCCACCTCATCGAAGGTCGGATAGGCGACCAGGTCCGGATTGACGAAACGATCCGTATCCAGGCCACCCACTTCGGCTTTGGTCCAGCGCGTGAGCAAGCCAGGACGGATATCGAACACATAGACATCCGAGGGCGATGACGCGCTGTTCAGGGTAAAGGCGAGCTTACGACTGTCCGGGCTGAATTCCAGGCCAGAGATCAAACCCGGCGCAAGGTCCGGGCCCGACACGGCGCGCCAGCCGCGCACGCGGCGGATATGCAGTTTCGACAGGCCCCCTTCATTGGTCGTGAAGGCAATGTGCTGTCCGTCCGGTGCCTGTTCTACACCTTCCACATCCCACGGAATATTCTCCGTGAGCACCGTCTTTTCGCCGTCACCCAGATCGTACCGCGTCAGACGCCGGAACTCACTGCCCTCGTCGGACACGTAGTAGAGGGCGCGGCCGTCCTTGGCGAAGAACACGTCGCCATAGGAAATCTTGTCCTCGCTCGGATTGATTTGGGTCAGAGCGCCGCTCTCCAGGTCGAGAGCGTGAAGCGTTGAGTCGTTGCGCGAAATGTAATTGAACATCAACAGGGTTTGATTGTCCGGCGACAAGGCTGCGGGGACCCAAAGGCCTTCGCGCTCGAACACGGTCTCGGGTGCATCCATGGCGTCGCTGGATGCCAGATAGGTCTTGCGCACCGGCGAGCCCGTGGTGGTGGTGCTCCACATGATTTTCGATCCGTCGTCGGACCAGCCATAGGCTTCGACGCGTCCGCCCTCTTCGCTCAAGATGCGAACATCACCCGTGTCCGCATCGAAATAGTGCAGGCGGAAAACCTCCGCACCGCCGACATCCTTGGTAAACAGGAACCCGTTAGGGCCACCCGCCGGGGCCCAGTCGCCGCCGCGTGCCGGCTCATCGTAAAAGGTGATCTGGCTTCGCGCGCCCAATGGCTGGGTCACGGTGTGAAATTGGGCGGTTTCAGCAAACCGTGTGCTGATGAGCAGGGTCTCACCATCCTGGGTCCAATCGACGAACCCGGCGGGCCGAACATTCTGATACTGCCGCAGGCGCTCGCGCACGGCGTCCGGCACGGGCGGGACATTCTCAGTGACGATATTGCCGCGCTCAATACGCTCAACGGCGGTGCTTGCAGGTTGCGCCAGAGCGTGACCGCTCCAGAGAAACAGGCCGACCATCAGGCCTGCGGCGTACTGCCGAATATCCCACTCACGTTGCATATCGATCTCCTCCCATCTGCGTTCCGTGGCATTGCGGTTTGGGCACCCTCAACGCGGCGACCGGCTGGCTCAGAAAGTGAGGAGCCTGCCCATGATTAGTCCCTTGCGCGGCGGCGCGTCCCACCGATCCTCATCGTCAGAGGGGCGCTGGTATGGTGAACGTCCCATTCACGACCGCGATCTGGCACGCATGATGGAAGATTGGGGAGTGGTTGTCGATTCGGCCGCGGTCCTGCGCGGGGCCTCGCGCCTCGCCGCCGCACGCGGGACACGCCTGCACCGGCGGCCCCTGCTCTCCATAGAAGCCGCGCAAGTGGGTGAGCGCTGTTGAGGCGTTGCGGGAGGGTGGTCCAGAAAACCAGGATATTGCAATATTCGCCATCGCACACCGCGGATTGCAGTCACATATTGCGAGAAAGAGCGGATTTGAGGACGTCACCGTCCCAGAACGGTGCCCGCTAGGGCAGCGCCGCCATACGCCTTGGCAAATCCGCCAACACGGCCTCCCGTTCTGCATCTGTCAGAAACGCCCAGCCGCCGATCTCGTTCAACGATCGGCCGCACCCGGTGCACCACCCCGTCTGCTCGTCCAGAGTGCAGATCTTGATGCAAGGAGACGTGCGCACCGCATGCTGTCGGCTGTTGGCTCCATCGCTCATTGGTTCTCACTCATCTATCCCTGCCTCAAGACATGGGCGCACCGCCTATCATGCAACACCATGCCATAGGCATCATCCTCGGTCTCCGCCAGAGAGCCAATGGGAGACCGGAACCAACCGGAGCGTCAACGCAAAGCTGCGGCCTCTGTCCCTGACCAGGGAGCATCTCGCACCGCTCAGGCCTTTTCAGCATGTTATCTCACGGCGTGGGCTTGGCATGATAAGGCCAGGCCACCCCGATGGGCGCCTGTAGGACAACACCGAATGGCCCCGCTCGGCTCTTGGCGCCCTTACGCCACGGGAGATCTTCAGCCCCCGTCTCTTACGCCTTTGAGTGGGACCGCATCGACGCCATTAACGAAAGGCGTGTCCCGTCTCACCGGGTCCCACCTCGCGGCACGGCATCACTCCATCCAGTGATCGATATTGATTTTGTAGAACCGGTACGTCATTCCGCCCATGTCAGTGGCAAGCACCAGGCGATTATCGGCACTGTACTCGGTGAAAGCGCCGCCGGACCCCCAACTGATCAGCAGGTTCTCTTGATCATCTGAATGCGGCACGAACATAAGATAGCCGGCCGTCCGCACCATTTGCTCCGGGTACGTCCATTCTTGCTGATACGTGGCGGTCATGGCCTCGTCATCGATCTTATAGGCGACAACGCGGGTGTAGGTATGCCGCTCCAGGATGGGGGCATCATAGATGATGGACCCTTCGCGGTATTCCGGCGTGTCGTAATGACCATTGTCGAACACAAACAACTCATCGTCGCGCATGATTGCAGCGTGGATTGTACTGATCCCGCCGAGGGGATCACCGACATAGGTGAACTGGTTCAAAGGGGTCGCAGGGTCGGCCAGGACCCAGCTCACATCGCCGGAAGGGTACTCGACATTCGCAATGGCGCGGAGATGCCGGGCGGAGATGAGGAGTTGTTCATTGCCAGGAGCGAATCGAATTCCATTCGTATGGAAGTAATCCCATTCACTGTAACGGTCTTTGGGCAGATAGGTGATGGCTTGGTCTGGTCGGAAATGATCGATCGAATCCCATTCGAAGACCACGTCTCCGTCCCGGTTCAGTTCCACCAAATAGGTGCTGGTCACGTTCACGTCCAGTCGGTCGCCATTGTTCAGCTCCGTGCCAGCGGGATGAATCCGATAAAAGAGGTTCTGGACCGTTTCCCACGGCGTAACGGCGATATGATGGCCATCGTCAAACTGATCGAGATGCCGGGGAATTTCCACCGGCGAGGCGTCGCCTCGCCGCTGGACAAAACTGCGAGTGATGGCTTCGGCAAAGTTATCGGCCGTGTCCATGGCGATTTCTTTGTAAATGAACCCCTGCCGCGGGAGGAGACCTTCATCCCGTGATGTCGTAATCGGCAGATAGATCGTGCGCGGCGCATCATTATTGTATTTGAGCGGTGTGCCGAATTTATCGAGGACAAAATTCACATAGGGTAAGTACTCACGGTGCTCAAAATCCAGGCTCGCGGCCAAGTCCGCGGCAATAAAATCGTCAAAGCGCTGCTTTGTCGCCTTGCGCATGGCTTCAATCGTACCGAACACACCATTGGTATACAGAGACAAGCGCACCATTCTCAGGGGGGAGAAGGTTGGGTTATTGGGCGCCGCCTGCATGCCGGTAATGATTCCGGGGGCCACGTCATCAGCGGACCTGACCTGCGTTTTGAGAGGCGGAAAGGTGTGCGGCATCACCAGGATGACGTAACTCGCACGCCGCGCGCCATCGGCTGTCTGTACCGAGATAACCGTCTCCCGCCCGTGGTCTTGCGCGCTGAGCTCAATGGGCGCTGTGAGGGCTTGAGGGGCACCATCAACAGTAATAGAGGTTACGTCATCATCCCAGGATGGGGTCACGGTCAATCGATCCGACGGCCGATAAGGATACCAGGCATACCGACGGATCTGCGGCAAGAAATTCGGATAAACATGAACGTCCAGCGATGAGACATCCGCCAGGTCACCGCCAAGGGTGTGATCAACAGTGAGATTAAGCAGCAGACCCGTGTCGCCAGGAGAGCTCTGCTCGGCACTGGTCTTATAAAAGTCTTCTGATTGAAAATCATGCAGATCAGCCGGCCGAATGACTTGGCTCGCCACGACCAGGCCGACCAAAACCATGACCAACACCAGAACACTGCCACCCATGAGACGCGCGATCATCGAGCTCTCCCCCCTTTGGACGTTTTGTGTACACTACCGCCATAATGGGCACCATCAAATGACAAAGTGATGCGCGTCAGTCGCTTGCGCCTGTGACGCGCACCGCTCCAGCGCGTCCAGCGCAAACAGATCCGAGAGATTGCCGTTTCTAATGCCCCGAATGAGCGGAGAAGCCACGAATGCCACGGCGACCAAACTTCAAACCGCGGCAACAATGCTATGCTGTGGGGGATTGCTATGCAATGTGGGGATTGATGAGTGTGCGAAGGTCGAGCCCCTTGAACACGCGACGAGCCTTGTCGGTGAAGTGGGGCCGCAGCAAGGCGATCATCTGGATAATGCCCTGCCAATGATCCCGGTCCGGATCAAGATTGTCCGCATAGCGAATACGAGTATAGTCGAGCCAATATCGCCCAGTCAGCATGCAAGACACAGCCAAGGCGCGCACATCAATATTGGACAGGTCCAGAAGCCCGTGGTCCGCTGCGGCTTCCAGTCTTTCCTGAACCTTCGCTTCGACGACCACATAGGTGCGCTGAAGGCGGGTCGTGAAGGCTGGGTCCTCCAAGAGCGATTGAAGCGGATCACGCAGGAGATATCGAAAGTCCCACAGGGTCTGAAAGGTCTTGAGAAAGTGCCTCGCAATCTCGGGGCCGATATCGCTGAGCATGCCGGAAAGCTGCTCTTCAAGCCTGCGTTCCAGCGCTTCCAAATGGGCCAGCACTAGGGTCTGCTTGGCTTTAAAATGATACCAAAGCGTGCCTTCTAACACGTCGGCGGCCTGTGCGATCTGGGCCGTTGTGACGCGGTCAAACCCCTCTGCATTGAACAGGGTGATACTGGCGGCAAGGATTTTTCCCTTGGTCTTGGGACCGAAGCCAGCATTGATCTCGTTGGCGATGCGGGCCGTGGGCATCAGGACGATGTTACCTCCTGTCGGGGGGCGGCGGCTGGGTTGCTTGGTCGTAAAGCTGCTCCGCATGAGGATGAAGTGTGCCGAACACGCGATCCCAAATGACCGTATAGAGCCCATAGTTAAAGCGATAGGTGCGGTGGTGCTGGTTATGATACGCTGATTTGTTGAGAAGATAGCCAAGGGGGCTGCGGCCAATAAACCGAGGCATCACTTCATACCCTAGATGGCCATAGATATTGTAGACCAGCGAAAAGAAACCAACAATGAAAAGGGCCGTTGTGTTCATGGGCATCACGGCGACGATTACAACAAAGATGGCGATCTCCAGAAACGCTTCGATCGGATGAAATGCGAACGCAGAAAAGGCGCTTGGGTTCGTGGACAGATGATGCGTTCTGTGAGCGGTCTCGTAAAGACCTGGTGCGTGGACGGCCCGATGCATCCAATAAAAGTAGAAGTCTTGTATGAGAAGCGCAATGGGGATCTGGAGCCAGAACCAGACCCAGCCATATTCTGCGGGGTCGCGATAGATCTGGGTCCATCCTGCTGAAGTCATCAGGATTATGATCCCAATCACGACGGTGAAGGTCAGTACGCTCAGCATCGAATAGCCGATTTCCCGCACGATCTGAGCTCGGGTGAAGCCCTGTGGCTGAAGTCGCCGCCAGGGTGCCAGCCAATTGACAAGCATCCCCACCCCAAATCCCACCGCTGTCAGAGAGAAATAGCGCACCAGAATCAGGATCGCGACGACCATGGCAACGGCCATGAGTCTGTAGGCATTCGGCCAATCGGCAATCAGCGGCGCCAAAAGGTCACGGATCATGGAAACCTCCCTACAATTGGGTAATTGCCCAATTTTTGGGTAATCACCCAAAAGAGTCAAGGGAGGGGACCTGGCACCGTGACCCTCACCGGACCATGTCCCGGCAAGCCGACCAAATGCACACGATGAGGACAGTCAAATGAGCGCGAATGCTTGCTAAACTTAAGGATTATTACAACACGCAAGCGTTGGGCCCGCCCCTTAACTCTCATTTCCAGGTGATGCTCTGGGGCGTGTCTTCTCTCACAGCCGGATCCTGAGTAATGTTCAGC
>CAYUYV010000095.1:0-19029 GCA_964449455.1 uncultured Alphaproteobacteria bacterium | reverse complement strand
TTATCGCGTTTTCGAACCGCAAAACCGCACACACTTTTGCTAAAAAACGCTCTAGAAACGCGGCAGGAGCCCGTTTCCTGATTACTGGCCAAGGCGGGACTTGATGTCCCCCTTATCCGTCAGGCCGCCATCCGCACCGGGGGCGGCGCCCATGGCATCAAGGCTCTTGTCGAACGCAGCAACCCAGGGGCTGGGAACGGACCCATCCGTGTTCGTTGCGGTCTTCTTGCCCTGGATGGCATCCCGGAAGGCATTGATTTCCGTCAGGAACACACTGAACAGGAAGTCAAGGGAAGGGGTGCGCACGCCGCCCACCGCATTGACGTTCAATACAAGACAGGTATCACCGTCACTGTCCTGGAACGCCTTGGTCCAGGTCCGGATGCGGAAAATATCGTTCCAGATGTGATATTTTTCCGGCTCCAGTGGTTTGTCAGTCTTGAAGAACGTGTACAGAGAGAATGTGTCGCACGCGTCCGACCGGTCACATCCATAGAAAATCACGGCCATGCCCTGTTCATGGACCAGCGGCCCCGGCTTCACGATGAGCAGCGGATCACCGGACCGGTCCCGCTGGCTTTCATAGGACAGACCATATTTCTTTAAGGTTGCCTCCAGGAGGGCAGGTGTGAATTTTTCGATCACGTCCGCATGGGACGCAGCCTGTTCAGCAGCAAGAGCGCCGGGTGCGGAAAAAATCGCCAGCGCCGCTGCAATGCTGCCCAGACGCCGGATCCGTCCGCCCGGGCCCATGGGTTTTTTGTGTGTCATGGTCACTCCCCAAGTCGAAAAGGTCCTTGGGAGGGCACGCCTGCGCGCGTCTGATCCCGCCCTTTGTTCATGAACGGAGTGTATCCCGGGCTCTGCGGCCGGTCCAATCACGCCAAACCATGACGGATCATGTCTTTCTGTCTTCAGGGGCGCGGGCCCGGGCAAAAGGGGCCTGGAGCCTGGGGGCCGGGCCGGGCGGCCCAGCCGAGCCAGGCGGCCAGCATGGGCCGGGTTTCGGCCGGATCAATGACCTCGTGGAGCGAGAAGGTTTCGGCCCGGGGCAGGGGGCTGAGGCCCCGTGAGAGCATGGCCTCAAGTTCCTGGCGCCGCGCATCCGGGTCTTCCGCCGCCGCGATGTCCCGGCCAAAGGCGATCGCTACGCCGCCTTCAAGGGGCAGGGCGCCCATCTCTGCCGAAGGCCAGGCCAGCACATAGGCGCCGGGACCAAAATGGGCGGCGGCCGCCACGCCGAACGCCTTGCGCACCACCACGCTGGCCCAGGGCACACGGGACTGCACGGTGGCCATCACGGCGGCCGTGCCATAGCGGATTGTGGCCAGGCGCTCAGCCTCAGCGCCGATCATGAAGCCCGGTTCGTCCACGAGGGAAATGATCGGCAGGCCGAACTGGTTGCACAAATCCGTAAAGCGCCGGCATTTTTGTGCCCCATCCGCCGTCATGGCGCCTGCGAAATAGCGGCAGTCATTGCCCAGAATGCCCACGGGCCGTCCGCCCAGACGGGCAAGCATAGTGACGATCCCGCGGCCATAAGCCTTGCCCATTTCAAAGAGGCTGTCCCGGTCGAACACAGCGCGGGCGATCTTGCGAATATCAAAGGCCCGGCGCCGGTCCTCCGGCACGACGTTCCGCAAGGTCTCGTCGATCCGGTCGACCGGGTCGTCCGTCTTCAGAACAGGCGGGTGTTCCCAGACATTGGCGGGCAGATAGGACAGGAAGCGGCGCACCATGTCGAGGGCGGCCGGTTCATCCGGTGCCACCGCATCGACAACGCCGGAGCGGGCATGGACCGCCGCGCCGCCTAGATCCTCCTTGCTTGGACGACTGCCCAGCGCCCGCTCCACGACCGCGGGACCGGCAACCATGACGCTGGCGCTTTCCGTCATGACGGAAAAATGGGAGGCGGCGAGGCGCGCGGCCGGAAAGCCTGCGACAGGGCCGAGTGCGGCAGACGCGACCGGCACCTGTTGAAAGACTTCGGCGATGGACAAAAAACGTGGTGTGGCGAAGACAGGTTCACCGGAGGGACGGTTGTTGCCCCCTGATCCGCGTACGGAGCCGCCGCCGCCTTCGAGCAGACGCACCAAGGGCAGCCGGGCCTGGATCGCCAGGGTTTCCGAATAGACGCTTTTGCGCAGGCCCGCGGCATTGGGCGAGCCGCCCTTCAAGGTGAAATCCTCGCCGCCGACCACGACCGGCCGGCCGTCCACCTCGCCGATGCCCACCACATAGTTGGCCGGCGTGAAACCGGTCAGCGTGCCGGCCTCGTCATAGGTGCCTTCGCCGGCCGTGCGACCATGCTCAAAAAAACGGCCTGGGTCGACCAGAGTGTCAATCCGTTCCCGGATGGTGAGTCGGCCCTTCTCGTGGTGTGCGGCGACGGCCTCGGGGCCGCCCTGGGCCCTTGCGGCCTCGCGCCGCTGGGCCAGATCCTCCAGCGCCTTGTCCCAGGCCATGGGGTCAGTCCTCCCAGTGCTTCGGCTTACAGATCATCCTCGCAGAACCAGCATGTGTCGCAGGCCTGGCCTAAAACGTGGGGGGCCATGCCGATGGGGCTCCCCGGGGGGGTGCGCGGCGCGCTGCGGCCTGTCATCGGAGACTCCGCACGGTGATCAAAATACTGACTGATGCGGCGAATGAGTACCCGCCGCCGGTCCTTCGGATGGCCGGCCAGGCTTTTGGCGATGCGCGCTTTCAGCCCTTCCATGTGCCGATCGATTTCGACGCTCAGCATGGGCGGCGCAGCGGCGTTCACCGTGGCCAGGTCCTGGACATAACGGTGGGCAACGGCCTCCTGGATGAGCGCCTTGTTCGGATCGGCATCCGGTGCCGCAAAGACCGTTTCGGCAATGGTGTTGAGGTATGTTTCGATGGACGGAAGGCTGGCGTCGCGGGTTCTCAACTGCATCATCCGCACAAGGCGTTCTTGGTTGAGGAGGGCCCCGAAAGTCAGCCCGGCCGCCACGGACGCGGCCTGCACCTCGTCAAAAACCGGATAGGCATCACTGCGGAACTCGTCCCTTGTGTAGCGATCCGTATACCAGTTGATATTGACCGGCTGGAGAACGTCCACCAGGCCCTGGGGCAGCGCGAGGGAGGCGGGGGTGACGGTGCGAAGGAGAACCTCAAGGGCGCGGTCCTGCGCCGCCTTCGAAACGGGCCGCATGGCCTCCATGTCGGGAGAAGACAGACCCGCAAGTCCATAGCTGAATGTCACACCGCCAATGGCCTTGGCTGCGGCAGCCACCTGATAGCGATGATAAAGATAGATGGGCACGAGCACTTGGCGCAGCTCTGAGATGGGGGCGCCGTCGGGTAGATTGTCGAGGCCGAAATCACGCAAGGCCCGGCGGCGCACTTCAAGCACGCGCTCAAGTTCCGTCGTTGCGTCGGCGCCATTGTCCCAGACACTGCCTTTGGGATGGGCGCCGCTCACGGGCCGGGAATGGGCATCGGCCACAAACAGGTGATTGGCCCTGGCCTCGGCTGCCATGGCAGTCAGGGCCGCATGGCCATCCGGGCCGTCCGGAACTTCCGCATAGACATATTTGACCGTGGCAATGTCCCATGCACCGATTCCGCTGTCATAGGCTTTCGAGAAATCAAGGCCATCGCCCGTGAGACCGACGAGGGGCGCTGGATAGTCCATGACCGAGGCCCGACCATCGGCGCTTGCTGCCATATTGTGGACAAAGCCCAGACCATGGCCCACTTCGTGGGCGGACAATTGACGCAAACGGGCAAGGGCGATCTCCAGGGGATCATTCGGACCGCCGGTCCCTGTGCGTTTGGCGTCGAGCAACCCTTCAAAGATCCGCCGGTCATGGCGAACCCGGAGCGAGCCAAGCGTGATCACCGCCTTGACGATTTCACCCGTGCGCGGATCGATAACGGGCCGGCCATAGGACCAGCCGCGGGTCTGCCGGTGCACCCAATTGATCACATTGTAGCGGGCATCAAGGGGGTGGGCGCCCTTGGGCAGCACCTCGACCCGGTAGCCATCTTCGAAGCCGGCTGCCTCGAAGGCTTCCGCCCACCAACTTGCCCCTTCGATCAGCGCATCGCGCACGGCTTTCGGTGCGCCGGGATCCACATAAAAGACAATGGGATCCTTGGCCGGCGAGCGTTCCGCTGCAGGGTCGGTCTTTTCCAACCGGTGGCGGATGGCAAAGCGGCGGGTCAGCGGCTCCTTCAGTCCCGCGGCATAATCGGTAAACGGAATGGAGATATTGCCGACCCGGGGGTCCGCCGGCCGGGGTGTGTAGCCGTCATCGGGCAGGCGGATGAAGGAATGGTGGACGGTCAGGGTCACGGCCTGGGGCGCCGGGGCGGTGGCCGCCACTTCCGATCCGGGATCGGTGCTTGTGAAGGTGAGCTGGGCCTCGAGTTCCACATTGTCCGGGAAGGTCAGGAATTCGGAAAACACCGGCACGCTGCGCGCGCCGTTGAGGGAGAAGCTGCCCTGGCCGCGGGATTTGAGCCGCTCCGCTATGCCGATCGGATCCGTATCGAGAAAATCAGTGAGGGAAATGAAAATCACACCAGTTTCGGCGTCGCGGGCCAGGATCTTCGTGGCATGGATGACAGAGCGGGCAAAGGACTCCTCGGTGGCCTTGCGTTCCTGGGTATTGTCGCTGCGCGCGGTGTAGCGGGTGTTCTGCGCCGTCATCAGCAACATGTCGCCATGGACTTCGAAGCGCAGCACGAGCGAATCCCCGCCAAGGCCCCGGTCGAGGCCCACGGGGTTGGAGCCGAGCCCCGTGCGCAGATAGCTCATGTAAAGTGTCTCGGCGACAATCCCCGTTTCGGGATCGGGCGCCGGCAGGCTCATCAGGACCAGACCCTGTTCAGGTTCGGTGAGGATGTCGAAGAGACCGTTTTTGCGTTCCATGGTCTCGGCCATGGCGAGATAGTCGATGTCCGACTCGGCAGAGGCCCGCGCCTCAAAGGCGCCTGCACAAAGAATGAAGACCACGGCCCATGCCGCACACAGACCAACTGCCAGACGCCTCACCATGCCTACCCTCCAAACCACTAGGACTTATCGAAGGTATTACGGCACGAAAGGGTGTGGGGATGCAAAGGGCGCCGCAGCCCCTGTTCAGCGCCGCGAATGGGCGACTGGAGTTCTGAGCGTCTCTGTCAGGAACCCGGAGACGGTGGCCACTTGGGACAGCATCAAAAGCGCAAGCCGCGCCGGGGCCCGTGACCATTTTCGATCCTGAAATGCAACGCCTGCGAGGGCCGCATAGAAGCGAAACCCTTCAAATTCTAGCGGACGGGACGCTCTGGCCTTAAGCCGACGGCGCAGATGGCGGGCGCCGCGGCCATAATTGCTGTGCTGGGCCCAATAGCGCCGCAGGGTCAGGGGGTGGGCGTGCAGGACCTCGGCGCCAGGCGCATGGACGAGGGGCCAGCCGGCATCGAGCCAGCGCATGCCGAAATCCCGGTCCTCGGCCGCGGCAAGGGGGAAGCCGTCATCGAAGCCGCCCAGCTCACAGAAGCGCTCGGCCGAGCAGGCCATGTTGTTGGAGGTAAAAAAGCTCAATCCCGTGTGCCGGCGTGGCCGGTAGCCGTAAAGAAAGGTCACCAGATCCTGGCTGACCTGGGCGTAGATATTGTCCGTCAGAGCATTGACCGTATGACCGCCGACGAGGGCCTTCGGGTTTTTCTCCAACCCTGCTTCAAGGCGTATCAGCCAGTCGGGGCGGGGCCGGCAATCATCATCCGTGAAGGCAATCCACTGGCCTTTGGCGATCGCTGCGCCGCGATTTCGGGCCGAAGCGGGCCCGGCATTGTCCTGGCGCAGAGCCGTGATGCGCAGGCGATCAGCAAAGGAATCGGCGATCGGCGCCATGGGCCTTGCCGAGCCATCATCGACGACAATCACTTCAAAGGCCGGGTGGGTGCTGTGGCACAGAGCTTCGAGACAGGCAGACAGCCTGTCAGCGCGATTATAGGTCGGAATCACGACGCTGAAGCGAATGCGTCCGGTCATAAATGGTCGTTCCCCTAAGGCCCCCCAAGGGCCGGACCATACACGTCAGGCAACGGACTTCGACTTAGAATGCTGCAAGCCCGTGTCCAAAATGGCCGAGGGCCGGACCTGCCGGGCCGGATCATCGGACAGGGCCAATGATCCGGGCAGCGTGGGCAGTGTCGCGGCGGCTCTTTGATCAGGAGGCGTAAGCGGGCGTGGGTTCGTCTTCCGTCAACACGCGCGGCAGCTTGAAATGCACATCCTCAACCACGGCCGTGTCCACCTCAACGGTGACGTCGAACAGGGTCCGCAGGGTGTCGAGAACCTCCTCGACAAGGACTTCCGGTGCGCTTGCGCCCGCCGTCAAACCCAGTGTGGAGATACCCTCAAGCCAGGCCGGATCGAGTTCTGCGGCCCGCTGCACCAGGGTGGCTTTGCCCACACCCGCCTTTTTCGCCACTTCCACCAGGCGCATCGAGTTTGACGAATTGGGCGCGCCGACCACGAGCAGCGCCTCACAACGCTCCGCGATGGCTTTCACTGCCTCCTGGCGATTGGTTGTCGCGTAGCAGATGTCTTCCTTGTGGGGCTTTGAAATGTCCGGGAAGCGCTGCTGGAGCACCTCGACGATCTCCGCCGTGTCATCCACCGACAGGGTGGTCTGGGTTACGAACGCGACCTTGGACGGGTCCTTTGGCGCATAGGTCCGGGCGTCCTCAGGGGTCTCGATCAGGGTGATCGCGCCGTCGGGAAGCTGGCCCATGGTGCCTTCAACTTCCGGGTGGCCCGCATGGCCGATCAGGACAATCTCAAGACCGCGCGCATGGTGGCGTTCCGCCTCCACATGGACCTTTGAAACAAGGGGGCAGGTCGCGTCGATATAAAACATTTTGCGCTGCTCAGCCGCAGCCGGCACCGCTTTGGGCACGCCATGGGCCGAGAAAATCACCGGCACATCATCGGGGACTTCGTCCAGCTCTTCGACGAAAATCGCGCCCTTCTGCTCGAGCTGCTCGACGACATAGCGGTTGTGAACAATTTCGTGGCGCACATAGACGGGCGGGCCATAGCGCTCAAGCGCCAGTTCGACAATCTGGATGGCCCGGTCGACGCCGGCACAGAAGCCGCGCGGGGCGGCCATGAGGACCGAAAGCGGCGGTTTGGCGTTGGACACGGCGGCGTTCCTTCCATGGTCTGGGGTGGTTTGATCTGCAATGCCACCTGCGCAGCGGGCCCAGCCGCATTTGGCCCAGCTGCAATCGGGGGCACGTCTTTGATGCATGCTCCTGTGTGACAGGTCAGCCGGTCGGTCGATACAGGCCACATTGCCATGGGTTACGAAACCGGGCGAGGGCTCTGGCCGACACACGCCTGCCATGGGGGCACCATACGCTGAACCAACGCCCGAAACTTGGCAAAAATGGAGGATCGTGCGTCTGCCGTGGTGCGCGGTCGCAGCTGAATGTCCGGGTGCGGTTGCTGGGGTCCGCGGCCTTGGCTAAAGTCTCGACATGACGAACGGCCGGTCCTCGGGGACGCGGTGGGCCTTGATTTCCGGGAGTTTTCGATGACCGTGACATGTTGCCATCCCCGTCGGGCTCGGGCGGGGCGCCCTGCAGATCTGGCCGGGCGGCGGATGACTGGGACGGTTTGGACCGCGCTTGCCGCCGGCCTTGTCCTTCTTGTAGGCGCGTGCGGCACCTCCCGGCCGGATATCGGCTCGGCCAAGGGATGCCCCGAGGTGGGCATTCTTGCGGATGCGGCCAAGATCGTGAAATTCCGGCCCGGCGGCGGTCAGGACCTCACCGACCAGCTCTACAAGGCGGAGATCGAGACTGTCGGTCTTGGCTGCGATGAGCGCCGCGACGAGATCGTTCTGACACTCAATGTGGCCATGAACGCTGAACTGGGCCCGGCATCGGCCGGCGACCGCCGCCATGCCTTGCGCTTTTTCGTGGCTGTCCTGCGCGGCAAGGAAGGCATTGTGAAAAAGATTTACCGCGTGCCTGCTGATTTTCCGCCGTCGTCGCGTTTCGCGACCATCATTCGCCAGATCGAGGACCTGTCCGTGCCCGTGGAAGGCAATGCGGCGCCCGAAAGCTTCGAGGTCCTGGTCGGCTTCGACCTCCTTGACGAGGAGATCAACTACAACCGCTCCCAGCCCGGCTTTCTCTGATCAATTCTGATCCGCCGGCTGATTGTATTGAGGTCATTGCGAGCGCAAGGAAGCCATCCAGGGGTCCAAGCTCCGTGCTCGGCGTCCTGGATGGCTTCCTTGCGCTCATCGTGACGCCATCGGATCAACGCTTCCGCGGTCTCCAGGAAACGGACGATCCATCCTTGATGCAGGATGCAGACCCATGACGTCTCTGCCCCAATTCCTCTCCACCGTCACCGGCAAGGCCTTCCTCGATGCCGGACTTGATCCGGCCCTCGGCAAGGTCACCGTGTCCGACCGCCCGGATCTCGGCCAGTTCCAATGCAATGGTGCCTTGCCCGCCGCCAAACAGGCCAAAAAGCCGCCGCGGGAAATCGCCCAGGCCATTGTGGACGCCCTCCAGGCCCGCGACACGGAAGATGCGGGCGAGGGGCCGATCTTCGCCAAGCTGGACCTTGCCGGTCCCGGGTTCATCAATATGACCCTGACGGACCGTTTTCTCGCGGAGCAGCTTGAGAGCCTTGCAAAGGCAGAACGCTATGGCGTCGCCGGTCTTGGCCAAGGGCGCAGCGTCATTGTCGATTTCGGCGGCCCCAACATCGCCAAGCCCATGCATGTGGGGCATCTGCGCTCCACCATTATCGGTGACAGCCTCCAGCGCCTGTGCCGCTTCACGGGCCATGAGACCGTGTCCGATGTTCATATGGGCGACTGGGGCCTGCCCATGGGCATGCTGATTTCCGAGATTGCCCTGCGCCAGCCGGATCTGCCCTATTTTGACGCCGGGTTCACTGGTCCTTACCCGGAAGACTCGCCCGTCACCATGGAGGATTTGGAAGACCTCTATCCGACCGCCTCCAAAGCCTGCAAAGCCGATGAGGCCCGGGCGGCCCTGGCGCGGGATGCGACGGCGGAGCTGCAACGCGGGCGGCCCGGATATCGCGCTCTCTGGCGCCATTTCATGGATGTCTCCATTGCCGGCATGACCCGGGAATTTGGCTCCCTCGGCGTGACATTTGACCTGTGGAAGGGCGAGGCGGATGTGGATCCCCTGATCCCGGACATGGTGGAGGATCTGAAGTCCCGCGAGATCGCCCACGAAAGCGAGGGTGCCTGGGTCGTCAGTGTGGAGCGGAATGACGACAAGTCTGAAGTGCCGCCGCTCCTGCTGGTGAAATCAGACGGCTCGGCCCTTTACGCCACCACGGACGTTGCCACCATCATCGACCGGGTGCGCAGCCATGATCCGGACCTGATGCTTTATGTGGTGGACCAGCGCCAGCATCTGCATTTTGAACAGGTGTTCCGCACGGCGGCGAAGGGCGGCTTTTGCGGCAAGGCGCTTCTGGAGCACATTGGCTTTGGCACGATGAACGGGCCCGACGGCAAGCCTTTCAAGACCCGGGCCGGCGGGGTCCTCAAGCTCTATGACCTTATCCAGATGGCAACGGAACGGGCCGCGGCGCGGATCGAGGAGGCAGGTCTTGCCGCCGATTATCCGGCCCCTGAGCGGGCCGAGATCGCCCGGCGGGTGGGTATTGCCGCCATCAAATTCGCGGATCTGTCCAATTATCGGCTGTCGAACTATATCTTCGATCTGGACCGGTTCACGAGTTTTGAGGGCAAGACTGGCCCTTATCTCCAATACGCGGCTGTGCGGATCAAGTCGATCCTGCGCCGGGCCGAGGTGTCCAAAGAGGATCTTGCGGGCGTGGCCCTGCCCGTGACGACCGATGCCGAGCGGGGCCTCGCCCTGGAGCTGACGGGTTTTCCGGTGGCGATCGAGACCGCCCTTGAGCGCCGGGCCCCCAATGTGCTGTGCGACTATGTCTTCAGCCTCGCACAGGCCTTCAGCCGTTTCTATGCGGAGCACCATATCCTGTCGGAAGAGGACCAGGACATCCGCTTGGGTCGCCTCGCCTTGTGCGCCCTGACCCTTGACGTGCTGGCCCAGGGTCTCGACCTTCTTGGCATCGAGACGCCGGAGCGGATGTAGTCCCAAATGGCGTTCGATCAGAACCGGGCGCTGATGGTGAAACGGGCATTGAGCGGCTCACCCGTTGAGATGTTGTCATTGCTGTGGGCATCCGGGAAGTAGTCCGTATCCAGGAGATTTTCCAGATTGACCTGGATGCGGACATTATCGACCACGTCATAATAAAGGGCGGCGTCGACACGGGTGTAGCCTGGCACTTCGACCGAGTTGTCTTCCTGGGCAAAAAAGCTGCCCTGATGGGTCAGCCCGAGGCCGAGACCGAGCTTGGGCGTGACCTGGAAATTGTTCCACATGGAGAACATATTTTCCGGGGTCTGCCGCGTTCTGTTGCCGTTATTGCCGCTTGCGTCGGTGCGTTCGACCTCGCCGTCAAGATAGCTGTAGCCCGCTGCCACAAACCACCACTCCGTCAGGTTGCCGGTGAGTTGCAGTTCAATGCCCTGGGTCTGGGAGCCCTCGATCACAATCACCTGTCCTTGATCCTCTGGGTCAACGGAGGTGAAGCTCTCCCGATCAAGATCAAACAGGGCCATCGTGAAGCTCAAGGACGGGGTCAGGTCCCATTTGAGGCCGATTTCGGTGTTCTCGAAGAACTGAGGTCGCGTGCTTTGCGTATCGAGAGTGAGGGTGAGGAACTGGTCGCCGGAGCGGGGCAGGAAAGTCTCACTGTAGCTTACATAAAGGGAGACATTGTCCGCCGGCTTGAAGATCGCGCCGAGTCTCGGCGTGAATTCCTCATCGACACGGGAGAAATTTCCGCCCAACCCGTCGCCGTCATTCTCCTCAATGATATCGAGCACGTCGATATCAAACCGGTCATAGCGCACACCGGCAATCAGTTTCAGCCAGTCCGTGACATCAATCTGATCCTGGACATAGACGGACACGAACTGAACCTGAGACTCCCGGTCCCGCACCGGATTGGAAAAGGCGAATGCAGGAATGACGAGCGGATCTGTAAACGGAACGAAAAACTGGTCATCGCCATTCACCTCGAAGACATTATCGTCCCGCGCATTGGCCGTATCCTGATCGCCATATTCGGCGCCGATCAGAATGGTGTGGCCCAGGGACCATGTCTGGAATTCGCCGACCAGATTGGCCTGGATGATAAGGTTTTCCCGGTCGGTCACGTCCCGGTATCCGTCCAGCTCCACTTCGGTGATCGTCCCGTCCGTGACCACGACTTCTTCGCTGGGAAACAGGTTTTGATAGAGCTTGTCATAATCCGCATACTGCGCCGTGATATTGCCACGGAGCGTGTCGGAGAAGGTGTGATCGATCCTGGCGCGCAGAATATGGGCCTCCAGGGTCGTGAAATTCTCCTCCGGTGAGCCGAAAAACGTATTGTCGAAACCTTCCAGCGGCACATCAGGCCCGCCATCCACATTGCGGGACGGCACACCCCGGTCCACAACACGATCATCGGATACATATTCATACGAGAGAAGAAGTTCCGTGTCTGGCGTAACCTTGAACGCTGCCGTCGGATTGATCGCATAGCGCTCACCGCCGAAAAAGTCCCGGTGATTGTCGAGGTCCTCATAGAACGCGTTGAGGCGGAAGGACACCGTATCGTTGAGGGCATAATTGACATCGCCGGCGAAATTATAGGCTCCGAAAGTATCGACGCTCGCGATCAGGCCTGTGAACTGCTCATCAAAAACCGGACGCTTGGTCACGCGGTTGATGACGCCGCCGCCCCCGCCACGGCCAAACAGCAGCGCATTGGAGCCGCGCAGCACCTCGATCCGTTCCAGATTGTACAGGGGGCGGAAATACTGGACATCGTCCCGCACGCCATCGAGAAAAAAGTCCGCCGTCGTCTGAATGCCGCGAATGATAATGGCGTCCCGGTGTCCTTCGCCTTGGCTGATCGACAGGCCGGGAGTAAAGCGCAGCACATCGCCGATGGAAGTGAAGGACTGCCTTTCGATCTGCTCTTGCGTGATGACCGACAGGCTTTGGGGAATGTCGATGATCGGGGTCGGCGTTTTCACCGCGTTCACCTTGTCGAGTGACAGATACTGACCCACGACAACCATGATCTCCGCATCCTGAATGGCTTGGACAACGGGCTGACTTGAAGGGGCCGACGCGCCGGCCGCCATGTCGTTCGCGTCCTGGCCCCAGGCGGCGGACGTGGCTGCGCAGGCCGTTAACAGTGCGGCGATGGAAGTGAAGGTGGGAAACCGTCCCATGGATCTGTGCCCCTAAAAATGCGAATGATTAATAACAGCACCTCCCATCAATGCGAATGCGTGTCAAGAACTAGACCCAATGGCGGTTTTACCGCCCCCCTATGACGGCGACGCGGTTTCCGTGGGGCGATCAAGACCCGGTATGTGATGAAGCCGCGCGCAATGGTGCCACTTTTTCAGCGTGCCCGGATGATCGGACACGGCCGGTTGGGTCCTTCCACAATGCCGCGAATGCCTTCGGCCTGTTCGACATGCATGGCAATGTCTGGGAATGGGTCGAGGACTGTTGGCACGACGATTACAAGGGTGCGCCGAGGGATGGGTCGGCCTGGCGTGACGCCAATGGCGGCAATTGTAGATTGGCCGTTTTCCGGGGCGGCTCCTGGTACGGTCATTCACGGTTCCTTCGTTCCGCGGTCCGTGGCTATTACAATCGCGACGACGGCGCCTTCGATATGGGGTTTCGTGTTGCCAGGACGCTTCCCGACGAGGGAAGGGTTACCCCTTTAGCCTTTGGGAGAAGGGGGGGGCTTGCTCCCTGGCCGACTCGATCTGGTCTCGCCGAGGGGCGGCCTATTCACCCTCCACCAAACCCATGGCCGCGCGGCCACATTGACAGATCCTTTCAAAAACCTATCGTCCTAATCCTGCGACGGTCCGTTGTGAAACGCGCTGTCGGACACATACAAATGATCCCCGCGGGAGAGACTGGTCGATCACGCGCCTGGCAACGGGCGTGGATTGGGCCGGCGCCGAAGGAGCAACCGCCCGGAAACTCTCAGGCAACCGGACCGCGGGAGGATGACACTCTGGAAAGCAGATCTCGCATGCTGTGCGGGCATCTCGCCGACGGGGTCAAGCCGTCCAACCCTTGCCAAACCGCGCCCTTGGCGGCGGATAAGGGGACGGTGAAATCTCTCAGGCACCATGACAGAGGGGCAAATACCGGCCGGTGGCCGGCCCCTCGGCGTCGACCGATCCCCGTCACGGGGCGGGGTCGGCAGGTGGTGCGGATGCAAGGCGCTTGCGTCCCGAAGCAGGAGAGATCATGGCGTCCCTTGACTCCCAATCCGGTTCCAAACTGTCCCAGACCCCGCTCCACGCCCTGCATCGCCGGCTCGGCGGCAAGATGGTGCCCTTTGCCGGCTATGACATGCCGGTCCAATTCCCCATGGGCATCTTGGGGGAGCATCGGCACACGCGCGTCGCGGCGGGCCTGTTCGATGTTTCCCATATGGGCCAGGTCATTCTGCGCGGTCCAGACCATGCGACCGTCGCGGCGGCGCTTGAACAGGTCGTGCCTGGCGAGATCCAGAAGCTGGCGCCGGGGCGCATGCGCTACAGCGTGCTGCTGAATGATGAGGGCGGCATTCTCGATGATCTGATGATCACGCGCCTGCCCGAGGACGGCTCGTTGTTTGTGGTGCTGAATGCGGCCTGCAAGGCGGACGATCTCACCTATCTGCGCAGCCGCCTGCCAGACTCCATCGTGATTGATGTGCTGAGCGATGCGGCACTTCTGGCGCTTCAGGGTCCCCGCGCCGCCGCCGCCATGGAACGGTTCATGCCGGCCCAGAAAGACCTGCGCTTCATGCAGGCGGCGCATGCGCAGCTGCTGGGCATCCCCGCGCTTGTCACCCGCTCAGGCTATACGGGCGAGGACGGCTTTGAAATCTCCGTGCCCGGAGAGGAAGCCGAACGCCTGGCCAACGCCCTGCTGGAGGCGCCGGAGGTTGAGCCCATCGGCCTTGGCGCCCGGGATTCCTTACGCCTTGAAGCCGGCCTGTGCCTTTACGGCAATGATCTTGACACAACAACAACGCCGGTCGAAGGCGGCATCAGCTTCGTGATCGGCAAACGCCGGCGCGAGGCGGCGGATTTTCCGGGGGCGGCCAAAATTCTCGAACAGCTCGCCGATGGCCCCGCGCGCCAGCGGGTCGGCATCCTGCCGGAAGGCAAAGCACCGGCACGGGCCGGTGTCGTGATCCAAAGCCCGGACGGGGCGCAGATCGGCACGGTGACCAGCGGCACCTTCAGCCCGAATCTCGAAGCGCCTGTGGCCATGGGCTATGTCAATCCAGAATTTTCCGCCGACGGATCGGCGCTTCATCTGATCGTCCGTGGACAGGCCCGCCCCGCCCGGGTGGCGCCAATGCCTTTCGTAGAACACCGGTACTATCGGGGCTGAACGCTGTCACGACACGCTGGGCCCGGACTCTGTTCGGAACCCAAAAACCATCAGGACACGAGGGACATGAGCGAAACGAAATACACTGAGGATCATGAGTGGATCCGCTTCGATGGTGACACCGGCACGGTGGGCATCACTGAATATGCCGCTGGCCAGCTTGGCGATGTGGTCTATGTGGAGTTGCCGGAGATCGGCAAAGCCGTGAAGAAGACCGAGGAAACCGCCACGGTGGAATCCGTGAAGGCCGCCAGTGAAATCTATGCGCCCGTGACCGGCGAGGTGACCGAGGTCAACACGGCCCTTCAGGACAAACCCGAGCTCATCAATTCCGATCCCGGCGGGGACGGCTGGTTCTTCAGGCTCTCCATCAGTGACAAGAGCGAAGCCGACGCCCTGATGGATGAAGCAGCGTATCAGGATTATGTGAAAGGGCTTGAGTGATCATGCGTTATCTTCCCTTGGGCGAGGCCGAACGCCGCGAGATGCTGGATCGCATCGGCGTTGGCCATGTCGACGACCTTTTCGCCGATGTCCCGCCGGCGGCACGCCTGTCGGAGCCTGTTGACCTGCCGCGCCACCAGGGCGAGATGGAAGTCGAGCGGGCCCTGTCAAAGCTCGCGGGCCGGAATGTGACGGCGGGATCCGTGCCCTTTTTTGTGGGGGCTGGCGCCTATCGGCACCACATTCCGGCAACGGTGGACCACATCATTCAGCGCTCGGAGTTTCTGACGTCCTACACGCCCTATCAGCCGGAGGTGAGCCAGGGCACGACCCAATATCTGTTCGAGTTCCAAACTCAGGTCGCGCGCATCACCGGCATGGATGTGGCCAATGCATCCATGTATGACGGCTCTACGGGCTGCGCCGAGGCCGTGCTCATGGCCCAGCGGGTGACCAAGCGCGGTAAGGCCGTCCTCTCCGGTAGTCTGCATCCCCATTACCGTGCGGTTGTGGAGAATATGGACCGGCTGTCTGGCGAGCCTTTGGAAAAGCTTGCCCCCGATGTCAATGGCGTTGAAGACATCATTGATCGGATCGATGATGAGACGGCCTGTGTGGTCGTCCAGACGCCGAGCGTGTTCGGCCATCTGACGGATCTGCGCCCCATCGCCGAAGCGGCCCACGCGAAAGGCGCGCTGTTGGTGGCCGTGGTGACCGAAGTGGTCAGCCTCGGCGCTGTCGAGTCTCCAGGTGCGCAGGGTGCGGACATTGTCGTGGCCGAGGGCCAGAGCATCGGCAACGGCCTTAATTTCGGTGGTCCTTATGTTGGCCTCTTCGCAACGCGCCAGAAATATGTGCGCCAGATGCCCGGCCGCCTGTCGGGCCGCACCGTGGATGCCCATGGCCGCGAGGGCTATGTGCTGACCCTGTCGACCCGGGAGCAGCATATCCGGCGGGACAAGGCCACGAGCAATATCTGCACCAATTCCGGTCTGTGCTGCCTTGCGTTCACAGTCCACATGTCGCTTCTGGGTGAAAAGGGCTTTTCACGGCTGGCGGCCCTCAATCATCAGTCAGCGGTGAAACTGGCGGGGCAGTTGGCGGCGATCCCCGGCGTCAATCTGATGACGCCCTATTTCTTCAACGAATTCACGATCTCCGTGAAGGGCAAGGCGGCCGATGTGGTCGACCGGCTGGCCGAGAAGGGCGTTCTTGGCGGCGTGCCCGCCTCGCGGCTGTGGCCCCACCGGCCCGAACTCGACAGTCTGCTGATCGTGGCGGCAACCGAGACCAACACGGATGAAGACCGCGCGGCCTTTGCCGCTGCCCTCGAGGAGGTGCTGTGATGATGAACCGTCAAGGACGTCCCAGCCGTCCGGACGAAGATGCGGTGCTTGCGCCGGTCTTCGAGACCACGTCGGGCAATCGCGGCCTCGACCAAAAAGAACCGGTGCTGTTCGAAATCGGCCGGCTCGACCATTGCGGGGTGGACCTTCCGGAGCCCGAAGAGGGCATTGAGTCCCGTCTTGGCGCCCATGCCCGCAAGACGGCCCTCAATCTCCCCGGACTGACGGAACCGGAGGCCATGCGCCACTATGTGCGTCTGAGCCAGAAGAACTACGCCATTGATCTGGGGCTTTATCCGCTCGGCTCATGCACCATGAAGCACAATCCCCGGCTCAACGAGAAGATGGCCCGCCTGCCGGGCTTTTCGGATATTCATCCGCTGCAGCCGGAACAGACCGTGCAAGGCGCGCTTGGTCTGATCCATGAATTGGCACGCTGGCTGACCACTCTGACGGGCATGCCGGCCGTGGCCATGTCCCCAAAGGCCGGGGCCCATGGTGAGCTGTGCGGCATGATGGCCATTCGCGCAGCCATTGAGGCCCGGGGCGAGACGCGCTCGCGCGTGCTGGTGCCGGATGCCGCCCACGGAACAAATCCAGCCACGGCCGTTCAGTGCGGTTATCGGGTGGAGACCATTCCGGAAACCAATTCCGGCCGGGTCGATCTCAATCGCCTGAAGGATATGCTGGACACGGATGTGGCGGCCATCATGGTGACCAATCCGAACACCTGCGGCCTCTTTGAGCGGGATATCATCGAGATCGCGGATGCGGTGCACGGGGTTGGCGGCTTCTTCTACTGCGACGGCGCCAACTTCAACGCCATTGTGGGCAAGGTCCGGCCCGGTGATCTTGGCGTCGATGCCATGCACATCAATCTGCACAAGACCTTTTCAACGCCCCATGGCGGCGGCGGTCCGGGCTCGGGCCCCGTGGTTCTGTCGGAAGCGCTCGCGCCCTTCGCACCCTTGCCTTATGTGGTCAAGCAAGGCGAGACGTTCCGCGTTGTGGAGCATGAAACCCAGTCCGGCCAGAGCCCCTTCGGCCGCATGACTGCGTTCCACGGCCAGATGGGCATGTTCGTCAGGGCCTTGTCCTACATGATGAGCCATGGCTCCGACGGGCTTCGTCAGGCATCGGAAGATGCGGTGCTGAACGCCAATTATGTGCTGGCGTCGTTGAAGGATGTCATGACGGCCTCCTTTGAAGGGCCTTGCATGCATGAGGCGCTGTTCGACGATCGCTTCCTCAAGGGCACCGATGTGGCCACCCTCGACTTTGCCAAGGCCATGATCGACGAGGGCTATCACCCCATGACCATGTATTTCCCCCTGGTCGTGAGTGGTGCCATGCTGATCGAGCCGACCGAAAGCGAAAGCAAGGCCAGCCTTGACCGGTTCATCGCCTCCATGCGGGCGCTGGCCACGGATGCCAAAGAGGGGCGCATAGAGCGTTTTGCCAATGCCCCCCATATGGCGCCCCTGGCCCGGCTTGACGAAACACTCGCCGCGCGCAAGCCCGTGCTGACCTATGTGGAGCCGGAGCCCGGAACCGTTCAGGCAGCGGAGTAAACAAGGCTGATGGCCGCGACGAGCGCCGTGGTCATCACCGCATTGAGCGCCATGCCCAGCGTGGCAAAGACCCCGGCCACGGCCCCGATCCGGAATGCGGCGGCCGTGCCGATGCCATGGGCCACCAGGCCCATGGCAAAGCCCACCGCCCGCTGATCCTGAAACTGGAGCCGGGCGAGCCAGGCCGGGCCGAACGCGGCACCGATCGTTCCCGTCAGGATCACCAGGGCGGCGGCAAGGGCCGGAATGCCCCCCAGGATGGCGGCAAGATCCATGGCCACCGGCGCCGTCGCCGATTTGGGCAGCAAGGTCACCAGCGTTTGCTCCGATGCGCCGCCCAGCGCCGCCAGCCCTCCCGACAAGACCATCGCGGCGACACTGCCCAGCATAAGCGTAATGGCGAGCGTCGGCCCGAGCCCTTTGAGCCGATCCCAATGCCTGTGCATGGGGACCGCGAGGGCCACCGTCGCCGGCCCGAGCATGAGATGAAGAATCTCGGTATCAGCGAAATAATCCGCATAGGGCTTGTCTGTCAGCAGCAGAACCGTTGCCGCGGCCGTGATGGTCACAAGCACCGGATGGGTGAGAGGGTGATGGCCCGTGCGCGCGTGCAGCAGATCTGCCGCGGCGAAACAGGCGATGGTGGCGGCAAGCGGTGCAAGGCTGGCCGCGGCACTCATTGTGTCTCCTCCTCGAGGGAGGTGGGCTCATGGGCAAGGCGGGAAAACAGCCAGGCCGTCAGCGCCAGGGCGGTGAGGGTTCCAGGAATGAGCGCCAGGGCAATGGCGGTCCATTCCGCGCCAAGCCGGTCCAGGTGAAGAACCAGCCCAGCTCCTGCCGGCACGAAAAAGAGCGGCAGGAAGCGGATCAGCGCGCCTGACACAGTCTCAAGCGCATCCAAAGGCGCAAGGCCCGCCCGCAAGAGCGCGAACAACATCACCAGTCCGATCACCGGTCCGGGAACGGGCAGCGCCAGCACTTCCGCCAGAACGCTTCCCAGATATTGCAGGGCGACAATCAGGGCGAGGGCTTGAACCATAGACGACACCTCTTGAAGACGTGGCGGGAGGAGGGCAGAGATCCCGCGCGCATGCTAGCCTGTGTGCTAGTGTCGTGGATCAGAAGTCCGCATGAGA
>CAYUYV010000094.1:2086-19060 GCA_964449455.1 uncultured Alphaproteobacteria bacterium | reverse complement strand
CGAGTGCGATTTGCAGGACCAGTCCATGGCTTATGGGGTGGATCACACCCGGTACCATGAGAACAAGCGGGCCGTTGAAGACAAATATATGGGCCCACTGATCAAGACGGTTATGACCCGGTGCATCCATTGCACCCGCTGCGTCCGCTTCGCCACGGAAGTGGGCGGCGTGCCCGAACTTGGCGCGACAGGCCGCGGCGAGGACATGGAAATCACCACCTATCTGGAGCATGCGGTCCGCACGGAACTCTCCGGTAATGTGATTGATCTGTGCCCTGTGGGTGCCCTGACCTCAAAGCCTTATGCTTTCAAGGCGCGCTCGTGGGAGCTGCGCAAGGCCGAGAGCGTCGATGTGATGGATGCCGTGGGCTCCAATATCCGGGTGGACTTCCGGGGCCGGGAAGTGATGCGCTTCCTGCCGCGTCTCCATGAGGACATCAACGAGGAATGGATTGCCGACAAGACCCGCTTTGTCTGGGATGGTCTGCACCGCCAGCGTTTGGACACGCCCTATGTGCGGGTCAACGGGGCGCTCAAGCCCGCAAGCTGGGGCGAGGCACTGGAGGCTGTTGCGACGCGCCTGAAGACCGCCGATCCGTCCCGCGTGGCAGCGTTGTCTGGTGACTTGGTGTGCACGGAAAGTCAGTATGCGCTCAAGCAACTGATGGATGCACTGGGTGTGCGCAATCTGGATTGCCGCCAGGACGGCGCCGCTTTGCCGGTCTCCGGCCCGCGCCAACGTTATCTGTTCAATACCACCATTGCCGGAATTGAGGATGCGGACGCTCTGCTTATCGTGGGGTCGAACCCGCGCATCGAGGCGCCGATTCTCAATGCACGCCTGCGCAAACGCTATTTGCAGCGTGGCTTCCGGGGCATCGGGGTGATCGGCGAGGCTGGCGATCTCACTTACGGTTATGACCATCTGGGCGAGGATCCGGACGCTCTGCGGGCCCTGGTCACAGGCAACCATCCGTTCCGTCAGGTTCTCAACGATGCCGAGCGGCCGATGATTGTGATTGGCCAGGGCGCATTGGCGCGCCCTGACGGCGCGGCCATCTACGGCCTATGCGCCGCCCTGGCCCGGGAGACCGGCATGCTGCGCGCCGCGGGCGACGAGCAGGCAGCCTGGAACGGCTTCAATATTCTGCACACGGCAGCGGCCCGCGTTGGCGGTCTCGATGTGGGCTTCCTGCCGGGCGAGGGCGGTCTTGACCGGGCGGAAATTCTGTCTGCGGCCAGGGATGGGCGCCTTGATACGGTGTTCCTGCTTGGCGTTGACGAGATCGACATGGGCTCGCTGGGGCAGACCTTCGTGGTCTATCAGGGCAGCCATGGGGATGCGGGGGCACATCGGGCCGATGTGATCTTCCCGGGCGCGGCCTACACGGAAAAAGACGCGCTGTGGATCAACACCGAAGGGCGTGTCCAGCTCGGCAAGCGCGCGGTGTTCCCGCCGGGCGAAGCGCGGGAGGACTGGGCGATCATCCGGGCCCTGTCGGCCGCCGTTGGCAAGTCTCTGCCCTATGACACGCTGGCCTCGTTGCGCACGGCACTGTGGAAAGATGTCCCGGCCCTGTCCTCGATTGACTACGCCCCCGGCGCCGACGGGACGACAGCGGATCTGCTGGATGGTCTTGGCGCGGACGGTCCGACGGACCGCCAACCGTTCCGTTCGCCGATCGCGAATTACTATATGACCAATCCGATTGCACGCGCCTCCCAGACCATGGCGAAGTGCAGTGCCGAGATCCTGGGTGCCCCGGGCGCCGTGGCCGCGGAATGACGGAGCGGGGAAGGACTTGAGATGATCCGGGACTTTTTCATCGAGCTGATGGGACCTTTCTGGGGGACGGCGATCGGAATCACGTCCGAGATCCTGCTCCTCGTCCTGCCGCTGCTCGTTGTTGTCGCCTATGTTGTGTATGCGGATCGCAAGATCTGGGCGTCCGTGCAGTTGCGTAAAGGGCCGAATGTGGTCGGCCCCTTTGGCCTGTTTCAGCTTTTCGCCGATCTCATCAAATTTATGCTCAAGGAAACGGTCGTTCCGGCCGGGGCCGACAAGGGGGTGTTCCTGCTGGCGCCCGTGCTGACTTTCGTCTTCGCTCTGGCGGCCTGGGCGGTCATTCCGGTTGAGGATGGCTGGGCGATAGCCGACATCAATGTGGGCATTTTATATGTGCTCGCGATTTCCTCCCTTGGCGTCTATGGCGTCATCATGGGGGGCTGGGCATCGAACTCGAAATATCCCTTTCTGGGAGGCCTGCGGTCGGCGGCCCAGATGGTTTCTTATGAGGTCTCCATCGGCTTCGTGATCATCACGGTCGTGCTGATGGTGGGCTCTTTGAACCTGACCGATATCGTGCGCGCCCAGGCTGGGGGCATCCAGAATTGGTATCTGCTGCCGCTGTTTCCGATGTTCATCGTGTTTTTCATCTCGGCCCTGGCGGAGACCAACCGTCCGCCCTTCGATCTTCCCGAGGCCGAATCGGAACTCGTCGCGGGCTATCAGGTGGAGTATTCCGCCGTGCCCTATCTGTTGTTCATGATCGGAGAGTACACGAGCATCGTGCTGATGTGCGCCATGCTGACGATCATGTTTCTGGGTGGCTGGCATCCGCCGGCGGATGTGGCGCCCTTCACCTGGCTGCCCGGTTTCTGGTGGTTTTTCCTGAAAACCATGCTCATGTTTTTCATGTTCGCCATGGTGAAGGCGATCGTGCCCCGCTACCGGTATGACCAGCTTATGCGGCTCGGCTGGAAGGTCTTCCTGCCGTTCTCATTGTTCTATGTCGTGGCAACTGCCGGGGTTCTGGTGGCGACGGACAGTCTGCCCTGACCCTGCATGGCCGGGGCCCGAGGCCTTGGCGATGCGATCCACGATTTCGCGGAGGTGAAGCTTATGGCCCTTCTGGACCGGACCGCCCGATCGATCTTTCTGACCGAGTTCCTGTCGAGCTTCGGTCTGGCCCTGCGCTATATGTTCAAGCCCAAGGCGACGGTGAACTACCCCTTTGAAAAGGGGCCGATCAGCCCACGCTTCCGGGGCGAACATGCCCTGCGCCGCTATCCCAATGGGGACGAGCGCTGCATTGCCTGCAAGCTGTGTGAAGCAGTCTGTCCGGCCCAGGCCATCACCATCGAGGCGGAACCGCGCACGGCGGACGGTGTGCGCCGGACCACCCGCTACGATATCGACATGGTGAAGTGCATCTATTGTGGCTTCTGTCAGGAGGCCTGTCCGGTGGATGCCATTGTCGAAGGGCCCAACTTTGAATTTGCCACCGAGACTCGGGAAGAACTGCTCTATGACAAGCAGAAGCTCCTGAACAATGGCGACCGCTGGGAACGGGAAATCGCACGCAATCTGGAGCTTGATGCGCCCTACCGGTAATGGCGCGCGCGGAGCCGTCCGGCCGCGGACCGTCAGGCGCGGCGCCACGAGCGCGGCGCCACAAGCCCGGGTCTGTCGTGTAGGACTTCTGGACATTCCCGACGGCTCGACTAAGGTGCCGCGGGATTGCGCTGTTTTGGCGGCGCAGCATCACTTTCGACCGAACCACCAAGGGATTGGACACGGCGCATGGGCTTCGAGCTGACCGCCTTCTATGTCTTGTCGGCTTTCATGATTTTCGCCGCGATTTGCGTCGTGGCGGCGCGCAACCCGGTGCATTCCGTGTTGTTCCTGATCGCCGCATTTTTCAACGCCGCCGGCCTGTTCCTGCTGCTGGGCGCGGAGTTTTTGGCACTCCTGCTGCTCGTCGTCTATGTGGGGGCGGTCGCGGTGCTGTTCCTGTTTGTCGTCATGATGCTGGACATCGATTTTGCCGATTTGCGGCGGGGCTTTCTGGCCTATCTGCCCGTCGGCGGTTTCGTGGGCATCCTGCTGATGGCCGAGCTTGTGCTGGTCACCTTGTTCTGGAACGACCACGACAAGGCGCCCACCGACGTTCAACAGCCGATGCCGCCCATCGATATCATGGCGAATACGGAGGCTCTGGGCCGTATTCTGTACACTGATTTTATTTTCCTGTTCCAGGCGGCAGGCATGATCCTGCTCGTAGCCATGATCGGTGCGATCGTCCTCACCCTTCGCTCCCGCCCGGGTGTGAAGCGTCAGGATGTTCATCGCCAGGTCAACCGGCGCCGGGAAGAGGGCGTGGAATTGAGGTCCGTGAAGTCCGGCGAGGGCGTGTGACGCAGCGTCGGATGGGTGGCCATTCGCAGCCACCTGGGACGGAAAAGGAGTGGGTAGGGTGAGCGAGGTCGGACTGGAGCATTATCTCAGCGTGGGAGCGATCCTGTTCACGATTGGCATTTTCGGCATTTTCCTCAATCGCCGGAACGTGATGATCATCGTGATGTCGATCGAGCTGTTGCTGCTCGCCATCAATATCAATCTCGTGGCGTTTTCCGCCTATCTCCAGGACCTCGTGGGCCAGGTCTTCTCCATGTTCGTTCTCACGGTGGCGGCGGCCGAAGCGGCCATCGGCCTTGCGATTCTGGTCGCCTATTTCCGCAATCGCGGCAGTATCGCCGTTGAAGACATCACCTTGATGAAAGGCTGAAGGATCCGCGATGCTGCCGGTCATTCTGTTTCTGCCCCTGGCGGGGGCCATTATCGCGGGCCTGTTCGGCAATTCCCTCGGCGCCCGCACCAGCGAAGTCATCACCAGCGCGTTCGTCACCCTGGCGGCCTTGTTGTCCGTGGTCGTCTTTTACGATGTGGGCTTTGCCCATCACGGCCATGGTGAAGCGACCAAGGTGGTTCTCGCCACATGGCTGGACAGCGGCACCCTTGAGATTGACTGGGCGATCCGCCTGGACACGTTAACGGCAGTGATGCTGGTTGTGGTTAATGGTGTGTCCGCCCTCGTGCATATCTACTCGATCGGCTACATGCATGAGGATCCGCACCGGTCCCGGTTCTTTGCCTATTTGTCCTTGTTCACCTTCACTATGCTGATGCTGGTGACGGCGGACAATTTCGTGCAGATGTTTTTTGGCTGGGAAGGCGTGGGTCTCGCGTCTTATCTGCTGATCGGGTTTTGGTACACGAAACCCTCAGCCAATGCCGCGGCGATCAAGGCCTTCGTGGTCAACCGGGTGGGCGATTTCGGCTTTCTGCTTGGCATTTTCGGCGTGTTTTTCGCATTTGGTTCCCTCGATTTCGATTTCGTCTTCGCCCAGGCGCCTGAAAAGGCTGGTCAGACATTCTCCTTTCTCGGCATGGACGTGGATATTCTGACAACGATCTGCCTGCTGCTGTTCCTTGGCGCGATGGGCAAATCCGCCCAGTTCCTGCTCCACACCTGGCTGCCTGACGCCATGGAGGGCCCGACACCGGTTTCGGCGCTGATTCATGCCGCGACCATGGTGACGGCCGGGGTGTTCCTGGTGTGCCGGATTTCGCCGATCCTGGAATTTGCGCCGGATGCATTGATGGTGATCACGATCGTCGGCGGCGTCACGGCGTTTTTCGCGGCGACCGTCGGTCTGGTGCAAAATGACATCAAGCGGGTCGTTGCCTATTCCACCTGCTCCCAGCTTGGCTACATGTTCTTTGCCGCTGGCGTGGGCGCCTATCAGGCCGCCATGTTCCATCTCTTCACTCACGCCTTCTTCAAGGCGCTGTTGTTCCTGGGCTCTGGCGCGGTGATCCATGCCATGCACCATGAGCAGGACATGCGCCGCATGGGTGGGCTCTATAATGTCCTTCCCATCACCTATCTCCTGATGCTGGTGGGAACCTTGGCCCTGACGGGTGTTGGTATTCCGGGTACGGCGGTTGGCTTTGCCGGCTTTTTCTCCAAGGATGCGACCCTCGAAACTGCATTTGCGGCCCATACGGATGTGGGCAATTTCGCATTCTGGTTGGGGCTCATCGCCGCTGGACTGACCTCGCTTTATTCCTGGCGCCTTGTGTTCATGACGTTCCATGGCCGCAGTCGGGCAACGCCGGAGACCCTGTCCCACGCCCATGAAGCGCCGCTTGTGATGCTCGTTCCCCTGATCATTCTGGCGGTGGGGGCGATCCTTGCCGGGGTTGTCTTCTACGACTCTTTCGTCGGTCATCATCAGGCGGAATTCTGGGGACGCGCCATCTTCGTTCAGGATGGCGGCGCGTTGCTGGAGGCATCGCACCATGTGCCCAAATGGGTGAAATGGGCGCCTCTTATGGCGACGGGTGTCGGCCTCGTGATCGCGTTCTGGTTCTACATTCTGCAGCCTGACCTTCCGGCGCGCATGGCAGCCCGGCGCGGCCCGCTCTATGTGTTCCTTGAGCACAAATGGTATTTCGACGAACTCTACGACCGGATTTTTGTCCGGCCGGCATTCTGGCTCGGCCGCACCCTATGGAAGAGCGGCGATGAGCGCACCATTGACGGGCTTGGTCCCAATGGCGTCGCCGCGCGGGTGGTGGATGTGACGCGGCAGGTCGTCCGCCTCCAGTCCGGTTTTGTCTATCACTATGCCTTCGCCATGCTCATCGGCATTGCGATCCTGGTCACCTGGTTCACGGTCACGGGAGGCCGGTGATGACTGAAGCGGTTACGGATTGGCCGATTCTGACGGCCCTCCTCGTCATTCCCCTCGTGGGCGCGGCCTTCGTGATGCTGGCCACCAATGACAGCCAGGCCTCCGAAGCCAATGCGAAATGGGCGGCCCTGTGGACCACCGGCATGAATTTCGTGCTGTCCCTGGTGCTGCTGATCCAGTTCGATCCGTCGAACGGTGACTTTCAGATCATTGAGGAAATGGACTGGCTGGGCAGCACGATCGCCTATCGGGTGGGCGTGGACGGAATTTCTTTGCCCTTCGTGCTGCTGACAACGGCACTGATGCCGGTCGCGATCCTGGCCGGCTGGGACTCGATCACAAAGCGGGTGAAGGAATATCTTGCGGCGTTCCTCATCCTTGAGACTTTGATGATCGGGGTCTTCGTGGCCCTTGATCTGGTGCTGTTCTATCTCTTCTTTGAAGCGGTCCTCATTCCGATGTTTTTGATCATCGGTGTCTGGGGGGGGCCGCGGCGGGTCTATGCGGCCTACAAGTTCTTTCTCTACACTTTCCTAGGCTCGCTGCTGATGCTCGTGGCCATTATGGTCATGTATGTCCAGGCGGGCACGGCGGATATCCGCGTTCTGATGGACACGGAGTTCAGCCCGGATCTTCAGACCTGGCTGTGGCTGGCCTTCTTCGCCTCATTCGCTGTGAAAATGCCCATGTGGCCCGTGCACACCTGGTTGCCCGATGCCCATGTGGAGGCTCCGACGGCGGGTTCGGTGATCCTGGCCGCGATCCTGCTGAAAATGGGGGGCTACGGCTTCCTGCGCTTCTCACTGCCCATGTTCCCCGAAGCGAGCGCCTATTTCTCCACATTCGTCTTCGCGCTGAGCGTCATTGCCATTGTCTATACATCGCTCGTCGCGCTGCGCCAGGAGGACATCAAGAAGCTGATTGCCTATTCCTCCGTGGCCCATATGGGGTTCGTGACCCTGGGTATTTTTACCTTCACGGAGCAGGGCATCGACGGGGCCATGGTGCAGATGATCAGCCATGGCATCATTTCCGCGGCGCTCTTCCTGTGCGTGGGCGTCATCTATGACCGCATGCACACCCGGGAGATTGCCTTTTACGGCGGTCTTGTTCATCGCATGCCGGTCTATGCCGCCATTTTCATGGTGTTCACCATGGGGAATGTGGGCCTGCCGGGCACATCAGGCTTTGTGGGCGAGTTTCTTTCCCTTGCCGGTGCGTTCCAGGCGAACACCGGAGTGGCGCTGGTGGCCACGTCCGGCGTCATCCTTAGCGCGGCCTATATGCTTTATCTGTATCGCCGGGTTGTGTTCGGTGAGCTGACCAACGAGAAGCTCATGACCATCATGGATGTGAACCGGCGGGAGCTGCTTTTGCTGGTGCCGCTTGTTGTGCTGACACTGTTTTTTGGCATCTATCCGCTGCCCCTGTTCGACATCATGGATGCGAGCATCGGCGCGTTGCTCGCCGATCTGCCCGCGGGGCTGACCGGCGCCAGCGAATGACGTCCCGTCCGTGCGGGAAGAAGGAGACCTCACCATGAACAGCGCATCCGTCGACGGACTTGTTGCGAGCCTCACCGTCGTGACCCCGGAGCTGCTCCTGGCCGTGGGGGGCATGGTCCTTTTGATGTTTGGCGTGGTTCGGGGCGACAGGGGCACGCCGCTGCTCTCCAATCTTTGTGTGCTGTTGTTGATTGCCGCTGGCGGTCTTGTTGTGCAGCTGCCCGTCGGTGAGGAGGCGGTTCAGGCCTTCAATGGCAGTTTCGTGGTGGACCGGTTTGCCGTGTTCATGAAAGTGGTGGTCCTCGCGGCTGGCGCTCTGGCACTGCTTATGTCACGTCATTTCATGCAGGCGGAACACCTGGCACGCTTTGAATATCCCTTGCTGATGGTCTTTGCGGCCCTTGGCATGCTGATCATGATCTCGGCCCAGGACCTTGTGACCCTTTATGTGGGGCTGGAGCTGCAAAGCCTTGCGCTTTACGTCCTGGCAGCGATCAATCGGGACAGCCTGCGGGCCACGGAAGCCGGTTTGAAATATTTTGTCCTTGGCGCCCTGTCCTCGGGCATGCTGCTTTATGGCGCGTCTTTCGTATACGGATTTTCGGGCACCACGAATTTCCTGGAGCTGGCGAGCCGGCTTGAGGGCAGCGGACTTGATCTGGGCATTGTCGTGGGCCTCGTTTTCGTGGCTGCCGGTCTTGCCTTTAAAGTATCGGCCGTGCCCTTCCACATGTGGACGCCGGATGTCTATGAAGGCGCGCCCACGCCCATTACGGCCTTTTTTGCCGCGGCACCGAAAATTGCCGCCATGGCGCTCTTCCTGCGCACCTTCCTCGTTGCCTTTGGCGCGGTGACCGATGCCTGGCAGGAGATCATCATTTTCATCAGTGTGGGTTCGATGCTGCTTGGGGCCTTTGCGGCCATCGGACAGCGCAACCTGAAACGCCTGATGGCCTATTCCTCCATTGGCAATATGGGCTACGCGCTTATGGGGTTGGCTGCGGGGACACAGGACGGCGTCGAGGGCGTGCTGATCTTCCTCGTCTTCTACATGATCATGACCGTGGGTGTCTTTGTGTGCATCCTGTCCATGCGCCGTCCCGAAGGCATGGTGGAGAGGGTTGAGGATCTGGCGGGCCTGTCCCGGACCCATCCTTTCATGGCCTACACGCTCATGGTGCTGATGTTCTCGCTGATCGGTGTGCCTCCGCTCGCAGGCTTTTTCGGCAAATGGTATGTGTTCCTGTCGGCGGTCGAGGCGGGCCTTGTGCCCCTGGCGATTGTGGGTGTGCTGACGAGCGCGGTGGCGGCGTTCTACTACCTGCGCATCGTGAAGGTCATGTTCATGGACGAGCCGGCGGCGCCCTTTGAACGGCCAGTGCCCTTGGAGATGCGCGCAATCCTCACCGCGTCCGGTGCCGTCACCCTGCTCTATGTGCTCTATCCAGGTCCCCTGCTTGTGGCGGCTGATGCTGCTGCTCGCTCGCTTGTTGGCGGATAGGGTTGCGCGTGACCGCCCCTGAGTCCCAATCCGCGCCCACAATCGGCGATGCATCCTGGACGCAGAGCTGGCCCGAAGGCTATGGCCTTGAGGAAGCCTCCGTCCTGTCCAGCACAAGTGACACGGCCCGTGCCCGCGCCCTTGCTGGCGAGCTTGGCCCCCTATGGATCCGGGCAGATCGCCAAAGTGCCGGTCGTGGGCGCCGGGGGCGGGCCTGGACATCTGAAACGGGAAATCTCTTTGCCACACTTCTGCTGCGCCCGGCCTGTTCGCCGGCGATCGCGGCCCAGCTCTCCTATGTCACAGCGCTCGCCGTGGCCGATGTGGTCAGGCTTGCCCTGCCGGAGGCAGACATTGGTCTCAAATGGCCCAATGATGTGCGGGTCAGCGAAGCCAAGATCGCAGGCATCCTGCTGGAGTCCGGAACCAGCGCCGAAGGCGCCGGCACGGTCCGGCCCGCTTGGCTGACGATTGGTATCGGCCTCAATGTGCAGTCCCATCCGGATGCGGCCGGATATCCCGTCACCTCGTTGCTGCGCGCCGGGGCGAGCCCCGTGCCACCGGTCAAATCAATCATGGCGGCCTTGGCCCGGCGCATGGACCACTGGCTCACCCTCTGGGCCGATGGGGAAGGCTTCGCGGCTGTGCGGGAGGCTTGGCTGGCCCGTGCAGAGGGCATAGGAAGCCCCCTCGAAGCGCGCTTGCCCAAGGGCACCATCAGCGGGCAGTTCAGCGGCCTTGATCCCTCCGGCGGCCTGATCCTGACCCTGCCCGATGGCACGGAGCGGATTATCCATGGCGGTGAGGTTTTTTTCCCCGATATGGCCGCTGACCCGGGATCACCGCTCCCGCCTTGAGCGATCCACAGCATATTGACCTCAATTGCCGGGCCAGGACCCTTGCACCGGCCGCCCAATGACCCAAATCTGCGCCTTCAACCCCGTGTCGTAGCCTTTGGATCCGGTGTCCGGCAGCGTATCGCCGGCCCATAAAAGACGGACGCGAAAGGAAAGGCCCATGCTCCTGGCCATTGACGCCGGCAACACCAACACCGTTTTTGCGATCATCGAGGACGAACAGATCCTCGCCCAATGGCGTGCGTCCACCACATCCGCTCGAACGGCTGATGAATATTGGGTCTGGCTGGTTCAGTTGATGCAGCTTGAGGGAATTGATCCCCAGCGGATCAAAGGGGCCATTATCGCGACCGTCGTGCCCCAGGCCATGTTCAATCTGCGGGCCTTGTGCCGAAAATTCCTGCATAAAGAGCCCATGGTGGTGGGGGATCCCGCGGTCGATCTCGGGCTTAAGATCAATCTCGATCACCCGGAGGTGGTCGGCGCCGACCGCCTTGTGAATGCGGTTGCCGGACACCAAACATACCCCGGTGCTCTCATCCTGGTTGATTTTGGCACAGCAACAACTTTCGACATTGTGTCCGAAGAAGGGCACTATGAGGGCGGAATCATCGCACCGGGGGCCAATCTGTCCCTGGAGGCCTTGCATCTTGCCGCAGCAAAACTGCCGCGCATTGCCATTCACAAGCCTGAAGCCGTGATTGGGCGGGACACGGTGACTGCTATGCAGTCCGGTGTTTTTTGGGGCTATGTGGGTCTGATAGAGGGACTGGTGGAGCGCATCAAGAACGAGTATCAACGGGATATGACAGTGATCGCAACCGGTGGACTTGCCGGCCTTTTCAACCGAAGCACCGACGCCATTCAGCATGTGGACCCGGATCTGACGATACGCGGGCTCCTCGCCATTCACGTGCGCAACATCGCCGCCTGGCTCGAACGACCGCCGCGCCAGGAGAGCGCCCCGTGACTTCAGACGACGCAAGCCCTGAAATCGTCTTCATGCCCCTTGGCGGCTGCGGCGAAGTGGGCATGAATCTGTATCTCTATGGCTATGGCCAGCCCGAGAACCATGATTGGATCATCGTGGATGTGGGCGTGCGCTTTGCCGATGAGAGCCTGCCTGGCATTGATCTGACCATGGCGGATCCTGCTTTTCTGGTGGAACGGCGGGATCGGCTCAGAGGGATCGTGCTGACCCATGGCCATGAAGATCATATCGGTGCTCTGGTCCATCTGTGGCCGAAGCTTCAGTGCCCGGTCTATGCAACGCCGTTTACGGGCGAATTGCTCCGGGAAAAGATTGCTGAGGCAAATCTCGATGGCATCCTTCCGCTGGAGATCATTCAGCTGGGTGGGCGGTTCGGGGTTGGTCCGTTCGATGTGGAACTGATCGCGCTGACCCACTCCATCCCTGAGCCCAACGCGCTCGCATTGCGCACGCCCCTAGGCACGGTGCTCCATACCGGCGACTGGAAGCTCGACGCGGAGCCCGTGCTGGGTCAGCCCACGGATGAACCCGCCCTGCGGGCCCTCGGTGATGAGGGTGTCGTGGCCATGATTTGCGATTCCACCAATGTGCTCAGCGATGGCGCTTCTGGGTCCGAGGCCCTGGTGCGGGACAGCCTGGTGGGGCTGATTGGCGAGATGACGGGGCGGGTGGCGGTCACCACCTTTGCCTCGAATGCGGGCCGCCTCGACAGCATCGCGCGGGCCGCGGTCGCCAATGGGCGTAATGTGGTGCTCGCCGGACGGGCCATGCATCGCATCGTGCGCGCCGCGAAAGCGACAGGCTATCTGAAGGACTTTCCGGAGACCGTGTCCGAAGATGAATCTGGCTATCTGCCCGCGGAGAAAACGCTCATTTTGTGCACGGGGTCCCAGGCCGAACCGCGCGCTGCCCTGGCTCGGATGGCCGAGGACAGCCATCCCCATATCGCAATGGGGGAAGGGGACACAGTAATCTTCTCCTCAAAGATTATCCCGGGCAATGAGCGGAGTATTTTCCAGCTCCAGAATCGCTTGGCCACCCGCGGCATCCATGTGGTGACGGAGCGGGACCATTTTGTTCATGTTTCAGGCCATCCGTGCCGGGATGAACTGGCGAAAATGTATGAATGGGTGCGCCCACGCAACGCGGTGCCCATGCATGGCGAGACACGTCACCTGCTGGAGCATGTGGACTTTGCCAAGGCCCATGGGGCAGAGCACGCAGTGATGGCCGTCAACGGCACTATGGTGCGCCTGGCTCCCGGCCGCGCCGAAGTCATTGGCGAGATCGCCCAGGCCCGTCTGCTGCTTGATGGCAAAGTGCTGACCCCGGAGGACAGCCCGGCCATGCGCACCCGCCGGCGTCTCGCCGAGGAAGGCATGGTCCACCTGACCCTCATCTTCGACAAGCATGGTGAGTTGATAGAAGCGCCCATTGTCCTCACCATGGGCATTCCTGATCAGGTGGCGGAGCGGGATGACACCATCGATGGCGATCTGTCCGAACGGGCCGAAGCAGCCATTGAGGCCTTGAGCGACAAGCAGGTGCGTGACGATCTTCTGGTCGAAGAAACCGCCCGCCGCGCTATACGCCGTATGCTGAAATCCACCTGGGGCAAACGCCCGCCCGTAGAAGTCGACATCGTGCGATTGCCCGTATAGACCCGCTCCAGCGAATCTCTTTGACCGTTCTAAAGGGGGCCGCATAGAGGGGAGCGGAGCGTCAGAGTAATTTAGAGCCTCGCATTTTTTAGGTCTGGTTCTAAATTGCTTCGCCGGACTTTCGGTGACGGGCTTTGATTGTCCGTCCGTGCCTGCACAAGATATTCCATCAGTACACATGCCATCAGTACGCGTGATTTTTTGATGCCTTGGCCCGTCTCGGCTTGCCCAGTCTCGGCGTACCCAGTCTCGGCTTGCCCAGTCTCGGCTTACTTGGGCGCCCGCTATGGCTTCACGGCCGTGAACACATACCGGTTCAGGCTGAAAAACCAGTCCCCGCGCGCGGCAACGGCCATCTGGCCTGTGAGCCATCCATCCACATCGTCCTTGGTAAGACCATCCTTGCCCACACAATAGGTGGCGATCATGAGGGTCATGGAGGCGACATAGGAGTGGTCCGTGTAGCGCGGGGAAAAGATGGGGATGACCTCAGCCCGGCCAACGCGGAACCCGGCGGCCCTGAGTTTGGGGCCGAGCACGAGGGGCAGGTTTGGGTGGGGACAGTGGCGCTCCCAGGTCTTGAGGATGCGGGCTGTCATGGCGGGATCATCCGTGGCCCAGACCACACTGTCCCAGGCCGTGTCCAGAATGCTCAAGCGACCACCGGGCTTCAGGACGCGGAAGATCTCCACCAGGGCCGCGTCCGTGTCCGGCACATATTCATGGACCTGCATGGAGACGGCGGCGTCCATGCTGGCATCGGGCAAGGGCAGGGCGCAGGCATCACCCACGTCGAAGGTCACCTGGGACAGGCCCGTGCAGCGCTCCGCGGCCACATCCAGCATGGCCGCGGAACGATCGACGCCGACGACCCGGCCGGTTGCGCCGACAATGCGCCCCATCTCATGGGCCATGAGCCCCGTGCCCGCGCCGATATCCACCACAGCCTCCCCAGGGGCAAGGGATAGGGTGTCGAGCACCCGCAAGCGCTGATTGACCACATCGGGGGTCTGATAGGTGGCGTCGATGGCCTTGGCTGTCGCGGCATCAAAATCAACGGCATCGCTGGACATGGCACTCTCCACGGTCACGGTCTTTTGAAGGGGACGGCAATCAGGCCGGAAAGGGCGTTGCACCCTGGGCCAGTTTCAGCCGAGTCCAAACATTCATGTTAATGACGATTGCCGCAAGCTCGGCAATTTCCCGGTTCAAGAAATGCGCCGCAGCAGCATCGTGCAGCGCCTGGAAACCCGGCTCGTTGCCCCCCGTCAGGGCCTCGCAATAGGCAAAGGCGGCCTTTTCCGCATCCGTATACAGCGTGCTTTCCCACCAGGCGCCAAGCCCATCAATGCGCGCGTCTGAAATGCCCTGATCGCGGGCCGCCTTGTTGTGCAGGATCAGGCAATAGGCGCAATTGTTGACCTGGGCGACGCGCAGGCGCACCAATTGGGCCAGGGCCTTGTCGAGGGCGAGGTCGGCCGTGTAGCCGAAGGCCTTGGCCATGGCCTTTGCCAAATCGTGAAACGGTGTCTGGTCCGGGTCAAACCGCAAATCCTTGAAAACCACCTCGTCCATGGCTGCGCTCCTGCGATGAGTTTGCCCCGTCTTGTCTTATGCGGTTTTCGGGTGCCGGTCACCTTGGCCGAATGGCCCATCACACCGCTTCTGGGAAAGGGACCTGAAAAGATGATGCAAAGCCCCGTGCCCTTGACCCGGGATCTGGTGTTGATCGGTGGTGGACACAGCCATGCCCTGGTCCTGCGCAAATGGGGCATGAAACCACTGCCCGGCGTGCGCCTCACCCTAATCAATCCGGGCTCGACGGCGCCCTATACGGGGATGTTGCCTGGCCACCTTGCGGGCCACTACACAAGGGAAGATCTGGACATTGATCTTGTCCGCCTTGCCCGGTTCGCCGGTGCCCGTCTGATCCTGGGGGCCGCTCAGGGGCTCGATCGGGCCACAAAAAGGGTCCACGTGCCTGGACGGGCGGACATCGCCTATGACGTGGTGTCCATCGATATTGGCATAACCTCGGATATGCCGGCCTTGCGCGGATTTTCCGAACACGGCATTGCCGCCAAACCGCTGGACCGGCTGGCGGAAGGCTGGTCGCAGTTCCTTGCCCGTCTGCATGCCGGTACCGCCGAACCCAGGGTCGCCATCCTTGGCGGCGGCGTGGCTGGCGTGGAGATCGCGCTGGCGCTGGCTCATCGTCTGCATGCCGAGGGCTTCCGCAACGCAGCCATCACGGTTTTGGAGGCGGCGACACCTTTGTCTCACCTTGGCGGTCGCACTGTCCGTATTCTCCGGCGCCATATGGCAGAACGGGGCATCACCATTCAGGCGCCGGTCAAGGTTGACGGGCTTGAGGCTGATGGCGTGCGCTTAGCGGACGGTACCCTCATCCCGGCCGCTCTTACCGTTGGCGCGGCTGGCGCCCGGCCCCAGGACTGGTTGCGCGAGACAGGTCTTCCCCTCACGGAGGGGTTCATCACGGTGGGATCCGACCTTCGCAGCCTGGGTGACCCGACCGTGTTCGCGGCTGGAGACTGCGCCCATCTTTCCCATGCGCCGCGTCCCAAGGCCGGCGTCTTCGCCGTGCGTGAGGCGCCGGTGCTTCATCACAATCTCCGCGCCGTTCTCACCGGCGATCCGTGTCGCCCTTATCGTCCCCAGAAGGATTATCTGAAGCTCATTTCCCTTGGGGACAAGCTGGCGGTTGCAGACAAGGCTGGCCTGGCGGTCAGTGGTCGATCCCTCTGGCGTCTGAAGGACCGTATTGACCGGGACTTTATGGAGCGCTTCATCACCCTGCCGGAGATGGCGCCCCCGCGTCTGCCGTCTCGCGTGGCCCAGGGGGTCCGGGAAGTCTGGGACGATGGCCGGCCCTCTTGTGCCGGTTGCGGCGCGAAGGTGGGGGGCGGGCCTTTGCGCGACGTTCTCGCGGCGCTCCCGGCCCCGGTGCGGTCCGATGTGACCGCTGGTGCCGGTGACGATTCCGCCATTTTGTCTCTGGGCGGTGTGGACCAGGTCGTCACAACGGATCATTTGCGGGCGTTCACGGAGGACCCTTGGACGCTGACGCGCATTGCTGCCGTTCATGCCATGGGGGATGTCTGGGCCATGGGCGCCGCGCCCCAGGCCGCCCTTGCGACGGTCATTCTCCCGCGGATGAGCGCGGCGCTTCAGACGGAGACCTTGCGGGAAATCATGGCTGCCGCCGCCGAGGCCTTCGGCGCGGCCGGTGCAGATCTGGTCGGTGGGCACACCAGTGTCGGCAGCGAGCTGACGGTGGGTTTCACGGTTACGGGGCTTGCGGACGGTCCGCCAATCCGCCTCTCGGGTGCCTGCCCCGGTGATGCGCTCGTTCTGACCCGGGCCATCGGTTCAGGAACGATTCTCGCCGCGGAGATGTTGGGCCAGGCAAAGGGTCCATGGGTGGCCGGTGCGCTTGAAGAGATGGCCAGGGGCCAGGGACGTGCAGCCTCAATCCTGAAGGCATGTGGTGCGCGCGCCATGACGGATGTCACCGGGTTTGGCCTCGTGGGCCATCTGATGACCATCCTGTCTGCGTCGTCCGTTGCTGCACGGATTGACCTTGACCAGGTGCCGTTCTACGACGGCGCTGTTGATTTGGTGCGCGCCGGCATTCGCTCAACGCTCTACCCCGCCAACCGGGAAGCTGCAGCATCTGTGTCTCTTCCCGATCGTGCCGAGGCAGATCTTCTGTTCGACCCCCAAACCGCGGGCGGCCTTCTCGCCGTCGTCCCTGGAGATCAGGCGCCAGCATGCATCGGCGCCCTCCATAGGGCAGGGGTCATGGCCGCGCAGGTGATTGGCGGTGTGGAGGAAGGGAGCCCGCAAATCACCGTCCGTACGTCGCCGAATACCCCATGACCCCTGCCAATGACCCCTG
>CAYUYV010000094.1:0-1986 GCA_964449455.1 uncultured Alphaproteobacteria bacterium | reverse complement strand
CCCCTGTCAATGGCCCCGGTCATTCCTTGAGCCAAAGGTCACCGCCGCCTGGGGATCGGTATTAATCTCCAAGCGGAAAATATCAGGCCGGGCGTAGTGGCCGGTCGTGTCGAGGTCGTATTTGCCGCGGGCGATGAGGTCCGTGTCGAGATCGGCATAGAGGATCGTCGCCTCGTCATAGACCGGGCCAGCGATGATCTGCCCCATGGGATCAACCACAAGGCTGCCGCCGCGGATCAACACCGTGTCCGGATCATCACCCTGAATCGGGTTCACGTCACCGGGGGCCTGGGCCCGGGTGAAAAACTGACAGGCCGACAGGACGAAACAACGCCCTTCCATGGCAATCATCTGCATGGCCGGCACCCAACTGTCCCGGTCATCCACGGTCGGCGCGCAATAGAACTCGACCCCTTGGGCATATTGGCTCATGCGCAGGGCCGGCATAAAGTTTTCCCAGCAGATGACGCCGCCAACCCGGCCAAGGCCGGTGTTCACAGCGCTCAAGGTCGACCCGTCACCAAAGCCCCAGATCAGCCGCTCCATGGCCGTGGGCATCAGCTTGCGCCGCTTGCCCACAAGGGCCCCGGTTTCGTCAAAAAACAGCACGGTGCAATAGAGTGTGCCGCCTTCGCGCTCGATCACACCAACCACCAGCACGAGGCCATAGGCCCGGGCCACCGACCCAATCCAGTCCGTCTCGGGTCCTGGTACTGTGATTGCGCTGTCGAAATAGCGTTGGAACACCTCGCGTCCCTCGGGGCTGCGCATGCCGACCCGGGCGCCGAAATCGAGGCCTTTGGGATAACCGCCCACATAGGCCTCCGGAAACACGGCCATCTTGGCGCCGTTCTCCGCTGCGGCGGCGCTCGCCTTCGCCAGGGCCTCCAGCGTGCGCAGATTGTCAAAGAGATAGGAGCCGGACTGGACAATGGCGGCGCGGACTGTGGACATGGCGTTCCCCCTAAACGGTCACGGGCGCCAATGCGCTTGACGCCTTTCGATTCGTAGCCATTGTGACGCTCATGCCGAAGACAAAACAACCTCCCGAACCGCCCCAGGACGACATCAAAGACGCGCTTCTCGCGCCGGCGCTCGGCGAGCGCTATCTGGCCTATGCCCTTTCGACCATTACGGGTCGGGCTTTGCCGGATGTGCGCGACGGCTTGAAGCCCGTGCACCGGCGTCTCCTTTATGCCATGCGGCTTTTGAAGCTCGACCCGGCGACGGGCTTTAAGAAATGCGCGCGTGTTGTGGGTGATGTGATCGGTCGCTTCCATCCCCATGGCGACCAGGCGGTTTACGAGGCGCTGGTGCGTCTGGCCCAGGACTTTGCGGCGCGATATCCGCTCGTCGATGGCCAGGGCAATTTTGGCAATATCGATGGCGACAATGCCGCTGCCATGCGGTACACGGAAAGTCGTCTGACGGAGGTTGCCCAGTTTCTTCTGGAAGGCATCGACGAGGATACGGTCGACTTCCGCGCCACCTATGACGGCGAAGAAGAAGAACCCGTGGTTCTGCCGGCGGGCTTTCCGAACCTGTTGGCCAATGGCTCGGCCGGCATTGCCGTGGGCATGGCGACCAGTATTCCGCCCCACAATGTGGCGGAGATCTGCGACGCGGCCATCCATCTCATCAAACATCCCAATGCCTCTATTGATAAGCTTGTGGATATCATGCCGGGCCCGGATTTTCCCACAGGCGGCGTGGTGGTCGAAGACCGGGCCAGCATGGTGGAGGCCTATTCCACAGGCAAAGGAGGCTTTCGAACCCGCGCCAAATGGCACAAGGAGGAGGGCGATCGCGGCTCCTATGTCATCGTGGTTACGGAAATTCCGTATCAGGTGCAAAAGGCCAAACTCATTGAGCGGTTGGCCGAGCTGATTGAAACGCGCAAAGCCTCCCTCATCACCGATGTGCGTGATGAGAGCACCGAGGATGTGCGCATCGTGATCGAGCCCAAGACCCGGGCCGTCGATCCGG
>CAYUYV010000093.1:0-19078 GCA_964449455.1 uncultured Alphaproteobacteria bacterium | reverse complement strand
CCTTTTCCGCCATCACCTTCGTGATCGCCGCCGTCAGCGTCGTCTTGCCATGGTCAACGTGACCAATCGTGCCGATATTGCAGTGCGGCTTATTCCTCTCAAACTTCTCCTTGGCCATCAGTGCCTCTCCGTCGTCTGAAAGCGCATGGCGGGCAGACCGGCGCGGATCCGCGCGTGCCGGTCAAGTCCACTGCGTCTGGTTCAGTGTTTCCTCAGCGCCAGTGCCTTGCGGTGCCAGTGCCCTGGATTGATCGTCTCGGGCCGCCCATGGGTCCATGCACCCGGCCGGCGACCAAGCCGGGCACGGGCTTTATTCACATTTCGCCCGGCAAGGTCCAGTCCCCAGACCCCATTGCCTGACAACAAGGGTCAGCCTGGTCCACAGGGCCCCTTCCGGCACCGGGTCACGAGCCAGAACGGGCGCCGCGCAACACGCAGCCGAACAAACCATCCAAGCAATGCCGGACAGAGGTCGCGGATCGGGACCATTCAGGCGGTCTGGGCCAGGCGATCTGGGCCAGGCGATCTGGGAGACGATCTGGAGCGGGCGGCGGGAATCGAACCCGCGTCTCTAGCTTGGAAGGCTAGGGTAATAGCCATTATACGACGCCCGCGTTCGGACTTGTGTACATAGTCGAACCACCCGCACCGTTCAAGGGATCCTGGGCCGAAATGGTCACTGGCGATGGCCGGGCCGTAACAACGCGCCAGCCGTGGGATGCGAAGCCGGAGGCTGATGCAACCGAGATTTCAAGGAAAAAATTGGAAACCCGGTGAAAAGCAAGGGCCCCATGATTGAACGTCATGGCTGCCTGGGGTAAGCAAGTGATATTCGCAAAAACGGCTCGACATCCAAGGCGCATCCGGTGACCTGGCTCAAGACGCTTTTTTTCAGTAAGTCAATTGACGAAGCCAAATGCAAATTGCTTTTGGCTTTTTCTATATTGTACTGGGTGGGCGGCAGTATATCGGCTGCTGCATCCTGGACCTATATCCAAGCCATGGGGTTCAACCCCTATCCTTACGTTCTCCTGCCGTCCTTGATGCTGATCGCCCCTCTTGTGGAGCTAACGACTCATCGGCGTCAGCTGGCCGGGCGCCTTTTTCTGATCTTGCTTTTTGCCAATATTGTCTTCGTGTGCTCGACACTGGGTGGTCTCCAGGCCACCGCGTCGGTCTACATGCTCGTGCTGCCCTTGCTGGGAGGCCTTTTGTTCGGCCAAGCATCGGCCATTCTTTGGGGCGGCGTCGTTGTTATGACGTCGCTTCTTCTTCTGGCTGCGCAGGACTATACGGGACAGCCGCTCCATGGCGGCGATCCGGGCGAATTGGCCTACTCAGTTGCATTCGTCCTGACAGCCACAACCGTCGGCATCGCCGCGTCAACCATGGTGTTCCAGGCCGTGACGGAAGGCCTCACTTTGCGGCTGGGCAAAGCAAGTCAACAGGCCCTCGCCGCCAGTGAGGCAAAGTCAAAATTTCTCGCCAAGGTCAGCCACGAAATCCGCACTCCCATGAATGGCATACTGGCCACCCTGTCCCTGATCGGCCAAAGAACCGATCTGCCGGACGATGTGCGGAAAATGGTGGATCTGGCTATCGAGTCCAGTCAAAGTCTGCGCACGGTAATGAATGACATCATCGATGTCTCGCGCTCCGATGTGGGCCAAGTGGTCCTTTCCAACGGACCTTTCCAGCCACGACGCGAAATTGAGTCCGTGATCTTCCTTCACGAAGCCGGCGCACGGGCGAAAGGCTTGATCCTGACGGGGGATGTAACGGGCATTCCGTCCACCCTTCAACTCAAAGGGGACGGACCGCGCCTGCGCCAGGTGCTGACCAATCTGCTGTCCAATGCCATCAAATTCACGGAAAACGGCAATGTGACCGTTTTGGCCCGGGCCCGGTCGGACCACAGGGGCCAATGGACACTTTCGGTCAGCGTACGGGACACGGGCCCAGGCATTCCCTTGAGCGATCAGGATCTGCTGTTTGACGGCTTCCGCCCCGAATTGTCCCAACGCCGGGAGAAGAAAGACGGCGCGGGCCTTGGTCTCGTCATTTCCTACAATCTGATGGAAGCGATGGGTGGCACGCTGACCCTGGACAGCGCACCGGGCCGCGGCTCCACATTCGAGATGTCCGTAACCTTGCCGACGGTGAGCCTGACAGACCGGGTGCCGCGTCGGGCCCGCCGGGATTGGTCTGCGAGCCTGTCGGGCCTCAATGTGCTCGTCGCCGAAGACGATGCGATCAATCAGGTGGTGATCGGCGTCATTCTCGACACGCTGGACTGCAAGATGTCCTTGGCCCGCAATGGCCATGAGGCATTGGGCGCCATCCAGGGCCAGGATTTCGACCTTCTCCTGCTCGATATCGGGCTTCCGGGCCTTGACGGTGTGCAGGTGTTCTGCAGGATGCGCGAACTCGGGCCCGAATTCCGCGACCTCCCTGTCATTGCCGTTACGGCCCAGGCTTTGGACGGAGACCGGGAACGCTTCCTCTCCATCGGCATGGACGGTTATGTGGCAAAGCCGTTTGAGGCCGCGGCACTGGTGACCGAAATACGGCGTGTGCTGGGCGTGGGAGACGACAAGCTCAACGTGGACCCCATGCCCCTGTCCGCCGACCGCCAGCCGCCCCGCCTCGTCAAACGCCGGGACAAGGACTCTGATCCCCGCGCGGCTGCACCGCTGTCAGGCTGAACGGGCCCCGCGGTGCGGTCGGGGCGGACCAGCACCCAGACCGGCACCGAGCGCAACAAATCGCTCCTCATCGTGACCACTTCCCCTCGCGGACAAGCTGGGCGCCGTCAGCCGTGACGCAATCGCGGGCACCGCAAGCCGAAGCCCCTCACCTGTCCAGTAATTGCCCAGGACCTGGGTTTCGGCCAGGAGCCATTGGCGGAACACCTTGAACCGGCGCGGATCCGGCCGCGGCGCCTCGCCCCAGAACCGGTCAAGCCCGCCCTGCCAGGTCAATCCGGACACATCATAAATGGCCCGTCCCAGAACCACCGTGGGGCACCCCATCTCAAGGGCGGTCAATCCAGCCGTGCTGTTCACGGTCACCGCACCGCGCGCCCAATCCAACATGTCCCGCAACACGCCCCCATCGGCATAGGCGACCCGCCCCGCCACCCCATGGGCACGCGCAATCCGGCCCAGACACGCCCCATGATCCTCCAGCCCCGGATCAAGCGGATGGCATTTGAACAGAAGACGCATCGACGGTGGTGCGTGGGCCGCAAAACTCGCGACCGTCCGTTCCATGACATCTTCGATACGCGGAAACTCAGAATGAACCGTAAGCTGACTGTCACCCGGCCTTTGCAGCAACACCAGAAAAAATGGCTCATCCCGGCGAATGTAAGAAGCGATCCAGCGCAAACGCCGGGCCCGGCTCCACCGCAAACGGAGGTAGCGGCGCAAGGATCCCCAGGCCTGGGCCCAACCGGAGGCGGCGAAAGGCGAACGGTAAGTGGGAAAAAGGGGCGCCAGCGCATAAGTCGCAAGGGTTGCCAGGGTCGTTTGGGTCACATGGCAGCGCCGCAGACCAAGGGAGACGCGGCGCACAGCTTGATCGCGCGGCACGGTGCCGGCGGCCGACGCATCCCGCACGGATGAGGGAGACATCTCCGCAAAGGGCCGCCCAAGGCGGGGCGAAAATCCGTTCACGCCATCGCGCTCTAGCGTGATCCAATGGGGCCGGAAATAGCCCTGCTCAAGCACATGGATGCGCAAGCCGCAGGCTCGGGCCACTCTAATGGCCTCCCGGTGATAGCTCTGACAATCTCCGTACACAATAAGATCCGTGAGCGCGCGCTCAATGATCAGCCGCCGCAGCCACGCCGTCCACCGTGCTCGCGGTGCCCGAAAAAGGACGGCGCCGGGCAGGCCGCGCCAGTCCCAGATGTCGCCCCCGTTTAACTGGACCTTTGTGACCCTGTGCCCGGAGCGGCGCAGGGTCTTCGCAAGTGTACGGAAAAAGGGGCCGAAGGGACCCTGGATCATCAAAAAATGCTGCCGGCGGGGTTGAACCCGAACCGGAAACGGGACGACACGCGTCACGGAGCCCCTCCCACTATTGGCGCCGACAACGCATCTTGCCAGGATGCGCGGCCCATGATCCAAAAAGCAGACGGACACTTAAGAAGCCATTAATCCAACCCCGGACAGGCTCATCCGGTATCGGAGCGACGGGACGCGCTTGGAACATCATGCGGAAAGGCAGGGCAGGAGCACAGCATGGGGAATGCCGCCACGGTCCAGGCGCGAGTCGTCCACGCCCTGATCCTGCGGGAAATCGGCGGTCGGTTCGGCCAGACCTATTTTGGTTATATCTGGGCCCTGTTCAATCCGGCTGCTGGCGTCATCGTCCTGACGGTGATTTTCTCCACGGCGGAACGACTGTCGCCCCCTGACATTCCCCTGCTGATGTTCATGGTCACTGGATACCTGACCTGGCAATGCTTCAACTCGACCTATGATCGCGCACAGTCCGCAACCGGGATGAGCCAGGCCCTGCTCCACTTTCCCCATGTCACAGGTCTCGATCTCGTGGTTGCCCGGGCCATGCTTGAAATCATGACCTTTACCCTGATCCTGATCATTTTCACTGTCATTGGTATGCTGATGACAGACAATGCGTGGCCAGATCGTCCGCGGCTTGCGCTGCTCGCGTTCTGGTATGCCGGCCTGGGGGGCGCTGTCCTTGGCGGCCTTGTTGGTGCCCTCACCCCGCTGATGCGCTCGTTGAACAATTTTGTATCCCCCATCCTGCGCCTCGGGTTCTTCACATCTGGCATCTTTTTCACGGCCGCCCAGTTGCCGAGCTGGGTCCTGCCCTATCTGTCCTGGAACCCTATGTTCCACGTCATTGAGCGCGTCCGGGAGACCTGGTTCGCGGCCTATGTTTCACCCATTGCGGATGAGATCTATGTCATCCGCATACTGGTTTTCGGTCTCGCCGCAGCCCTTCTGGCAGAGCGGCTGTCACGGCGGTGGCAGAGCCAATGAGTATCGATCTCGTCAATGTCACGAAGACCTATCGTCTGAAGGGACGCACCCACACCGTTCTGCGCAATTTCAATCTGAGCATCCCGAAGGGTGCGCGGCTCGGCCTTTTGGGACGCAATGGGGCGGGCAAATCCACGCTGCTGCGCCTGATCGGTGGCATTGAGGTTCCCGATGAGGGCCGTGTCATCCGCTCCATGAGAGTCTCCTGGCCAGTCGGGTTTGCCGGCTTCTTCCAGCCCAATCTCAGTGGCATCACAAATATCAAATTCTGCGCCCGGATCTACGATATGGACCCCAAACACATCATTGAACAGGTCGCGGCCTTTTCAGAGCTGGGGGATTTCATCCATGAGCCGGTCAAGACCTATTCCTCGGGCATGAAGGCCCGACTGGCCTTTGCCCTCAGCATGGCGATCGATTTTGACTGTCTGCTGATCGATGAAGTCACTGCAGTCGGTGATGCGCGGTTCCGGGCCAAGTCCGAAGCCTTGCTCGCGGAGCGGCGCAAGACCGCTGGCATGATCCTGGTATCTCACAATCTGGGGCAGATCGTCAGGATGTGCGATTCCGTCCTCACCCTGTACAAGTTCGGCCCCCCCGCCCTGTCCCTCGACGTTAAGGCGGCTGTAGAGCGCTACCGCAAGGCAATGACACCGAAAGACGCCGATACCACCGGTCAGTAACCGAAGGTTAACCGCGCAAGGCTTTAAGATCCGTTTACGGTCCTTCACTGTCCGTTGCCAGGCGTCGAAGCACACGGCCATGGTCCATGTGCCGGTCGCGGCCGGACCGGGTGCCGGCGAGTCCAGTCAGACCAGGGACACCCAGATGAGTCCAGCTTCACCTAAGGCACGCGGCATCACAGTCTGGATCATCATGCCAATGCTCTGTGTGGTTCTTTCCCTTGGAGCAGCCGCCTGCAGCCATGCGGTCGGGGAACCGGAAGCGGGCGACCACACCGGTGACAACGGCACAATTCTCGAAGCATGGAATTCAGCCCTCGGAGAACCATGTCGCCGGATTCAACGCGAGGTTTCCTATATTGGGCCGGTGACGGTTCTTGAATGCCGGGATGGTGCCCGCTGGAGGCGGATGCGTGACCTTGCGAATTTTGGCACAACGCTCACGCCCCATTCGGGGGTTGAGTCTTCGGTTTCGAACGGTGCCCCATGACCGGTGATCTTGCCCTCGTCCCCACCCTCAGCGCCGACGCGCCACGCCCCCAGGACGGCGCGCCCAAGGGCGATGGACCCAGACGGGATCTCGGTACAGATCGCGGGCCGAACCCTTGGCGGCGATGGCTGGCGCGGGCGCGCAAACGCCCCTTCAGCCTGGTGATGAGTGCGGCAGCGGCCGTATGCGGACTGTATTATTTCGTCCTGGCCGCACCGCTTTACGTCTGCGAGGCCCATTTCGCGATCCGCAGCCATGAAGCGCCTGGTCCTGACCCGCTCCTTGCTGGCCTTGTGGGCCAGGTCGCGGGCACCTTGCAGGAAAGCATTGCCATCCGTGACTATATTCAATCCCACGACATGTTGGCCGCCCTTGACGAACGCTTGGATCTGCGCAGCCAATATGCGGCGCCACGTCTCGATCCCCTTCGACAATTCTCCGTAGACGCCAGCGATGAGGATTTCCTCGACTTCTTCTTGGCGCTTGTCAGCATCACAATCGACCGGGAAGCGAATATCGTGACTCTGGAGGTTCAGTCCTTCACGCCCGAAAGCGCCAAGGCCATCGCCACATCAATCCTGGACCTGTCAGAGACCTTCATCAACGCGCTTTCAAGTCGCGTTCGGGAAGCCACCTTGCGCACCACCCGGGCCGAGGTGGAGGACGCCCGGGCCCAGGTGACGTCCGCGCGGATCGCCCTTGCGCGGTTCCGGAACCAGACCGGTGACCTCAACCCGGTCGAAACCGGCAGCGGCACCTTGCGATCCGTCATGGGGCTTGAACAGGAGATCACACGCCTGCGCGGTGATCTTGCATCCATGCTGACCATCAGCCAAGAAACCTCTCCCCAGGTTCAGCAGCTAAAAGCCCGCATTCTTTCCCTTGAAGACCAAAGCCGGGAACAGAGGGCCAAGCTGGCGGGCGCACAGCGTGGCGCAACCCTCGCTGAAAGCCTCGTCACCTATGAGGAATTGCAGGTTGAGCATGAATATGCCGATCGCCGCTTAATCTCTGCTCTGACAGCCCTTGATGCTGCAAGAACCGTGGCAGAACAACGGGAACGGTTCCTTGTGAGGATCGTCAACCCCCACCTGCCCCATGACTCTACAGAACCACGCCGCGTTCTTTACTTCATCCTGACCTTGATCATCGTTGTTGTGGGATATGGGATCGTCAGCTTCACCATCGCAGGCATCAATGACCATCGGGGAGTCGCGTGATGAAACGAACACCTAGCATGCTCGCAGCTGGCGCTTGCCTCATCGTATCACTGATCCTCCACACCGTGTTCGGCCTGGGAACCGCTTCAGCGCAGGATATGGATGGTCCAGACGCCGCGCGTGTGCGAGCCCAAGCTGCGCTGCAGGCCACCAAGGATGATCCAACAAACCGTCCCGTCTTTGGACGGAATCTCTTTACGGGTAGTTTCGCGGCGTCCCGTATCAGTCAGCAGGCCAATTATCGACTTCAGCAAGGAGACAAAGTCCTTTTGCGCTTGTTCGGTGGCCAATCTGAAGAAGGCGTTGAGACCATTGATGCCAAGGGCAATCTGTTCGTACCCGGTGTCGGTCCCTTGCGCCTTGAGGGCGTTGCGGCGAGCGAACTGCAGCCACGGATCCAAAAAGGTGTCGGCAAGGTCTATAAAGACACGGTTCAGGTCTATGCGGCCCTTTTGTCGCCCGGCTCAATCGGTGTCTATGTGTCCGGCCATGTGCCACGACCGGGTCGCTATCTCGGTGCGCCCCAGGACGATCTCTTGTTCTATCTGGATCAGGCAGGCGGCATCGATCTGGACAGGGGCAGTTTCCGATCTGTGGACGTGCGCCGGGCCGGGCGCTCCCTCGAAACGATCGATCTTTACGACTTTCTGATCCGCGGCGATGTCCCCCAAAGAACCCTGCGCGACGGGGACGTCATCTTTGTGCGTCCAAGAGGGCCCATTGTGACGGTGGATGGGGAAGCGCGTGCCGCTTTTGCCTTCGAGCTTCAGGGCAGCGAGGCAACCGGAGCGGCTCTCACCACACTGGCGCAGATCCGCGCTTCGGTGAGCAATGTCAGCCTGCGGGGCATTCGGCGCGGTCTTCCGTTTACCCGCTATTTCTCCCTCATGGATTTCAGCCAGACCATGCTCCAGGCGGGGGACCACATTACGTTCCGAACGGACAGTCTAGGTCAGAGCATTGCGGTGGCGGTCGAGGCCCAACTCCCAACACCGTCCGTCCAGATTCTGCCCCGCAATGCCCGCCTTTCCGAGCTCCTCGCCCTTATCGCCGTCGATGGCAGCAATGTTGATCCGAAAGCGGTCCATGTGCGCAGGCCGAGTGTCGCGGCCCAGCAGAAACAGGCTCTACTTGACTCCCTCGCCCGTCTTGAACGGGAGGTTCTGGGTGGGAGCGCCCTCAACCAGGAGCAGGCCCAATTGCAGGTCACGCAGGCCAATCTTATCGCGCGGTTTGTGGACCGGGCGCGCAATGTGGATCCGGAGGGCATCATATCGGTCTTTGAAGATGGTGCCCTGTCGGACATTCGTCTTGAGGACGGGGATACGGTGGTCATCCCGGAGCGGACGGATGTGATCCTCGTGGCTGGTGAAGTGGTGGCGCCCGGTGCTTTTGCCGCACGCAAGGGGCTGAGCGCACGGGACTACATTGATCGGGCCGGCGGTTTCTCGCGCTCAGCCCAGCGCAAGGACTTGGTGATCCGCCGACGGAATGGGACAAGCCTGAGGGCCGGACCGAATTACGAACCCCAGCCGGGGGATCAGATCCTTGTACTGCCCAAGGTCAATGGCCGTCTTTTCGCCCTGACCAAGGATATCAGCCAGATCCTGTTCCAGATCGCTCTGTCCACCGCAACGGTTCTCAGGATCTGATCCATGCAGCCACTCCTCCCGGACAGTCTGCGTCCCGAGACCTATGGGCTCGGGACGGGCGCACGCCTTGGTGTTCTGTCTGCCGGTATCATACGCCAGCGGAAGATCTTTGCACCATTTCTTGAACCCTGGGGACGTCTGGTGTCCCTTTCAGGGATGTCGGCCTTTGGGCGCACACCGGACGCCATTGTCGGATGGGGTCTGAAGGGGCGCGCACGAATGGAGGCGGGCCAGCGGCGCATCCCCTTTCTGGCGCTTGAGGACGGCTTCATCCGTTCCCTGGGTCTGCCCGGCCGACGGGATCGCCTGCTGTCCCTCGTGATCGATCCGATCGGGATCTACTATGACGCGTCACGACCATCCGCCCTTGAACAGTTGATAGAAAGGGTCGGTGACGGCCTGTGTCCGGATCTTGAGGGGGTTCGGACGGTTATGCACGAGATGGTGACAGCGCATCTGGGCAAGTTCAATGATACACGCGACCTCACAACCCGGACCTTAAAGATTCCCTCCGACGTCCCGCTGATCGTTGTCGTAGATCAAATTCAGGATGATCTTTCCATCGCCGGAGGCGGTGCCTCCGCGGAGACTTTTTTGGAGATGCTTGAAACAGCGCAAGCGGAGCATCCGCATGCCTGCATCGTCGTCAAGGCTCATCCGCGAGCTGGCGTCAATGGACGGGTTGGTCACCTGACGGAGCTTGCGCCTCGCCTTGGTCTGCCTATTGTCGATGGCCGCACGGCGTTCCTGTCGCTTGCCCGTCGCGCATCCCGGATCTTCACGGTCACCAGTCATGCCGGCTTCGAAGCGCTGATGGCGGACATTCCGGTCACCTGTTTCGGAACACCCTTTTATGCCGGGTGGGGATTGACGGATGACCGCCGCCCGTGTCCCCGGCGCAAGGCCCGTCCGAGCCTGGAAACGCTGGTCTGGGCTGCCTATTGCGGCTATCCCACTTACAGGGATCCCCTCTTTGATCGTCCTTCTACGGTGCAGATGGCGGTACGCCTTGCAGCGCGGGCCCGGGCCCATGGACAGTTGAATGCCAAGCCTTCCGTAACCCTCGGTTTGGGCAATGGCAAGTTGCGCCAAATACGCCCCTTCCTGGACCACGGTGGCGGTGGATGCCGGACGGACCGGGCTACGCCGGCTGCACTCGACCGGGCCCGGCGCCGCGGCGATCAAGTTGTGTTCTGGGCGTCCGGTCGGGCCTCAAGTCTTGCGCCCCGTGCCCGTGCTCGGGGTCTTGACATCGCCTTTGCCGAAGACGGATTTTTGCGCTCGGTCGGTCTTGGTCGCCACTATGTGGCGCCGGCATCGTTGGTCTTCGACCGTACGGGAATCTATTATGACTGCCGCGGCCCCAGTGACCTTGAAACCCTCCTTGAGCGAACAAAATTCAGCGAAGCCCTGTTGAGCCGTGCCCAGGATGTGGTCGGCCGATTGCGCACGCTTGGACTTTCCAAATACAATTGCGGCAGGCGGGATCGCTCGCGGCTGGGTGCTCCGCCCGGTGATGGACGAACGCGCATTCTGGTGCCAGGCCAGGTGGAACAGGACGCCTCGGTCCGGTGCAGTGCGCCGCTGATCAACACCAATCTGGGGCTGCTGGCGCGGGTGCGCCAGGATTTTCCCAACGCCTTCATTGCTTACAAACCCCATCCGGACATCGAATTTGCCAATCGTGCCAAAGGCTTAGGGACAAGTGCAGTGCTCGACCACGCGGATGTGATCCTGGACAATATGGACCCGATGACAGCGTTGCGCCAAACGGATGAAGTGGCTACTATGACGTCCCAATTGGGCTTTGAGGCTCTCGTCATGGGACTGACGGTTCATACCTATGGTGGGCCGTTCTATGCCGGTTGGGGTTTGACAAAAGACCGGCTGACTTTCATGCGGCGCACCCGGACATTAACGCTTGAGGAATTGGTGGCGGGAGCCCTGATCCTTTATCCCCGATATGTGGATCCGGTAACGGGCATCCCCTGTGATGTGGAAGACATTATGGAACGCTTCGTCCTGGAACGGGGAAACCGGGATCATCACGGCACGGTTCTACCCCGTCTGCTGCTTGGCCTGTGGTGGCATTTGAGGCCCACCCCCCCATGACCGTATCCAGAGAGACCATTTGTGTCGGCTATCATGGCTGGAACAAACGGGCCTTTACGCCTTTCCTGAAGGAAGGGGACGGAGCGGTTCGCTTCACTCACTCTCCGGAACAGGCCCTGTCCCGCGCAGAACGGGTTGGAGGGCGGCTGGCCATTCGTGCTTCCGGGTCTTACGGCGCTCTCATTCAGGATGCGAAGAATCGCGGCATACCGATTCTTCAGGTTGAGGATGGTTTCCTGCGCTCGGTCGGTCTCGGCCGGGAATGGGCCCGCCCTATCTCCTTGGTTCTGGATCGCACGGGCATTCATTATGATCCGTCCGCGCCTTGTGATCTGGAAAGTCTGATCCGGGATGGCGAATATGGCGACGCGGTTCTGGCACGGGCCGAAGCTCTCATGGTCCGGATTAGAACACTTGGCCTCTCCAAATATAATGTTGGCGAAAAGCGCAACATTGAGGACCTGCGCCGTCTTGCCGGAGGCCGGCCGATCGTCCTTGTGCCCGGACAGGTGGAGAATGATGCATCCGTTCTAAAGGGGTCACCCGAAATCCGGCGCAATGCAGACCTTCTGTGTGCGGCCAAAGACAGTCGACCAAACGCCTTCATTATATATAAGCCCCATCCGGACGTGGAACGCGGTTTCCGCCCGGGCCACGTGCCCGAACCAGTTCTGAAGCGGGCAGCTGACCTGACAGTGACGGAGCTTCATGCATCAAGCGCCCTGGCGCTCGCCGATGAAGTACACACCATGACCTCCCTGATGGGCTTCGAGGCCCTGCTGCGCGGCCTGTCGGTCACCGCCTATGGCGGCCCGTTCTACGCTGGCTGGGGTCTCACCCAGGATCGCATGACCTTCCCACGCCGGCAGGTAGACATTTCGCTCACACGGCTCGTCGCCGCGACGCTGATTCTGTATCCAGACTATCGGCACCCGGAAACTGGTGCTCCATGCACCGTAGAGGACGCCCTTGACCTCCTGGCGGACGGGACGAGCGCTGACCGGCCACTGGATCAGCTCCGCACGCGCATGTTCCGTGTACTGGGGCGCTCTTTGGAACTGGGCCGCATGGTGCGAGCACGGCGCCCCATGCGGACACGGAGCACACGGTGAAGACGGTACAGACGATCATCATGGATGTCTCCCGGCTCCTGGCCCGTGCCCGGAGCACGGCGCCCACGGGCATCGACCGGATAGAGAAAGCCTATACAGATTACCTTCTGGCGCGTCCCTCCGAACAGACTGGTTTCGTGGCCATCCGCGGTGGGCGAGCCTGGACTATTCCGCGACAGCACGTCGTCGCTGTGTCCCACGCGCTCGACCAACAGTGGTCCGCGAGGACAGAAGATGGCGGTGATCTGGCGCGGGCGCTTGACTGGTCGGAACTTCAAAGTCCGAAAGGCTCAGATCATCCATCATCGTCCCCATCGGGAGCATACCAGCGGCCCCTGTTGGCACCCTGGCGTCCCCTGGGGTTCGCAACCGGGGCTCACCAGCCAACCTACCTTAATGTGTCGCACCATCACCTGGACAAGAAACCCGTCCTGGAGCAGATCAAAAGCCACTTTGGTGCCCGCGTCATCATGTTCATTCATGATGCAATTCCGGTTCAGTTTCCAGAATATTGCCGGCCTGGCCATGGGGACCGGCATCGCCGCCGTCTGGACACTGTCGACGCGCTGGCTGACGGCGTGCTGGTCAATTCATCCGCGACCGAGCGCGATCTGAGGCAGCTGGTTCCAGGACTGAACAAACGGCAAGTGCCGACCAAGACTGTGCCCCTTTGGCTTGAGGACGTGTTCGCGCGGCCGGTGCAGGTGACACCGCCGTCCCATCCCTATTTTGTCTGTGTCGGCACCATCGAGGCCCGCAAGAACCATACTCTGCTGCTCTCTTTGTGGCGGGACCTTGTTGCGCAGTTGGGTCCGGCCTGTCCACGCCTGGTGCTGGTCGGGCGGCGAGGATGGGAGAACGACACGGCACTGGCCCTGCTCGACCGATCAAACCCGCTGAAAGACGTGGTGATCGAGGCCGGGGCGCTGAATGATCAGGACCTTGCCCATCTGTTACACGGCGCCAGGGCCCTGCTTCTGCCCTCCTTTGCCGAAGGTTTTGGTCTTCCGGTCGTTGAGGCTCTCGGCGCTGGAACACCGGTGATCGCCTCGGACCTCCCTGCCCTTCGGGAGGTGGGACAGGGCGCTCCGGACTACTTGTCTGCCCTCGACGGGTTGGGCTGGCGTGATGCGATCCTTGCCTATACGCAGATCAATGCACCGCGCCGGGAAGCCCAGCTTGACCGACTCAGGGGGTTGAACTTCCTGACCCGGACGGAACATCTTGAGACCGCTTTTGCCTGGATCGCCGAGACAGGGGTCAAAGGCCAAGCCGCGCACTCTGCACCGACTGAAACCGCCCGCTAGCGCCGCTCAGCTCCCGGAGGGCCTGGAAACGGGGCATGCGGTCCATTTCGGCTTCACCGAATGTCTCCCGTGTCATACGGGCGTCCTTGGCAAGGTAAAACCGCCCACCATGGTCCAGCACCACGCGGTCGAGCGCCTGGAGCAGCGTCAGGGTGCCCGGGTTTGCCGGAAAGTCGAGAGCCAGGGTGAGGCCCGGTGCTGGAAAGGAAAGTCCGTCCGTGTCTTCATCAAATGTGCCGAACGTCTTCAGAACGGCCAGGAAGGAGCCTTGCCCGGCCTGTGCGGTGCGCTCCAGGATGGCCCGCAAGCCAGTCTCGGCCGTTGCCATGGGCAATACACATTGGAACTGGACGAACCCGCGCTGGCCGTAAAGCCGGTTCCAGTCTTTGACACCATCGAGGGGATAGAAAAAACGGGACCAGTCCAAAATCTGTTCCCGGGGAGCCATGGCGGCGCGGCGATAATAGAGCGCGTTGAAGCTGCGCATGGTCAGTCCTCGAAGCATCCAGGAGGGTCCGTCGAACGGCACGCGCAGGACAGGACGAGACGGGATCGAGAAGGGCTTTGCCGCTTTGTCCGGCTCAAGATCACTGGGGCCGGCATGGTCGGCGCGGTACAGAACGGACCGCCCCAGGCCTTGCCCCGCCGCAAGACAGTCGATCCAGGCCACCGAATAGGTCCACCCATCGCCGTGCGCCAAAGCGGCCAGGGCTGCATCCAGGTCCTTGGCCAGAACACGCTCCTGGCGAAGCCATGCCGTGCGGACCGGGATCATGCGGAACGCCGCGCGCAGGATAACGCCGGTTAGTCCCATCCCGCCCAGCGTCGCACGGAACAGCGCTGCATGGTCAGATGGGGTGCATCGCGTAAGGGTGCCATCCGCCCCCAGAAGATCAAGCCACAGGACATGGCGGCCGAAACTGCCCGCATGGTGATGGTTCTTGCCATGGACATTTGCCGCAATCATGCCGCCGATGGTGACATGGCGTGTGCCCGGCGAAACCGGTGGAAACCACCCCCTGGGCAGGAAAGTCTCCACGATATCACCTAAGATGACGCCGGCCTCGACGGTCAGGACGCCAGATACCGGGTCGAAATCCAGCATACGGTCAAAGTGCCGGGTGGAGAGGGTTAGGCCGGTTCCGAGGGCACTGTCGCCATAGGCCCGACCGGCGCCGCGGGCAATGACCGGCACCCTGGCGCCGGCAACGGCGTCGATCCAGTCTTCTTGCCGGCGAGGCGCGGCGACGGTGCAATCCCGTCTTGGGAACCGTCCCCATCCGGACAGGGTTTGCGTGCTCAACACGGTTTTGCGGGACGGGACCAAGGTCACACGCGCGCCAACAGAGCATATACGGCTGTGACGGCGGCACCCGATACCAACGTGGCCATATTATACAGGGTAAAGACCATCGTATCGTGATGAATGGTCTTGCGCCTCACCGTGATCAGCAGATGAGTTATCCAGAAAAACAGGACAAGGGTCGCGATCCACAGCAGATGGGGTGAATGGTATCGGGCCTCCGCTTCACCGCTATAGGTGTAGGCAATCATGGCCGCCACGCCGGAATATCCGAACCCCATGGCGCCCCCCAAAAGAGCCTTACGGTGCGCGGGGCTGTAAGACCGGCCCGGAATATCCGCCATGCCCCGTTTCTCACAGCATATGAGCTCGGCAAGTTGCTTCATGCAGGACAAGGAGAGCACGATTGGGACACTGACAAACATGATCCACCAGGATAAATCGAGACTGGCGGCCACCGCTCCCCCATAAAGGCGGGCAAGAAAGACAAGACACAAGACAGCGATATCGACCACCAACAGCCGTTTCAGATAGAGGGAGTAGAGCGTGCTGAGCACCAGATAGCCCGCCAGGACAAGGCAGAAGGCCATCGGCAGGATCAGGAGGGCGAGAAGAAAGCCCATCCCAATAAGGAGGGGCGCCATCAACAGGCCATGCAGAATCGGCAACGCCCCGGATGCAAAGGGCCGGGCATGTTTGGTCGGATGCCGCCGGTCCGCCTTCAGATCAAGAAGGTCATTGATGATATAGGCGCAGGACGCCAGCAGACTGAAGGCCACAAAGGCGACGACCGCAGCAGACCAGGCGGCCCAATCCGACGTATAAAGAGCAAGAGCCGGGACGAAGATAACAAGGTTTTTCGACCAGTGCCACGGACGCAGGGCCAACCAATAGTCGCTCAACTGCCCGCTGCGCCCTGATGGTGCATTAAGATGCTGAACCTCGACGCCGAGGGCCTCAACCGCCGTCCGCTGCGCCGATGACAGACCAAGCGTGATGGCCTTCCGGGCATGCTTCCAGACTTTGAGATCCGCAGGCGCATCGCCCACATAGTCGAACGCGCCCTCCCCATAGCGTTCGACCAGAAACTGGGCCTTGCGCGCGCCTTTGAGATTGCGGCCAGGCTTTGACCCGAAGGCATCGTCAAAGAGACCCAGATGGTCTGCAACCGCACTCACAAGCCGATGGTCTGAGGCAGACACCAGCACCACCGGTTCACCGCGTTGGCGATAGGCCTCAATCAGCGCGAGGACCTCCCCATTATAAGGCAGCAAGGTCACATCAAGGCCGCTGTCCCGGGCAAGAGCGGCCTTGAGCCCGGCCGGCCCCTGACGGATCGCCGCGAGGCTTGCCAGGGTCTGGAAGGGACGCGATGAAAGACCCTCTACAAAAGATTCGTAGAGGACATCCGTCTTGACCAAGGTGTTGTCCAGATCGACAGCAAGCATCCCAGTCTCTTGTCTTGAAAGACTCACGTGAAGCTGAAACGAGGGGAAAGTGGCAGACTCAGCCCATGATAGCCATGTTTGGCCGACCGTCCAATTGTTGGCGCGCCTCTTGCGTGCGCCTGCTGCACGGTTCGTGGCGGCCCTTGGGATCACGCTTCTGGGCGCTCTTTGTGCGTATGGTGCGGCGGGCGGCTTGCCGTTGATCGGCATCGATGATGCAAATATCACCCAGGTCTATGGGAAGAACATCGCGGCGGGCCATGGGGTGGTCTACCGGCCCGGCGGCGAGCGGGTCGAAGGGTCAACGCCGTTCCTGTGGACCATGATCACTGTGGCCGCCTTCGCCCTGCCCCTCCCGCCCGAAGCGGTGCTCCTCATCCTGTCCTTCCTGATCACGAGTCTGACGGTTTTTGTCACTCTGGAACTGGCGAGGCTGTTGGCGGGCGAATCGGGCGGGGACACGGAAGCGGCGCGATGTGGGGCCTTTACTGTTACCGCGATGATGATGGCCGCCCAGTGGTCCTTTTTTGGCTGGTCTGTTTTCACCCTGATGGATGTGGGCCTGTGGTGTTTTTTGTTCCTGCTGCTGATCTATGGTCTTGCCCGCCTGGTGGCGCAGCGCAAGGCCTTGCCGATCTCGCTGCAGGCGGGCCTGCCACTCACGGCCACGGCCCTTGCCCTCACCCGTCCTGAAGGCATCGCGGTGGCTTTGGGCCTATGTGGACTGGCCTGGGTTCTATTGGCGCGCAACAGGGCGCCGGACACCCATCGGCGCACGGTGGTTCTGGCGCTGGCGTCGGCTCTTGCGGTAACGCTCCTGCTCACGCTCTGGCGGCTTTGGTATTTCGGCTTTCCGGTGCCCAACACCTATTACGCCAAGGTGCCGTCCGGCTTGGGCAAACGGCTCGCCGATGGGCTTAGTTACCTGGCGGATGATTTTCTGTTCTACGCTTGGGGGCACGTCATCCTACTCGCCATTTGGCTTTTCATCCTTATTAGGATGATTTTCCATTCGCGCAGTCACAACAGGATGCGAAGAGGTCAGCAGGAAACCGGCATCTCCCCCGCCCTGCTCATCTGCCTTGCGGGCATTGGCGGAATTCTCTTCACCTATAGTGCGACGGGCGGGGACCATTTCCCCTTGTTCCGGTTTTTTCAGCCCATTGTGCCCCTGCTCGCCCTGGCGCCTGTGGCCCTTTTCGCCTTGGGTCCTCGCCCACACAGTCTGTGGCCGGGCATGGCTTTGACGACACTTGCCGCGATCCTGTGTGCCTCAATCTATGGGACGAACGCCCATCATTTCCGTCGGGAATTCGACCTTGCAAGGGACGGCCGGACCTTTGGCGCGCAGCTCTCAGCGCTTGATGGCGCTGCGAGCCTTGGCGTGGTTGCCGCCGGTGGGATCGCGCGGCGCTATGACGGACCGATTTTCGACCTCATGGGGCTTAACTGGGTGGCCATGGCCCATGCAGACCGGGCCAAGACCGGCACCATCCGCAACCATGCGGGCTTCAGCCGCGCGGTGTTCTGGCAGGCCGAGCCCGACCTTGTGGTGCTCAGCCCGAGGCCGGTCGACACCTGTCCCGCCCCCCTTGAGACGGTCCCGAGCTTTTCGGCGCGCGCGCTAAAGGGGCTGCATGAGGATGAACGGTTCAGGGCCGTCTACACCCTGGTCCTTGTCGAGTGCCGTGCTGTCTTTGTCCACGATCGCTATCGCGAGCGGCTCTTCGGGCAAGACCGGCTGGCGGTCATAGCGGGCCCCCCGATCAGGGCGCCTTGATTGGACAGGGTCATGCGGGTCTGCAAGGCTCGCGGCAGTGGCGCTCAACACGGGAGGAGTTTCCAATGATCGATGTGCATTACTGGCCGACCCCCAATGGGTGGAAAGTGACCATTATGCTGGAGGAGTGCGGCCTGCCCTATACCATCAAGCCGGTGGATATCGGCGGCGGCGAGCAGTTCACAGCGCATTTTCTGCGCCTGAGCCCCAACAACCGCATGCCCGCCATTGTGGACCATGAGCCCCTGGGCGGCGGCGCGCCCCTGGCTCTGTTCGAATCCGGCGCGATCCTCGAATATCTGGCCGAGAAGACCGGCCAATTTCTGCCCCAGGATACGGCCGGCAAATATAAGGCCCTGCAATGGGTGCACTGGCAGATGGCCAATCTCGGGCCCATGATGGGCAATGCCAACCATTTCAAGAATTACGCGCCCAACATCACCGATCGTCCGGAAACGCTGGAATATGGCGTGAAACGTTTCACGGGTGAAGTGGATCGGCTCGCCGGTGTGCTGGATGCCCAGCTTTCCGCGAACACCTATCTGGCGGGGGCGGATTACACCATCGCCGACATGATCACCTGGTCCTGGGCCTTTCTGCTCGACCGGCTTTTGGGCGATGGCGAGGGCAGCTTCTGGACGGATTTCCCGCATCTGAAGCGCTGGGTTGACGAGGTGGGCGCGCGTCCCGCCGTCCAGAAAGGCCGTGCCGTGGGCCGGGAGCTGTTGGAGCGGGAGTACACGGAAGAAGAACAGGCCGCGCGCCGCAAGCTGCTCTTTAATCAGACCAATGACAGCGTTCGGGCCGCCCGCGAAGCCGCCGCCAAGGGGGAGTGATCCCACGCCCATCGTTCCCCCACCCATCGAACCCCCACCCATCGATCCAGAGCCCAGCGATCCGGAGCCGCGCGGCCTCAACGCAGGGCCCCAACGCGGGGCCCCAACGCGGGGCCC
>CAYUYV010000092.1:0-19200 GCA_964449455.1 uncultured Alphaproteobacteria bacterium | reverse complement strand
TTCCGGGGCAGTGAAAGGGCTCTAACTCTTTGATTTATCGCGTTTTCGGACCGCAAAACCGCACACACTTTTGCTGAAAACGCTCTTAGTCATCATGGGCGGCGTGCTCCCTGCTCAAACATTCGAGCCAAAAGCTCCACGCGCAACAATGGCTTGCTCTTGGGTTTTATGACCGAAACATTTGCTTTCGGACTCGCCGGGCGAGGCATGCAAATGTTTCGGTCGAACCACAAGACGGCCAGCGGGTCCTGTGAACCGATCAATCTTGAGGCTCAAGATGAGCGGATCCGAAGATGGGGAACGCCGTCAGAGGTGCACTCAGGGCTGACCCCACCGGCATCGACCCGCCCGGAAATGCGATGGCGTAAGGCCGAGAAGCTGTCGAAACGCACCACATCAACGGGCGTGTCCAGGTTCAGGGCCAAACGGCATAGGCCGTCAGCGGTGGGGCTCGCCTCAAGAACCACGCCCGTAAAGGCCTGCCCCAAATAGGCGCCCTGCACCCGTTCGCCGGGCCGGAATGGCAGTCGGGCCGCCTGTCGCACCGCCATGGCCCGCAGCGTGTTCCAGTTGCGAAAACCATGGGCATGGGCGACGGCTTCAAGCGCCGCCCCATGGCTCAGCCCTTGGTGATTGGGACTGCGCGTCAGGCGCAAGCGCCGGGCCTCGCGCTTTAAACTGTCAAGTGAAGGGACGATCTGGGTCATGGTCTCGGCCTCATCCGATCAAGGCCACGGACAAACAGTCGGATGGGGCTCGCTTTGCCATCGGTCCGCAGCCCAAACGGGACAAGGGATACCGGCCATGGGGCGCGCAAGGATCGGGCGCCCAGAGGACTTCGCCATGGGCACATGCCCGCGAGCGGCCAGGACCTCCAGCCTGAACCTAAAATACGGCAGGGATGACCTCCAGTTCAAGCGGATTAAGGCACGGTCATCCCATGTCAGGATCACTCCAGATCCCGGCCGCCCACAACAAAAGGCGGATGCATGTCCGCGACAGCGGCCGCCAGCCATTGGCGTTCATGATCTGGCAACGCCTCAATGGCGGCCCAGGCCTCGGTCAGATAATCCGGATCCGCGGCGGCCAGGAACAGCGCCTGGGTCACCGGGCTCTCCCGGCCCAACATCTGCTCGGCGGCGCTGATCAGGACACCGAGGGTCTTTTCCGTGATCAGGGGACGGTCATTCACGCGCTGTTCAGTCCTTTCCTGCCGTCGTTCCCCGAATCACATGGCAAGCAGAAGATGAGCGCGGTGGGGACCGGAAGGGCCGGCACCGGATGCGGATACGGCTTATACTTCGAATGATTCGGATAACGCGACGTTAGGGGCGCGCAACCATGGCAGCGGCCACCACCCAGTGGATCATCACGGCAGGATCGGTTCTCTTCGCCTTCGCCTCGGCCTTATGGGCCGTGCATGAAGGCCTAAGACGCCGCACCCTGGCCAGAACGTGGATCGAAGCCCGCCGGACCATGGAGGCCACCATGGCCCGGGCCGATGTGCTGTTCCGATCCGACCCGGACCTTACCCTCATCTGGGACGAGGGCAAAGGCGCTGCCATCGCAGGCGCCTCCCGCTCCGGCATGATGGGCCTCCAGACGCCGGATCAGGTGCTGGGCCGCGGCACGGCCCTTGACGGGGAGGATGGGGCAAGCGCGGACATTCAGCCGACGGATATCGTCATTGATCCGGAGGACCGGGAGCGCCGGGCCCACCAGGACGGTGAAGTTGCCACCCGTTTTGAGTCCTTCATTGCCAGCCTTGATGATGCGGCGCGCCAGCGTTTTGCGGCGGCGCTCTCGCTGCTGCGCACTGACGGCAAGCCTTTCACCTTGACCCTGACCCGGCGCGGCGGTGGCATTATCGAAGCCCATGGGCGGCCCGCGGCGACTCAGTCGGCGGTCAAATTGCGGGATATATCGCCGGAGCGCTCCGAGATTGAGACATTGGCCGAACGTCTGGAGCAGGCCGAGCGGGACCGCGCGAGTTTTGCAGAATTCCTGAACCGGGCGCCCTTTCCCATGTGGCGCCGGCGTGGCCATGCTTTGGTCTGGGCCAATGAGGCCTATGCCCAGGCGGTGGATTGTGCGTCCGCCGAGGAAGCCGTCCAGGAGCGGCGTGAACTGGACAATTCAGAACGCTCCCTGTCGGCACTGGCTGCGCGGACCACGGAAGTTCAGCGCAAGCGCCGGTATGTGGTGGTGGATGGTCATCGCCGGGCCATGGACCTGATCGCAATTCCCGTGGGCAACGGCACCGGTGGTATTGCCCTTGATCTGTCCGCGGTGGACGAAGCGGAACAGCAGCTTGAGAGCCATTTGCGCGCCCATCGGGAAACCCTTGACCAGTTGCGCACCGCCGTCGCGATATTTGGGTCCGATACGAAGCTTGTCTTCTTTAACGACGCTTTTGTCAGCTTGTGGGGCCTCGATCCGCGTTGGCTCGACCAGCAGCCCGAGGACAGCGAGATTTTAGAGCATCTGCGCGAGCAGCGTCAGCTCCCGGAACAGGCGGATTTCCAGGCCTGGAAGCATCAGCGCCTGGCCCTTTACCAGCAGATTGCCGATGGGGACGAGCTGTGGCACCTGCCGGACGGGCGCACCTTGCGCGTGATCTGCCGGGCCCATCCTTTCGGTGGACTGATCTATCTTTATGAGGACGTGACGGATCAGGTCACCCTGGAAAGCTCCTACAAGACGCTGACCAGCGTCCAGCGGGTGACCCTCGACCATCTGCACGAGGCCGTGGCCGTGTTCGGCCGCGATGGACGGCTCAAGCTGTCCAATGCAGCCTTTGCGCGGATGTGGGGGCTGGAACAGACCCTGCTGCGCGGTGAGCCCCATTTCTCCGTGCTAACGGAGCGCTGCGCGCCGCAGCTTGAGGACATTCATGGGGCGGAGGATGGCGAATGGACCCGGATCGCCGCGGCGGTCACGTCGATCGAGAGCGATGGCGAGCTTCAGCCGGGCCGACTGATCCGCACCGACGGCCGGATCCTGGACTATGCCGGCGAGGCCCTGCCCGATGGCCGGGTGCTGCTCACTTTCCTTGATGTGACGGACACGGCGCGCATCGAGCATGCCTTGCGCGAGCGCAATGAAGCCCTGGAAACCGCGGACCGGCTTAAGTCCGAGTTCGTCTCCAATGTCTCCTATCAGCTCCGCACGCCGCTCAATTCCATTGTCGGCTTCACGGAGATGATCAGTGAGGGCATGGTTGGGAATTTGAACGATCGGCAGCAGGAATATACGGGCCACATTCTCCAGGCCTCGGGTCAGTTGCGTGAGCTCGTTGATGATATCCTGGATCTCGCCATGATCGAGGCGGGCACACTGTCCCTTGACCTCGACACGGTGAAAATCGGCGCGTTGCTGAAGAATGCCCGAGATGTGGCGGTGAGCCGGGCCGCGGACAGCGCCGTGACGGTGACCGTGGATTGCCCGAAAGACATCGGCACTCTGGTGGCGGATGAAAAGCGCCTGCGCCAGATCCTGTTCAATCTGACCTCCAATGCCCTGCGTTTTACGGAAAAGGGCGACACAGTGACTATCGGGGCGGCCAAGCAAAAATCCATGGTGACCATCTGGGTCGCCGACACCGGCTCAGGCATTCCTGCGGAATATCAGGCTACGGTCTTTGACCGGTTCTCCTCCCATGACTCCGCGCATCGCGGCGCAGGCCTTGGTCTGTCCCTCGTCAAGAGTTTCGTCGAGCTCCACGGCGGCTGGGTGACCCTTGAATCGGAACCAGAGAAGGGCACCCGTGTGGTCTGCCACTTGCCTGCCGAACCCCAGATCGCCGGCTCCAGTCAGGCCGCGGAATAGGGCGGCTTTGCAGGCTCCCGGCTCTCCCCTTTAAACTCACACCATAAGACGTGAGCAAAGGAGGAGAGAGCCATGGGAACACCAAAACACATCATCGATATGAGCGGGAAGACGGTGCTCATCACCGGGGGGAGCCGGGGACTCGGTCGGGACATGGCCCTTGGGTTTGCCGAGGCCGGCGCAGATGTGGCTGTGGCGAGCCGCAAGATCGAGGCCTGCGAAGCGGTGGCCCGGGAAATCGAGGCCTTGGGCCGGCGTGCCTATGCCATTTCCGCCAATATGTCCCATTGGGAGGAAGCGGACCGGCTGGCCGAGGCCGTTTATGCCCGCTTTGGACGCATTGATGTGCTGATCAATAATGCGGGCCTCTCACCCCTTTACGACCGGCCCGTGGACATCTCAGAGGCCCTGTTCGACAAAGTGCTGGGCCTCAATCTGAAAGGCCCGTTCCGCCTCTGCGCTTTGGTTGGGGAGCGGATGATGGCCGATGGGGGCGGCAGCATCGTCAATATCTCAAGCATTGCTTCCATCCGGCCGCGGAAGGATGTCATTCCTTATGCTGCCGCCAAGGCGGGCCTAAATGCCATGACAGAGGCCTTTGCCGATGCCTTGGGCCCGAAAGTCCGGGTCAACGCCATTCTGCCGGGCCCGTTCCTGACAGATATTTCGAAAGCCTGGGACATGGAGGCGTTCAACGCGCGGGCCGCTGACGCCATTGCCTTACGGCGCGGCGGCAATCCGGACGAGATCACCGCCGCGGCCCTTTACCTTGCCAGCGACCATGCCGGCTACACAACTGGCGCGTTACTGCGCATTGACGGCGGATCCCGCTGAAGCGCATCTGCCAAGATCAGTGTGGGCGGTTATTGGGTTCGGATGCGCGACCCACAAAGATCGAGAGCACGTTCAGTGGCTCATCCCGTTGTGAACGTGCCCGATGCCATTCAGGGGCAGATCATCGATCCTGGCGAGCGCCGCAGCATTAACCGTGTCCGGATCAGCACCGGACAGGTCACTCCCCACAACATGCACATCTTTAAGCCCGATAAAGCCCAGCACATGACGCAGATAGGGGGTCGCGAAGTCGATGGCGCTGTCCGTCTTGGTGCCACCGGAGGTCACGATCAGGTAGACGGTCTTGCCCGTGAGCAGACCTTCAGGACCACTATCCGTGTAGCGGAAGGTCAGCCGGGCCCGGGCCACAAGGTCAATCCAGGCCTTCAATGCGGCGGGGACGGAGAAATTATAGATCGGTGTGGCAAGGACGATAACATCGGCCGCTTGCAGTTCCGCCACCAGAGCGTCGGACTGGGCGAGCACGGATCGCTGGTCCGGCGTGCGGGCACTGTCCTGGGTAAAATTCGCATTGATCCATGGATCATGGACAAAGGGCATGCCATCGGCCAGGTCGCGATGGATGATCCGTGGCTGGCCATTGGCCCCCTGTGCCGTCAATTGTGCCGTCAACCGCTCCATCAACCGGTCGGCCAGGAGGCGGCTGCGCGAACCGTCCCGGCGCATGGACGCGTCAATCCGCAAAATCGCTTTGGTCATGGTGCTCTCCTTTTGAGTTGGGGCCGTCGGCATTGCCTCGGCTTGCCTCATGACACCGAGATGGACTGTGCGGGTGCCGGGAAAAATACCCGCGACCGCAAATGATTTTTGCGATAATCAGAAAGGTATGAGCGAGATCGAGGAAATGCGCAGTTTCGTCCATCTGGTGGACGCGGGCTCGGCGACCAAGGCGGCGCGGGCCAGGGGGCTTGCGGTCTCGGCCATCTCCCGGCGCATCAAGGACCTGGAGACCCGGCTCGGCGTGCAGCTTGTCCACCGGACGACGCGCACCATGGGTCTGACCGATGAGGGACGGGTGTTCTATGACCGCTGTGTGAAGATCCTGGCGGATCTTGCCGAGGCGGAAGCGGAGGTCACCCAGCGCAGCGACGGGTTAAGGGGTATTCTGAAGATCGCAACACCGCTCAGCTTCGGAATCGCCCATCTCTCGCCGGCCCTCTCGGCCTTCATGCATACACACCCGGACCTTGTGATCCATCTGGACATGAATGATCGCCCGGTGGATCTGGTGGCCGAGGGATTTGATCTGGCGGTGCGGATCGGTGAGCTCAAGGACTCTACCCTCACGGCGCGGAAGATTGCCAATTTCCGCCATGTGGTCTGCGCCGCGCCCAGCTTCTTTAAGGCCCATGGATATCCAAGCCATCCGCGGGATTTGGAGGGCCTGCCCGGCCTGTGTTACGGCAATCTGCCCAATCCGCCAGTCTGGTCCTATCGTGGTCCCTCGGGAGAGACTGGGACGGTCCGTGTGCGAACACGCCTGGAGTCGACCAATGGGGACGCCTTGCGCGAGGCGGCTATTGCGGGCCTCGGAGTGCTGTGTGAGCCCTGTTTCATCGTCCATGGTGGCATCGAGAGCGGGGCCCTGGAGCCCGTACTCATCGAATATCAATGGTATGAGATGGGTATCTATGCCGTTTATCCGGCCCAACGCCACCTGCCGACCCGGGTCCGTGTCTTGATTGATTACCTCGCCGGCCGGTTCGGCGACACCCCCTACTGGGAAACCTGCCTGCACAGATCGCCGGCCTGCAAGGCGGGACGGCACAAACACCAGTAAAGCCTCTTACTCTGTACAGGGTGGGTTAAGACCCAACCTGCGCATTACGACAGACCCACGATCTGACCATCCGCATCAAGGCCAATGCCAAGGGCCGCAGGCTTACGGGGCAGGCCAGGCATGGTCATGATGTCTCCGCACACGGCAACGACAAAACCGGCGCCCGCAGCGAGCCGCGCCTCGCGCACGGGCAGGACATGGCCGGACGGCGCGCCAAGAACAGATGGATCCGCCGAGAAACTGTATTGGGTCTTGGCGATGCAGACGGGGAGATGGCCGAAGCCCTGGTCCTCGAAACGCTCCAGCGCGCGGCGGGCCGGGTCGCTTAAGGATATGTCCGCGGCACCGTAAATGCCCATGGCCACGGCACGGATCTTATCGGCAAGTGGCATCTCGTCCGGATAGAGAAGATCCATTTGCGGCGCCGGACCGTCGAGCGCCGCCTTCACCGCGCGGGCGAGATCGGCAGCCCCCACGCCGCCCTCGGCCCAGTGACGGGCCAGCACCGCCGTCACTCCATGCTCGGCGCACAGGGCGCGCACGGCGTCAATCTCCTCCTGCGTGTCCTTCACGAAATGGTTGATGGCCACAACAGGTTTGAGGCCAAACCGGCCCAGATTGGCGATGTGGCGCGCAAGATTGGCACCGCCTTTCATGACCGCGGCAGGATCCGGTGTACCCAGAGCATCCTTGGCCACACCGCCCTGCATTTTGAGGGCCCGCACCGTGCAGACCAGGACCACCGCATCCGGGCGCAGGCCCGACTGGCGGCATTTGATATTGAGGAATTTCTCCGCCCCCAGATCAGCACCAAAGCCGGCCTCGGTCACCACCACATCATTGAGGGCAAGGGCCGCCCGGGTCGCGAGAACCGAATTGCAACCATGGGCAATATTGGCGAAGGGCCCGCCATGGATGAAGGCCGGGCTGTGATCTATGCTCTGCACGAGATTGGGCTGGAGAGCGTCTTTCAAGAGCACGGCCATGGCCCCATCCGCCCCAAGATCACCGGCCGTGACGGACGTTTTGTCCGTTCGCTGACCCACGATCATCCGGCCAAGCCGCGCCTGCAGATCGGCAAGATCCGAGGCGAGGCAAAGGATTGCCATCACCTCCGACGCCACCGTGATGTCAAATCCGGTTTCCCGGGGCACCCCGTGGGCCGGCCCGCCGAGCCCGGCCACAAGGGAGCGCAGGGCGCGGTCATTCATATCCATGACCCGTTTCCAGGAGACCCGGCGCGGATCGAGCCCCAAGTCGTTCCCCCAATGAAGATGATTGTCGAGCATGGCCGACAGCAGGTTATGGGCCGACGTGATGGCGTGGAAGTCACCCGTGAAATGGAGATTGATATCCTCCATAGGCAGCACCTGGGCCCGGCCGCCGCCGGCCGCGCCACCCTTCATGCCGAAACAGGGCCCGAGGGAGGGCTCACGCAGGCAGACCTGGGAGCGCACACCGATATGGTTGAGCCCATCATTGAGGCCCACGCTGGTGGTGGTCTTCCCCTCCCCTGCCGGGGTCGGCGTCATCGCCGTCACGAGGACAAGCTTGCCCTGGGGCCGGTCCTTCAGACTGGCGATGACCCCATGGGACAGCTTCGCCTTATAATGCCCATACGGAACAAGGGCATCCGCCGGCAGGCCAAGTTTGTCCTGGGCCAGATCCAGAATGGGCCGCATGGGCGCCGCACGCGCAATCTCGATATCCGGCGCGCCGGGCGGTGGGAGGACGGCACCAGAGGCGGAAGCGGGTGTGGCCGATGCCATGGGGGATCTCCTCTTGATGCCTGGCTGGCGTGATCTGGCGAAGGGGTGGCAAGGCCGATTGAACCGCGTCCGCGCCTCACCGTCCATTCGAGACGCTCAAGAGGTCCATTGGCCCGTTTTTCCAGCCTTTATCCATGCCAATGTGGAGTCTGTCTCCATCATCGCAAGGATGATATTGAAGTATATCGCACCGCGCATCAATCTCAGGTTGAGCCACTTCCCGGCTGCAGAGTTTCTTGCCCCGCGTCAGATGGGCAAGACGATACCGGCGCGTGTCCTTGGGCCCCGGGGGCACGGTGGGAAGGTTCCGGACTATCTCGATCGTGAAAACCCCACGGATCGGGAGAACCTTGAGGATGCCCGCGAATATCTGACCTCTCGGAGCGATCAGCGTGCCATCATTGACGCGGTTCAGCGGGGGCCCGGACATTTCGAGGTCTTAGGAGGGATTATCGACGACTGAATCCGCGGTGGCGATCCTGCAACTTCGTGCTGCTGGGATCAGCCTCCATTGACCTGCTCAAACAATCGAGCGAATGCCTCGCGGTCGACGCCAAGATCCTGGGCCCCATCACGGACCCAAATGAGGTATTAGAGGGTCCCGAGCGGCGCAGAAAGAGACCTCGTTCTGGAGCGCCCCGGCAACCGGATTTGGGCTGTAAAGGTCAAGCGCGGCTTGACACCCAGCCTGTCCAAAGGCTTCTTCCATGCACGCGAGGACTTGGAGCCAGAATGCCCCTTCATTATTTACTCAGGAGGCGAACGGTTTCCCAAGAGCGAGACCATCAAGGCCACTGGCTTGCGCGGTCTTGCCACGGAGTTGGCCGCGCTGTCATTGCCCCTGCAAGGGGCTCCAAAAGTCAGGCCCCAATAGCACAAGCAAGATCGCGGAAGGAACGCACGATGACGCATAATCATAGCATGACAAGACGGGCTGCCCTCGCAGGCACAACCTTGACCTCCTTGGCCTTGTGCCAAAGCGCCTGGCCAATGGCAGCATCCGCAAAAACAGCGCAGAGTGCTCCCATGGACGGCAAGCAGCTTTACAACGATGTGCTCACCTACACCGGCTTTGGCTGGCACCGTTCGGGCAGCCGGGGGGATCGGCAGACGGCCATCTGGGTGGGCAGCCGTTTGGGCGCCTCCGGCTTCACCGTGGTGTATGATGAATTCGACGTGCCCCTGGCGGAAGGGACGCGGGCGGACATTGTGGTCGAGGGAGCGGACCCCCTGACCGGCCATGCCCAGTGGCCCCTGACCATGACAGGCCCGGACGGCCTGGAAGCACCACTCGGCCTGTTCAATCCTTACACGGAGACTCAGGAGCTTGAGGGGCGGATCGCCGTTCTGCCCCTGCCCTATCGGCGGCACTCCTCCTTGCTCCAGCCGGCGGTCTTTACCGCGCTGAAACAGGCGATTGCCTTCGGAGCGGTGGGCGCGGTTCTGATTCCCAACGGGCCAGCAGGAACCATCATTGCCTTGAACGCTCCGGCGAGTCTGGCCGATATTGCCATCCCGCTGATGACCGCGGCGCCGCGGGATGCGGGCCCCCTGCTTCGTGCCGCGGCACGGGGGACGAGCGCGCGCATGACCATTGACGGGCCTGCGGTCAAGACGGGGACTGCGCGGAACATCCGAGCGGAAATCAAGGGGCGCGGGCCGGCTATCGTCGTCTCGACACCTTTGAGCGGCTGGTTCCATTGCGCGGCAGAGCGCGGGCCCGGCATTGCTGTGTTCATGGCTCTCGCCGAACGTCTGCCGAAGCTGGCGCCCGGGCGCCGCATGGTCTTTGTCGCCAATTCCGGCCATGAGCTGGAGAATGCCGGCGCCGCCCATCTGCTGAAAAAGGCCGCACCGCCACCAAGCGAGACGGCCCTGTGGGTCCATCTGGGCGCAGGTCTTGCCGCAAAAGGCGTGCACGAGCTGTCGCCCCCGCGTGTCATCCCCAGCGCCGACTCCCAGCGCTATCTGCTGGGTACGGAGGACCTCCTTCCCGACCTTGCCGGGGCTTTCAAGGGCCTTGCCGGGCTCGAGGCCGTCATTCCCGCAAGTCCGGAACGGGCCGCCGGTGAGCTGAAAAATATCCTCGAAGCCGGCTATAGCCGCGCCTTCGGGGCCTTTGGCGGTCACCCGTTCCACCATTCGCCGGACGACCGGGCCGACAAGACCAGTCCGGATATCCTGGAGCCCATGGGCAATGCATTCCTGAAGGCTTTTGAGGCGATCCTGCCCAAGCTGTGATGGCCACAAATTATTCGATACGCAGAAGAGAGGGGATCTTACGCCAGAGGCCCGGTGGCGGAAAAGACCGACCCACATCCGGGTACGGATTTGGCGTCAAACCCAAGGCCATTCTTGAGCGCAAGACTGGCGGCGAGGGCGAGGCCAAGACCCGTGCCCATTGAGCCGTCACCCTGCTCTTCGGGCTCCTGCACCCTGGCCAGTTCCCGGCCGCAAAGGCCGGGCCCTGTGTTCCATATTTCGATGCGCACACATTCGCCTTGCCGGGGGCAGCGGATGAGCACGGCCCCATGATCGGTGTTTTTTTATAGCGTTTGACGTAAAATTGCTCACGATTCAGATCAATGCCGCGGGCTGGGTTTAAAGGACAGGGAGCAGGGCACATGGCGCATGCCAGAGCTGACCAGCCCTCCTGACCGGGTCAGAGGGCTAAGGAGCCACCAACTCGCGCACTGATCATCTCATGGCGGACAGCTCGGCCGTTCTCAGATTGAGCTTGTGCAAAAAAATGCTCACGGCGTCCTGGTGGAAGCAGGCATCGAGGACACGCAGAGCCTGCCTCAGCACGCCCACGACTTGCGAGACTGGCCAATCGGCCCATCGCGCGGTAACGCCTGCATTGCTCGGTTTATCAATCCATCGGGGCCCGGAATGAAACCTGATGAAGCCGGAACAAACTGGATCCAGCCGTCCTTTTATGCGGCGGGCAATCTGGGCAAGAACCTGCTTTGGAACACAACGGAAGTCCTGCTTCTGTTTGTCCTTACGGATCTGCTGCGCATTCCGGCAGCCATTGCCGGCGCGCTTATCCTGGCCTCCCTCATTCTGGATGCCTGTCTTGATCCCCTTGTGGGCAGCCTGGCCGAGAGGCTGAGAACACCCATCGGGCAATATGGTCCGCTCATTCTGCTTGGTGCGCCGCTCGCAACGGCGAGCTTCATCCTGCTGCTTTCCCTGCCGCTCCTTGAGGTCAACGGCATCTGGATTGTCGCCCTGGTGCTGCTGCTGTTCCGCGCCGGCTACACCCTGATTGACGTGCCCCATAATGCGCTGATGGCGAAGGCGTCCGCGGACAGTCGCATGCGCAGCCGGATTGCCGGTCTGCGTTTTGTCTTTAGCTCCCTGGCTTCGCTCATCCTGGCGCTCGCCATCGCGCCGCTCGTGTCCCGAAGCGAGTCCCTTTCCCCCTACGGACTGTTTCTTTTCGCCTGCTTTGCCGGATCGGTGTCTGCCGGGATTGTGACCCTGTCCTGGTGTGCCGTGCGGCGGGCCGACATGGCAGGCGCGCGAGAACGCGGGCCCGTTCCCAATGTCCATGGTCTGCTGCGCGCGCTGCTCAACAATCGCAATTATCTAATTGTGCTCTCACTGTCTGGCCTGGCCGCACTGACCCTGCCCCTGTTCGCCAAGAGCCTGCTCTATATCACTCGATATGTGATGGCCGCGCCTGAGCTTGCGAGCAGTGGGCTGACGATGATGATCCTGGGGCAATTCGTGGGGCTGCCCTTTTGGATGAGTCTTTCGCACAGCCGGGAGAACCAGACCGCTCTTGGCGGCGCGCATCTTGTGTTGGTGATGGCCACGGCCGGTTTCGCGCTGGTGGGGACGTCAGGCCCGACTGCATTCCTTGTTTTGTGCGCCGTCATCGGTATTGCCGCGAGCGGCATCTATTCCGTGATCTGGGCCATGCTGGCCGATTGCGTTGAGGACGGACAGGCGCGCACGGGTAACCGGGTCGAGGCCATGCTGTTTGCCCTTGCGACGCTGGTCCAAAAATCCGCTATCGGTCTTGGTGCCGCACTGTTTGGCGCCGGCCTTAGCCTGTCAGGATACGAACCGGGCCTTAAGGCCGATCCCCTGGTCAAGGGAACCATGGTCGGCTTTGCCGTTGGTGCGCCCTTTTTTGGCTCGGTCCTCTGCCTTGGTCTCTTGCGCTTTTACAGCCTGACCCATGCGCGCCACGCGGACGCGGCGCGCCGGTTGGGCCTGACCAAGGATGATCAGGGGTCTGCGAAATAAAGGCCGATATGGTTCGCCACGATGCGTTCCTTTCCCGGGACCCGTTGCTGGATCGGGCGGCTCAGCAGCCGACCCTCCGGACCCACCATGACCGAAGACCCGCCCCCATCAAGATTGAGCGCGTCCCAGGCGCCCAGGCCCCGCAGCAAGTCGGCGAGTTCAGGTAGGTTGATGCCCTCCGAATAGTCTTTTTGGCGGCCATCCACGACAATAAACCAGAGCGTAGAGCGATCCCGGTTATAGGCGATGACCGTGCGCGGGGCACGCTTGATGGCAAAGCGGGCGTCAAATTTCTCGAATGCCGGGGTGCTGCCATCCTGCATCAGGATCGGGCCGGCCCCGACAGCCTGCTCCGTTCCCGGAGGACAAGCACCGTCCACGATCCGCACGGCGTTCCAGGTGGCGCAGAACGCACCGTCAACCCGCATCCGAAAGCGCGGAATGCCAATCGCATCATCTGACACGACGGCACCATCGCTGATATGCTGCCCCATGACATTGACCGGGTCACCAGCCTGGGGATAGGCCGGCTCACCATGGGTTCCCGAATTGAAGGGCTCGAAATACCCGGCATTAATTGCAAGGGAGAGGCTGAACTGGCGGGCGAAATCCGACGCGGTCTGAGCATTGAATTCAAGCTCGCCCGTGGTCGCTGGCGGCGTCGTGCGAAACTGCAAACGCGGATTGGTCAAATCGATCTCGGCGCGATGGACAATCGCATGACCCCGGATGCCATAACAGTGATGGGTGACGGACACGCCTTCGGCAAGGGTTTCAGTGTGCTCCTCAATCGGACAGGTGAGATCGAAGGGCACGGATTTGGGCTCTTCCGGCGCGACAGCCCCAGCAGGGCCGGCAAAAACGGCCAGAATTGCAGGTATCAACAGTATACGGCTCATCATCGAAGCCCCCTTTTTCTCAAATAGGACATGAGCAACGCCGGCCGATCAGTCTGAAAGATCGTGACACCCTGGTCGATCAGTGTTCCCCACACCCGGTCCGGATCATCAACGGCATCGTCATCGTGGCGTCCACCGGATATGGACGGATAAAGGGTGTTCACCCACAGCACGCGCCCCGCATCCACAAGGGCCCGCGCATCCTCCGTCAGGAACCCATCCGTGGCGAAAACGACTTCATAGGCAACCGGATCATAGGCGTCATAGAAGCCAACACTATCGCCCAGATCGTCCACGCAGTAGCGGTCGCGCGACTGATCAGTGCACTCAACGATGATGGGCATAAAGGCGGCCCGCCCCAGGAAGCGCGCTTTGGCCAGGGCCGGGTCATCCGGCGCTGCGCGCATCTTGAAAAGCACAAGATGTGTCGCCCCGGCGGCAGCGATTGTGTCGAGCGCGCGGTCGTAAAGCGTTTCCTTGATGTCGAGATTGATCAGAATTTGTCCCTGTGCGGCATGCAAGGCCTCGCGCAGGGTCGGAACGGACTGTGTGGTCAGACCTGCATCCGGTCCACCGGCGCCGCGCCGCAGACGGGCAGCCTGCAGATCATCCAGGGCATAGGCCGAGACGGGTCCGGACAGGGAGGTGGTGCGGTCAAGCGTGTCGTCATGCATCAGCACAAGCGCGCCGTCCGCGGTCTCCCGGATGTCGATTTCGACCATGTCAACGCCAAGGGCTGCGCAGGCCTCAATGGCGGCGATCGAGTTTTCCGGTGCCTTGCGCCAGCAGCCCCGATGCGCCACGACAACCGGACGCCTTGAGGCAAATGTGCGTGCCACGTCGGCCGGCTCTCCGGCTCCGTTTAGGGAGTCTTTGGCTATCGGGGCCTGCGCGCCGACAGAACCGAAGCCCGACAAAACCAACAAAATGATGAGCGCACCAATTCCCTCAGGATACAGCCATTTTCCATTCTTCATGCAGTTGGGCTTTCTCCGAATCACACCAGACCAGACACGGTGTGTGCTTACTCTTCTGACCACGACATGGCGAATGCAGCAACGCCATCCGGAGCGACAAGCACGAAGCTTGCGGCCCTGGATGGCGTAACTGCGCGCGCCATGACGGTTGGACCGTCTCAGTAGCGATAGGCCACACCGAAATGGAACTGGCGGCCGATGATCGTTTCACCAAACAACTGGTCAAGACTGGACCCGGTCAACTGGGTGCGGCGATCATTTGACAGGTTCCGTCCCTCAAGGGACAGAATGACATGGTCGCCGTAATAGTAACGGATTGATGCATCGACCTGGGAGAACGCGTCGTCAACCCTGTTGCTCGACGTGGTCGCGGCATTCGGATTGAAGACGATCAGGAAATCATCCGTGTAGTTATAGGCCACTCGCGCTTCGAAATCGCCGATATTGTAGAACACGGACACGTTGGCCAGGAAGTCGGCCTGGCGGAAACGTCGGTCGATGACCGTGCCGTCGGCAAACTCCGTTTCACCGTCGAGGAAGGTCGCATTGGCGGAAAAGCCAAGGCCCTGGAACGGCGCCGGCAGGAAGGGCATGGACCCCATATAGGCCTGAAGTTCAATGCCCTGGACCTGGGACTGGGAGGCATTGGCGTTCTGATTGAAGAGCACGTCCTGGCCTTCAAAAACGCCCTGTTCTTCCACGAAAATGATGTCGTCATCAATCTCCTTACGGAAGACCGCCACCGAGAGAAGCCCTTCCCCATTGTTGAAATAGTATTCGAGGGACAGGTCGAAATTGTCCGCAATGCGCGGCTCCAGGTCCGGATTGCCCCGGGTCACCTCGGGCAGGCCGAGGGCATTGTTGGCATCTTCAGCCGGTGTGAACACGAAGCTTGCCGTCACGTCGCTCGGGTTGGGCCGACCCAGGGAGCGGCTATAGGCACCGCGCACGAAAAGGCCGTCCAGGAGCTCATAACTCACATTCACAGACGGCAGGAAATGGTCGAAGCTGCCATTTACATCATTGGCCGGATTGTTTCGCGAACTTGACGAGAAATCCGTGTACTCATAGCGGACGCCCGCAACAGCGTTCAGGCGATCCGTCCGGTAGGTCACCATGCCGTATGCGGCCAGAATGTCCTCTTCATAGGTGAAATCGGCCGAGGTTGAACGGCCCACATCCCGCGGAATATTGGCATTGGCGATGAAGCTGCGCGCCGCATCAATATCGTAAAAGAGGAAGTTCTCCGGCGAGAAGTCAGACTGGAAACTGTCACCGGCCAGCAGCGGCGCCAGATCAGCCGTTGCCGCGAAATCCGCGAATTCAGCACTGCTGAACCGGAATTCCTCATTGTCCCGAACCCGCTCCAGATTGCGATAAGCAAGACCGGTCTTGAAGCCGAAGCCACGGTCGACGCGGGTGTTGTTCCACCCCCAATTGGTCAAGGCGTTGAACACTTCTTCATCCGTATTCAAATCCCGTTCCCGGATGAAGGAGAGCGCATAATTGTCCGGATCGGTGAAAAAGCTCGGATCATTGAAGGTGGAGCGCGTCGGCACCACGTCCGAGGCATCAATGCTCACGCCCAGTTCCGGCACGAACGGTGTTCTGAACACCAGCGCCGGTGTGTCGTGATCGAAATTCTGTTCAGCCCAACCAATATCGAAATCGAAATTGCCGCCGAACAGCGCGGATTCGAAATGGCCCTGAACGCCCTTCCCCTGGGTGCGAATGGGAAAATAGTCGAAATTCAGTTCCATGCGACCCGCTGCAAGCTCTGCCTGGCCCGGTCCTGTCTGAGTGAGATCATCTGCACGGATGCGAAGATTGTTCCGGAAGCGCGTTTCATCCTCCTGCTGACGATAAAAATAGCCGCTCACGAAGGAATAGATGCTGCTCCGGCGAAATTCGAGTTTGCCCTGGCCACCATAACGTTCCTGATTGTTGCTGGTCAGGGAACTGTCGAAACGCGTCGGCGGCTGCACATCGGGGAACTGGGTTTCAAAACTGCCCACCGTGAACAGGCGGTCCTGTTCGCGCGGGCGGCGGCCGTAAAGGCCGGTCAACACCACACCAAACTGGTCATTAGGGCCGAACTGGGTCGCAAACGTGCTTTCGATCCGGAAGGGAAATTGCACCTCGTCCTGATCGTCAGCGATGTCGTCAGCCGTGAAATAGCTGGCCGTGAACTCCGAGACAAAGAACGTGCCCGGCTGGTCGAAGGCAGAGCGGGTCACAACATCAATGTAACCGCCGATGGATCCGCCATCGAGATCCGGCGTGAAGGTCTTGTAGACATCGAGGCGTTTCACAGCCGTAGACGGAAAGAATTCGATATTCACGTTCCGCCCGGCACCACCGAAATTGCCCGTTGAAGGCACGCCGATCCCGTCAAAGGTCACATAGTTGAGATTGGCGTCGATACCGCGGACATTGACGAAGCGGCCCTCGTCCTCGTCGAACTGAGTCGCGATACCCGCAATACGGCGCAGGGCATCGGCGACATTGAAATCCGGCACGGCGGCGATTTCGTCCTGGGACAGAGAGTCGAAGATCAGATCCTTGTCCCGCTTTTGCGCAATTTCCTCCTGCGCACGAAACCGGGAGCCGGTGACGACGATTTCCTCCATCGCGACCTCTTGCGTGGTCGCCTCTTGTGCCATTGCTGTCGGCGCCTGCGCGGCCAGCATGGAGACGGCCAGGGAGGCTGAAAATGTATGCCTGCTCACGAGACTACCCCTCTCAATGGAAAATCCGACAGGGGCCCGCCCTGCCCAGCCCTTAGGGTTAACGGAGCTTTGTGACATTTTCTTATCTTGTAAGAAAATAATCCGCGCGGATGGGCGTCAGTGTTCCATTGGACTGCCTTTTCAACGACTTATTCCGGTTCAGCCGCGAAGCTGAGGGCGTGGAACACGAGCTGGGCTGCGCCGATGGCCGCCGATTTCGGCCCGAACGCCGAGCCCACAGGCTTCGGCCGAGCAATATTGCTTTCCGGTTCGAAAAGGTCCTGGGCAGCCAGCGCTTCGGCGGTTCGCGCGAGGATGGCGCCAGGAAGCGCGCCCGTCACGACGATCCGGTCCGGGTCGATCCAACCGCCGCCTGCATTGACGGCGCGCTTGAGCTGCGCCCCCGCCCGCGCGCACCATGCCAGGGCAGCCTCCGGCAAATCTGGATGATCAGCACACACCCAGTCGAAGAGACTGCGGGACTCTCCGGCACTCACCATGGTTTCGTGAAAGTCGCGCGCCGAGGGACGTGCCTCGCCATAGGGATAGAGCCAGCCAATCTCACCGGCATTGCCATGGGCGCCCCGGCTGGGCCGGCCTTCCACCACGACGCCGCCGCCCACGCCCGGCCCCAGGGTCACGCTCATCAGAACCGAGACATCAGCCGCAGCCGGACAATAGAACTCGGCCAGAGCCGCCGCCGTTGCGTCATTCTCTACAAAGGCCGGATAGCCCAGCGCAGCTTCAAGGGTGGCCTCGACATCAAGATCGCGCCACGCCTCAAGCCCAGCCACCGTGTGGCGCCTGTTGGGCTGGGTGGTCACATAGCCCGGCAGGGCAAGACCCACGCCAACCCGTGCCATCTCCATGCTGACACACTCTTTACACAAAGCAATGAAGTCACCTTGGACGGCAATGAGATCGTCCGGTGACAGCGTGTCGAAGGGAAACCGGGAGGCGGCCTGCTGCGTGCCCGTGAAGTCCAGACACACCGCCTCAACCCAACCCGGATGGACGGCAAAACCGATCCCAATCCCGCCTTCGGGCCGCAGGGTGAGACTTTGCGAGGGTCGGCCCGGCCCGGATGCCTTTCCAGCCGTGCGCTCCTCCACAAAGCCCAGATCAATCAGCTGGCGCCCGAACCGGGTGACCGCCCCGGAGCTGAGGCCTGCAAGCGCGCCGAGATCGCCCCGGGACACCTCACCGCGCTTGCGCAGGTGGTGCAGCATCATGCGCTGGCTCGGGGCAAGTTTCTGACGGAGAAAACTCATGGGAGACGGGTGCCCTCCACTCAAAGAACGGGAGCGGTAGGCCAATTCGAGCCGCGCTTCAAGATTATCTTACCCGGTATCAAAAACCCTGCCCTGGCACACCCGACCCGCGGTCCGCCCCCTCACGGGCTGGCACGCCATGGTGTGGGAAGACTGGCAGCACCGATTCACCAATTGTGCGTTATGGTGGGCGCGAACAGTCCCCCAGAAAGGAGCCCCCACCATGATCGGCCGCCTCAACCATGTTGGTGTCGCAACGCCCTCCATCGAAGAGAGCGTGAAACTGTACCGGGACGTGCTCGGCGCGACCCGGATCGGCGAGACATTCGCCATGGAGGCCCAGGGCGTGTGGGTGTGCTTTGTCGACCTGCCCAACACCCAGATCGAACTGATCGAGCCCTTCGGCGCGGACAGCCCCATCCACGGCTTTTTGAAAAACAATCCGGCCGGCGGCCAGCACCATATCTGTTTCGAGGTGCCGGACATCATCGCCTCCCGCGACGCGATGATCGCCAAGGGCGCCCGGGTGCTGGGCACGGGTGAACCCCGCATCGGCGCCCACGGCACCCCCATCATCTTCCTCCACCCCAAAGACATGGGCGGCACCCTCGTTGAACTGATGGAAGAACCCAAAGGCGCCCATTGAGATATCGGGGTGATGGGCGGTGAGATGGGCGGTCGGTGTCGAGGGGGAACAGCCCCTCTCCCTGCGCCACCGGAAAGATCCGCCCACCAACGACCAGCGTAGATCCATTCGGCACGAGGTTGTCACCCACGACCTAGTGTCGTGGATCAGAAGTCCGCATGAGAAGTCCCGGCACGTCCGTCTGCG
>CAYUYV010000091.1:6121-19349 GCA_964449455.1 uncultured Alphaproteobacteria bacterium | reverse complement strand
CGGTTCGAAAACGCGATAAATCAAAGAGTTAGAGCCCTTTCAATGACCCGGACTTTTGTGAAAGGGCTCTAAAGCACGTTCTCGAAATCAAGGCCGATATCGAGGGTCGGCGCGGAGTGGGTGAGGGCGCCGCTGGAGATGAGATCGACGCCCGTGGCTGCGATGTCGGCGACTGTGTCCAGGGTCACCCCGCCGGATGCCTCGCTAAGAGCCCGCCCAGCGATGCGATCCACGCCCTGGCGCAGAGTCTCGGGCGCCATATTGTCCAGCAGAATGATGTCGGCACCGGCGGTCAGGGCTTCGTCAACCTGGTCCAGGGTGTCGGTTTCCACTTCAATCCGCATCATGTGGCCCGCCCTGGCGCGGGCCGAGGCGACGGCCGCCGTGATCCCTCCGGCAATCGCGATGTGATTGTCCTTGATCAGAATACCGTCATGGAGACCATAGCGGTGATTGGCACCGCCCCCCGCCCGCACTGCGAATTTCTCAACCGCGCGCAGGCCTGGCGTGGTCTTGCGGGTACAGACAATTCGGGCCCGGTGGTTTCGGGTTCGCTCGACAAAAGCCGCCGTCAGTGTGGCAATGCCGCTGAGGTGACCCAAGAAGTTGAGAGCGACACGTTCGGCGGTGAGGATTGACCGGGCGGCTCCGGCCACCGCCAGGATGGTCTCACCCGGTGCGACCGGCTCCCCGTCCTGCTTGGCCATCGCCACCTCAAGAGACGGATCGACGTGTCCGAAGACCCGTGCCGCCATGGCCGCGCCGGCCACCACGCCGGGTTTACGGGCCCGTGCGGCGACCTTGGCCCGGGCCGAAGCGGGCACAACACTGTCCGTTGTCAGATCACCGGCCTGGCCGAGATCTTCCGCCAGGGCGCTTGTGATCAGCGGATCGAGGATGACACCAGGCAGGGGCGCAAGCTCACTCATGTGCGCGCGCTCCAGACCGGATCGTCATAACCGGGCGCTGCCTCCTCGGCGAGGTCGAGCAGGCGGGACTCGGCGGCGGCAAGGGTGGTGTGACTGCGCTGGGCTTGCGCTGGGTCCGCATCCGGATAATCGGCCCGATAGTGACCGCCCCGGCTTTCGGTTCGATCCACGGCCGAAGCGACGACCAGTGTGGTGGCGGCAAGGACATTGCCATAGGCCGCCGGGCCGACCAGCGTGGTGCGCAGGTGCCGGGCCATCCGGTGTAGATCACGCGCGGCACGAACAAGGCCGCTGCGCTCGCGCACCAGACCCACCTCACGGGTCATAATCCCGCGCAGGCGCGCAAGGACCGGGCTGGCATGGCGGCCGATGGGCGTGTCAAAGACCAAGGCTGGCAGGCGGTCCGGGGTCCGCTCCGGCAGCGGCGTGCTTTCGCGAATCGCAAGCCCGATCCGGCCGGCAAAGACAAGCGCTTCGGCCAGGGAATTGCTGGCCAGCCGGTTGGCGCCGTGGAGACCGGTCGAGGAAACCTCGCCGCATGCCCAAAGCCCGGGCAGGCTCGAACGGCCGTTCTGGTCCACGGACACACCGCCCATATGGTAATGGGCCGCTGGCGCCACGGGGATCGGATCAAGGCTGGGATCCAGCCCGGCATCCCGGCAATAGCCGTAAACGGTGGGAAATCGTTCCGCGAAGGCAGCGCCCAAGGCCTGGCGCCCGTCCAGAAACACTTTGTCCTCGGCCATGAGCCTTTCGTGGATCGCCCGGGCCACCACATCGCGAGGGGCAAGCTCCGCATCCGGATGGACATCCGCCATGAAGCGTTCACCGGACTGGGTGGTCAGCACCGCGCCTTCGCCCCGCAGGGCTTCCGTGGCAAGGGGGGCCGGGTCGAGCCCCAGGGCCATGGCCGTCGGGTGGAATTGGATAAACTCCGCATCGGCAATGCGGGCCCCGGCCCGCGCCGCAAGCCCCAGCCCTGTGCCAACCATGGCGAGAGGTGCGGTTGTGATCTTATAGAGGGCGCCTGCGCCACCCGTCGCCAGCACCACATGGGGCGCCCGGATCATCACCATGCGCCGATCCGGACCAGCGGCTGCGAACACACCGCAGATGCGGCCGTTCTCGACCGCCAGGTCCTGGACCTCCACTCCCGTCAGCATTCGGATGGTGTCGGTCTCGAACACCCTCTGGCCCAAAGTGGCCGTAATGACCGCCCCGGCCCGGTCTCCGGAGACCTTCACAATGCGGTTGCGGCTGTGAGCGGCCTCGCGACCAAGGACAAGGCTGCCGTCGTCAGCCCGATCGAAGGGCACGCCCATGGCCAAAAGGTCCTCGACCCTTTGGGGAATTTCGTCGGCGACCAGACGGGCGACGGCCTCGTCGACAATGCCGGCGCCGGCGCCAATCGTGTCGGCGGCGTGGGCCTGCGGGCTATCATCGGCGCCCATGGCTGCAGCGATGCCCCCCTGGGCCCAGCCGCTTGAGGCGTGGCGGCCGGGTGCATCAAGGGCGACAAGGGTCACTGTCCGGTTCTGGCTACCGGCCCCAGGGCCGGCTTTGGTCACGCCCAGGCCGCGGGCGATGGTCAGCGCTGTGAAAAGCCCTGCAAGGCCTGCCCCGACGACAATCGCGGCACCGCCGTCAATGATGCTGTCGGGTGCCATGGTCGTGGTTTCGGTGCTTACATCCGTCGCACTCTTATCGGTCATGATTGGACTCCTGGACCGCAACCGTGTCGATGATCCGTGTCACATACTGGAAAGGAACGGCGTATTGTAACGGTGCCGTGACATCTCCATATGCGCGCCCCGCAGGGCCGTGTGCGCTGCCCCGCCGGAGCCGGATCACGCCGGCCCTGGCTTCAGGCAATGATCAGGCTACGGCGCTGACGCCGGCCGCGCCGTGTTTCACCGGGCGTGGCGTTGCTGTTGTGGACACTTTGGCCTTGTTGGAAGCTTCGATCATCCGCTCGACGGCCATGCGGGCACGCGCTGCGATATCCTCATCGACACGGACTTCCACACTCATGGTCTTCAGGGCATGGAGGATCTTGTCCAGCGTGATCCGCTTCATGTGCGGGCACAGATTACAGGGGCGGACAAACTCCACATCCGGAACTTCCGAGGCCACATTATCGCTCATGGAGCATTCCGTCACCATGACGACTTTAGGCGGACGCTTCTCCTTGACATAGTTGATCATGCCGGAGGTCGAGCCCGAAAAGTCCGCTTCGGCAACCACTTCCGGCGCGCATTCCGGATGCGCGATGATCTTCACGCCCGGATGGGCGGCGCGGACTTCCCGCATTTCCGCGGCATCGAAGCGCTCATGCACCTCGCAGCGTCCCTGCCAGGAGATAATCTCCACATCCGTCTGCTTGGCGACATTCTGGGCCAGATACTCATCCGGGATCAGCAGAACCCGATCAACGCCCAGGGACTCCACGATCTCAACGGCATTGGAGGAGGTGCAGCAGATGTCCGTCTCCGCCTTCACATCAGCCGATGTGTTGACATAAGTGACCACGGGCACGCCGGGATATTTTGCCTTCAGGGCACGGACGTCTTCGCCGGTGATCGAGGCGGCCAGGGAGCATCCGGCTCGCATATCCGGGATCAGCACGGTCTTGTCCGGGCTCATGAGTTTGGAGGTCTCGGCCATGAAATGCACGCCGGCCTGCACGATAACATCGGCATCGGTTTCGGCAGCCTGGCGCGCAAGCTGGAGCGAGTCTCCCACGAAATCCGCAACGCAATGGAAAATCTCAGGCGTCATATAGTTATGCGCGAGAATGACCGCATTGCGTTTCTTCTTCCACTGAAGGATGGCGTCTATTACGGGTGCATATGCCGGCCATTCGAAGGCTGGAATGACATGTGCCACCTTTTCGTGGAGCGCTGCCGTGCGTTCGGCAACCTCGTCCGTGTAGCTATGTTCCGTATCAAGGCCCGTCTCTACCTGACCGTGGCCGTTTGTCGGCTCTGGCTGGGTGTCGGCTAGGTCGAGCATCGTCCCTCCTTATACTCAAATTGAGCATATCTAGGGTTGAAAAAAACGCCCGCGTGCGAGCAGGTCTCAGAGAAAATGCGTCCGGAATTGGATAAGTCAATCCAGAAAATCTGAACAAAGTCTTATCGCATTGATTTCTCAGCGAGAATCAACTCAGTCTGAAAATCTTTCCCCACGTGCGCGGGACACGCTGATGCCAATCGCCGCCCGTTCTTTGAGCACAGCCTTTCGGAACCGAAAGGCTTCGGCTGGGCGGCCTCCCGTCTGCAGGAACTGGCCCGTGCCTTCCACGAGGCCGCTGCGTTCAACCATCCGGCGAAAATTCTGTTTGTGCACGCGAATGCCCGAAATCGACTCCACCATCCGCTGCAGCTCCAGCAGGGTAAAGGTCTCCGGGATCAGTTCAAACACCACTGGGCGGTATTTTAGCTTGCCACGCAACCGGCCAATGGCCGTCGCCAACACCCGGCGATGGTCGAATTGCATGGGATCGCCCATGCCCGGCGGAACGGCCGGGCTTTCCTCCCGGGTCGGGGGCACATGGCCCGGTGTCGTGACACTGGGATGGGCAAGGTCAAGGCCCGCCTTAATGTGGTCGACCCGGTCCCGCTGGGCTTCCGCAACGAGGCCGGCCTCATAAAGCAGCTCATAGCGCTCAAGGACTTTTTCTTCGTCCCACTCGATGCCACCCAGGCCGAAGCACAGTTCGATCCGGCTGAGACGACGGGACTGCAGCGCGCTGCCCCGCGTCGCCTGGGCCCATGCCTCAAGGCGCGGGCGAATGATGGACGCGATAATGCCCGGCTCGCCGCCGCGCCAATCTTCCCAAGGAAAATATCGGTACCAACTCTCCCAGGTGCCTTCGGAATGGGCATGCTGGGCCGCCTCGCGTGTCAGCGCCAGATAGCCGACGGAAATGACCCGGGGCATGCCCTGGGCGCCGAAATAGCGGCCCCGGTCTCCGAACGTATAGAGCTGTTCCACATATTCGACGCGCAGATGGGTCTGCTCCTCCACCCAGGAGCGCAGTCCGATTTCCAAGGTCCGGTGGAGATTGGGATCAAAGGGCCCGAAGGGTAGGCCAAAGCTCGTGTCCTCCCCATCATCCACATCCACGAACCGGTGCCGGTCTGCTTCGCCACTCATGAGGGGAGCGTAGGGGCGGCGAACAACGAGCACTTTGGGCGTGTCGCCGGTGACAACGATCACCACAGCATTCAGCCCGATGACCACCGCATCGGCGCGAACAGCCTTCTCCTGGTCGCCTAACGCCATGGCGGGGGCAAAGGTCTTGGTTTCGGACATGGTCCGTGTGGCCTTCCGGATCGCACAATGCCGAGGCTGAATTGCAGGCTGGCCTATCAGTCGGGCGGGGTGAGCTCAACCCAGTCTGTCAGGTTAAGCCCGCTGCCCGGACCCAGCGCATCCACGGCATCGGCCATGCGCCCATTCCGATCCAGCAATTCATCGGCGAGCTGCACAATGAGCTGATTGGGCTGGAGGTGCGCGCCGAGGGCCCGCATCTGCCGGGCAATCTCGCTCTCCTGGCCCGGCGCACTCAGCATACACAATGCGATGTAAGCCGCAGCGCCCGAGCGGGAAATGCCCATCCGGCAATGGAAAACAATGCGCGCGTCCGCATCGCCCTGCCTCACGGCGGCTCGCCACTCGTCAATAAAGGCAATGAGGCGTTTCACGTGACCGGCATCCGGGGCGACCATGCCTGGAATGACTTCCGTGATGTCATGCATGCCCAAACGCAAGTGGTGATGCTGCGCCAGATCCCCAGGGGTCTCGACGAATTCATCGTCCGGCAACAGGGTGACGAGCCTGGACGGCTGAACGGCCCTGACCGTCCTGTCCAGCATGGCAAGCGACGTGACATAGATCATGGCAAACGCATCTGTAGGCTGACGAACCGTCAGTCTTTATCAAAGCATCGAAAAATTCTGCCTGAACGCCCTTTTAGCAGCCCTGGCGAACAGCGCTATATGTCTTTGTATTCTTTCTGCACATTAATGGTGGGATAGGACTGTTGATCCCCAATGCCTGATGCGCCCTCACCGGGGTGAATTGTCTGCAGAATGGTGTTGAAGCGAGCAAGAAACAGCTCTTGGGCGTTTCTTGGTGCCATTGGCGTGAGGACCGGGCGTGGACACCCGCGTGGCGCGCCAAAGATGCGCGCAGCTTCCTTTTCCTCAAATCCCGCAAGTTGAACCGCTTCGTGATATGCGCAGATCCGGTCGGCCCGCTTGATCAAAGACTGGACCGTGCGCGGCGGGTCCGGCCGCAGGCCATAGCGCATATGGATCGCATGCTGCAGGCGCAACTCGACCGCTTTGTAGCCCGTACCCACGGCGGCCTTGAACGGGCTGATCAAGTCCCCGATCACATATTCAGGCGCATCATGGAGAAGCGCGGTGAGCTGTCCTTCCGCGTCAAGGCCCGGCCGAAGCGCGAGGGCGAGGTCGACCACCACCACGCTGTGCTGGGCGACGGAGAAGGGATGCTCACCCGTGGTCTGCCCATTCCAGCGGGCAACCCGCGCGAGGCCATGACTGATGTCGTCAATCTCCACATCGAAGGGCGAGGGATTGAGCAGGTCGAGACGCCGTCCGCTGAGCATCCGCTGCCAGGCACGGGGCGTATCGGCCGATGGTCGGGGGGGCATGGCGATCTCCTGTCGCGGGAGCAGGCACTCGTGAACGGACAAAACAGGGGTCTTTGTCCTGGCACGGGTCATGGGTCTTAGGATGCATGGCCGGCGTGCGGCAAGACCACACCCCTTTTGCGCTGTGGATCATGGGATGGCGCCGCGGTGCGGTTAGGATTGCGGCGCGTCGTCGGTGCCCCATGTGGGCGAGGGACCGACGGCTGTCCCGATGCGATGGGCCTGTTATAGTCGAGGGGTTGGGGGTCGCGACTGTGGGCGGTCCTTTGATGTCCAGGCGAGCGTGGGACGTATCAGGAATGCCGGTCACTGCCCTTCCAGCCGATGCGCTGTACCGCCGTTGTTCAACGGATGGTTTTGAATTTGCCACCACCGAGGATCTGCCGCCCCTGCACGGGTTGCTGGGCCAGGATCGTGCGCTTCAGGCGATCCGGTTCGGAACGCGGATTGAACATGGTGGCTATAACCTCTTCGTTCTCGGGCCCGCCAAATCCGGCTTCGAGACCGCCGTGACGGATCTTCTGAAACAGCTTGCCCAGGAGGAGCCGGTTCCGTCCGACTGGGTTTATGTCAACAATTTCTCAAATCAGAATACACCAAAGGCCCTTCGTCTGCGCACGGGGGACGGTCGTCGCCTGCGCGACCGGGTGGCCAGCGTCATTGAGGATTTGCGCAACACTCTGCCCGCGATCTTTCAGAGTGATGAATATTTGCGCCGGCGCAAGGCAATTGATGAGGCCCTGGAGCGGCGCCACACAGAAGCACTCAGCGTCCTGCAGAAAAAGGCCGAGGAACAGGGTATCGCCCTTATCAGTACCCAGAATGGCATCGGTGTGGCGCCTTTGCGCGAGGGCGGCGAGGTCATGCCCTCCGAGGAGTTCATGAAGCTGCCCGAGGCCGAGCGCAAGCGGATTGAGGGCCTTATCAGCAAGATCCAGGAGGCGGTGGAGGAAATCTTCCGGGCCATTCCGCGCTGGGAATCAGAACGGGTTGACCGGCTGCGCACATTGAACCGGGATTTTGCGAATTTCGCTGTCACCCATTCGATCAATGATCTGCGCTCTGAATTCTCAGGCGATGCTGAAGTCAATGACTGGCTTGAAGAACTGTCCCTCGACATTGTGGATCAGATCGCCCTTTTCGCTCCGGAAGCAGCGGAAAAACCGGACAATCCCGAGCGCGGCCGCGCCGGCGTGCCCACCGGCCCCGGGGCACCCAACTGGCAGGACCCGTTCGAGCGCTATCAGATCAATCTGTTTGTGGACAATGCGCGCACTCGCGGCGCCCCGGTCATCGAACTCGATCATCCGTCCTTGACCAATCTCCTGGGCAAGATTGAACATCGGGCCCAGATGGGTGCCCTGGTGACCGACCCCACGCTCATTCGCGCCGGCGCCCTGCACCGGGCCAATGGTGGCTATCTGCTTGTTGATGCCTTGCGGATCATGCGTGAGCCCTTCGCCTGGGAGGCGCTGGCCCGGGCCCTGACCCGGCTTGAGGCTGTGATCGAAAGCGCCTCGGATTATTATCCAATGACGGCGACCATGGGCCTGCAGCCGGAGCCGATCCCGCTGGATGTCAAAGTCGTTCTGTTCGGATCGCCGGCCCTTTATTACATGCTGGCTCGGCGCGAGCATGATTTCGCCCGGCTGTTCAAGGTTCAGGTGGATTTCTCCGACCGGATCGAGCGGACCGACCAAAACCAGATGTTCTATGCCCGACTTGTCGGGACCCAGGCCCGTGACCACGGGCTGAAGCCGTTGAGCCCGTCCGGGGTTGCCCGTCTTGTCGAATATGGCTCACGGCTTGCCGATGACGCAGATCAGCTTTCCATCCTGATGGAGCCCATCGGGGATGTTCTGCGGGAGGCAGATTTTTGCGCCCGGGAAGTGGGCGCCGATGTGGTGCAGGCGGAGCATGTTGAGGAGGCCCTGGGCGCCCAGGCCCACAGGGCGGACCGTCTGCGCGAGCGCATTCAAGAATCCATCGTCACCGACATGCTGCTCGTGGATACGGACGGGGAGAAGGTCGGCCAGATCAACTCCCTCTTCGTCCGCAGCCTGCCCAATTTCCGTTTCGGCAGCCCTTCCCGGGTGACCGCACGGGTGCGCTCGGGCGGCGGCGGGGTGGTGAATATCGAACGCTCCGTGGGCTTCGGGCGCTCTGTTTATAATAAGGGCGTGGAAATTCTGTCGGCCTGGTTTCTGTCGCGCTTCGCGACGGAACGTGGGCCCCACTTCACGGTGACCATCGTCCACGAACAGAACTATGGCAGCATTGACGGTGACAGTGCGTCCTCCACGGAACTCTATGTGCTGCTGTCGGCCTTGAGCGGCGTAGCCATCCGACAGGATCTATCCGTCACCGGATCTGTTAATCAGTTCGGGGATGTGCAGGTCATCGGCGGCGTCAATGAGAAAATCGAAGGCTTTTTCGATTTGTGCGCGCAGCGGGGGTTGACGGGGACGCAAGGGGTGATGATCCCGGCGGCCAATGCCCGCCATCTCATGCTGCGGCGGGATATTGTGGAAGCCGCCGAGGCGGGCCGCTTTCACATCTATCCGATCGCGACCGTGGAGGAGGGGATCGAACTTCTCATGGGCATGCCCGCGGGCGAGCTCGACGAAGACGGATCCTACCCGGAGAACACCATTTACGGGCGCGTGGAGCAGCGCTTGAAGGATCTGCTGCCATCGCGCAATTCGGGAAATAACACCAGCACTGCCGCAAATGGTGCAGACAGCGCCGCGCCGAAAGAGCAGACCAGCGCCCCTAAAAAATCGCCCTGGTGGTGGCCGTTCTGATCTATTGATCAGGGTCAACGCGCCGCTGTCCTGCATGGGTCAAAAATGAACCGTCATGACGGACCGCACGACCACAAAGGACGTTTGGAAATGCCCATTCGGAAAATCCTCGTTCCCCTGGGGGGCACGGATAGAGATGCCCTGGCTCTGACAACGGCCGCCGTTGTGGCCCAACATCTTGAGGCGCATCTGGAGGCCCTGTTCGTGCGTCCACCACCGAGTGAAGCCCTTCCCTTCATGGGGGAGGGGATCGCCGGGCCCGTGATCCAGGACATTTTGACGGCTGCAAGGGAAGCCGCCGACCACGCGGTGACCCGGGCCAGGGAACAGCTTGAGGCCTTATCCCATAGCACGGGCCTGCCGATTATCGACGCGCCGCGCGGACCCGGGGCGGCGAGCCTGTCCTTTGCCGAGGAGACGGGGCCGTTTGCGGATGTGGTCGGCGCGCGGGCCTTGCTGAGCGATCTTGTGGCCTTCATGACCCCGCGGGATGATGAGGGCATTGGTCTGTCATCTGCCTTTCAGCAATGCCTGATGAGCAGCGGGCGGCCTATTTTCCTCGTGCCTGACGAAGTGCCCATCACCCGGATCGGCGAGGCCGTGACCATCGGGTGGGACGGCAGCAGCGAGGCGGCCCACGCCGTTCATAATGCCATGCCTTTCCTCCAATCCGCCCGCCGGATTGACATTCTCAATGTCACCAGCGGTCCCAAGGACACTTCGCTCACGGATCGGCTCTCGGAATACCTGACCTATCACGGTCTCAACAGCCTGGAGCATGTTGTGGATCCCGAAGGACGGCCCACCGGTGATGTCCTCATCGAGCAGGCCCGGTCCATGGGGTCAGACATGATTGTCATGGGCGGTTATGGCCACAGCCGTATCCGGGAGCTGATCATCGGCGGCGCGACCCGCCATGTCCTGTTCCATGCCCCGATGCCGATCCTGCTTGCCCACTGACGGCAGGCTTTAGCGGCCCAGGAAATCGACCACGCTTTTGAGAAAGGCGCGCTGGCCCCGTTCGGGCCGGTCGCGGGCAGGACGCTGTCAATCATGGCGCCTGAAAGTGCCAAAAAGCTCGGCGGTGTGCCGGTTTGATGCGCCTGGTCGCTGGCCAGGGCCGCGGTTGCATCGAGCGGTGGCATCAAGATGGGGCCGCACTGAATGCATCCAGCCAACATATTCTGGACCATACAGTATGAGCCATGCCCTCAGACGGCTTCATCCAGGGCTCGCCCATAGGTGGACAGAATATCTCCGGCGGTCAGGGGGCGGCAGAAATGAAAGCCTTGGAGTACGGTGCATCCGGATTGTTTGGCAATCTCGGCCTGGCGTTCGTTCTCGATGCCTTCCGCTGTGACACCAATGCCCAGTGTGCGTCCCATTTCAACAATAAGTTCGAACAGCCGCCTGCGTTCGGCTGACTCTTCGATTGGGGCCACGATGCTGCGATCGACCTTGAGCCGTTGTGGCTTGACGCGGACCAGACCCATGATCGAGGCATGCCCTGTGCCGAAATCATCGATCTCGATATTGACCCCAAGCTCACGCAAGGCGCTCAGCGTGTGGAGAATTTCACTGTCGGAGTCGTCGAGAAACGTCGATTCCAGCAGCTCAAAATTCAAGGTGTTCTTGGCGAAGCTGAGTTTGGAAACCTCATCGATCAGGCCCTGGCTCTTGAGGCGCCGGGAGGACACATTGACCGATACACTGGGGATGTCCAGCCCGTTGCGGAACCACATGTTTTTATCGGCCAGCGCGCGCATCATCACCTGGCGGTCGATCTCGGGCACCAGATTGAGCTCCCTGGCAATGGGCAGAAAACTGTCCGGTCCAATCACCCCCTTATCGGGATGATCCCACCGGACAAGCGCTTCCACCCCGACAAGAGCGGCATTTTCGGCGCTGACCTGGGGCTGATACAGCGTGAAAAAGTCCTCATTGTCGACGGCCTTGATAATCTCATCGGACAAGGTCTTGCGTCGGCACGTTTCTCGCGCCAGCTCTTCCGTAAACAGATGGACACGATTGCGGCCCATGGCCTTGGCTCTGTAAAGCGCGATATCCGCCTCGATCATCATGGCCGCCAGGTCGAAGGCACCATCATGCCGGAGGGAAATCCCGATACTGACGCCAAACCGGCATTCGACACTTTCCACCAGGGCCGGGCGGGCCATTTCATTCAGGATTCGGAGCGCCAGATCTTCGATGCTCTGATCGGGCTGTCGCACAAGGACGACGACAACGAATTCATCGCCGCCAATTCTCGCCGCCGTGGCGTCGGGGCCCAGGAAGGCTTCAAGCCGGCTCGTCACTTCCGTGAGGACGATGTCCCCGGCTGCATGTCCCAGAGTGTCATTGATTTGTTTGAACCGATCGAGGTCGATATGGAGGACCGCCAGGCTGCGGCCGTGCCGTGTGGCCGCCTTCTGGATCTGATCGAAGTTGCGCTCAAGGCCGCGGCGATTGGGCAGACCTGTGAGGCTGTCATGCAGTGCTGCCCAGTGGATCTCTCTTTGGGCCCGCTCAAGCACTTCTTGCTGTTTGCGCTGTTCGGTGATGTCTCTCTCGACAATCACGAGACGGGAAATCTCGCCTTTCTCGTCCCTATGGGGAGAAACCCTTATGTCCGTCCAGTATTCATTGCCAAAGCGGTCAATGTTGCGGACACTGCCGTCCTGGAACTGACCATTGAGAATGGCCTTGGTTGCCACTTCGCGGGATGGGTAGACCTCTCCACGTTTCGAAAGAAGGTCGCAATGGGTCGCGCCGCGAATCGCGGCCAGCGGATAGCCGCTCCGCTCGACAAAGGCACGGTTCGCCCACAGAATATTAAAGTCCGGGTCTGTGATTGTGATGTAGTCTTGGGCAAATTCAGCAACAGCGGCAATTCCGGCGAGCTGTATCTTTTCTTCATTGAGTGTGCGTTCTGAAGCTGCGAGGGCGCGGTTTCGGGCTTCAAGATGCCGTTCGCGTTCGATACGCTCGGTGACGTTCCGTTGAATTGAGACCCAGTAGTGATACCAGCCCGTCTCATCCGAAACGGGAACGATGGACAGCTCGGACCAGAATGGATCACCTGACTTCGTATAGTTCTTGACTGTCGCAACGACCGGTTGCCACTTCTCCAATGCGGCACGGATTTCGTCGAGGGGCTCACGTCCGGTTTCCGGTCCATGCAGGAGCCGTGGTGTCCGGCCGCGAATTTCGTCCAGGCTGTAGCCGGTCATGGCCGTGAACGCCTTGTTGCACCAGACGATTTTAGGACCGTCTCCAACGAAGGGTTCGGCTTCGGTGACAAGGATGGCGTCTTTGGTGTAATCACCAATATTCGCTGTTATGGCTTCAATCTTCATTGGTCATCTCTTCGCGGACCGGAGCGCAATGCGATGCGAAAAAGAGCAGACAAACCCACCGCTTGCTCCACGTGCCGACCGGCGCCGCAAACGCCGCGGGCCTCCATGAGAGGGTGTGGCGTCATAGCGGTATGGCAGCAGCGCGACCACTCAACAATAGGTCGTGTCTCTGTGGTGACGCTCCCTTAGAGGTGGCCACAAAGTACTTAATAAAATACCCCACCAATTCTTCTGGGTGATTGTTCAAGAGACTCTGAACTGGCCGAAAGTAATTCTGGCCTTGCCAGTACAATCTCTTAGCGGATGAGCGTTGTGATCAGGCACCAGAAAGGGCGATGCCTGGCGCGAGGCTGGGAGCCGCTTTTTTTGCGCTGCTGGATCCCATCGGCGTGGCGGGATCCCTCAAGTCACCGCCGGAAGCGGGCAAGCAGACCGATGACCCAAGATCTTTATGAC
>CAYUYV010000091.1:0-6021 GCA_964449455.1 uncultured Alphaproteobacteria bacterium | reverse complement strand
ATGACCCAAGATCTTTATGACGAAGAAAGCCTGCGGTCCGTCTATCAGATGCCCGGTCAGGGGGCGATCGCCAAGGAAATCCCGGTGCTGGATGAGCATTGCCGGCGCTTCATCGCCCTGTCTCCCTTCCTGTGCATCGGCACCGCCTGACCCGGCGGGCTGGCCGATGTCCTTCGCATCCCGTCCCCCTTTTCTTTACTCACCGGCCGGCCCCGTGGCCCATGCGCCGGTTAGAGCTCGTCCACCCGGTCGCGCAGTTTGAATTTCTGGATTTTGCCCGTGGAAGTCTTTGGAAGCTCCGTAAACACCACATGGCGGGGGCATTTGTAGTGGGCGAGATTTTCCCGGCAGAAGGCGATGATGTCCTCGACGGTGGTTTTCTCAAAGCCGGTCTTCAGCGCAATGAAGGCCACTGGGGTTTCGCCCCATTTCTCATCCGGTTTGGCCACGACTGCGGCCTCCAGCACGGCCGGGTGGGTGTACAGAACATCTTCCACCTCAATCGAGGAAATGTTCTCGCCGCCGGAAATGATGATGTCCTTGGAGCGGTCCCGGAGTTGAACATAGCCGTCCTCATGCCACACGCCGAGATCGCCCGAATGGTACCAGCCACCGGCGAAATCCTTCTGGGTCGCGGCCGGGTTCTTCAAGTAACCCTTCATGACGATATTGCCGCGCATCATCACTTCGCCCATGGTCACGCCGTCCTTGGGCACCTCTTCCATGGTTTCCGGATCGCGCACGGAGAGCCCTTCCAGCACCTGGTATTTCACGCCTTGGCGCGCTTTCATCCGGGCCCGCTCCGCCGGCGGAAGATCATTCCACTCCTCATGCCATGCATTGATCACTGAAGGCCCATAGGTCTCGGTGAGGCCATAGATATGGGTGATGTAAAAGCCGCGTTCCTCCATGGCCGCGATGGTGGAGGGCGGGGGCGGGGCGGCGGCCGTGTAGAACTCGATCACCCGGTCAAGGCGGGGGCGCTGGTCATCGGGATAGTTGATCAGCATGCCCATCACAATGGGCGCGCCACACATATGGGTGACGTCATAGGTCTTGATGGCTTCGTAAATGGCTTTGGCCTCGACCCGGCGCAAGCACACATGGGTGCCCGCCAGAACCGAAATCCCCCAGGTCCAGCACCAGCCATTGCAATGGAACATGGGCAGGGTCCACAAATAAACGGGACGCCCATGCATGTTTGCGGTCACCACATTGCCGATGGCTGCCAGATAGGCGCCTCGGTGATGATAGACGACTCCCTTGGGATTGCCTGTGGTGCCCGAAGTATAGTTGAGGCAGATTGCGTCCCACTCATCATCCGGCCCCGGACCATTGAAATCCGGGTCACCCCCGGCCAGCAGGTCAGCATATTCCATCGAGCCGATCCGCGCATTCGAGCCGTCATAGTCCGGATCATCGATGTCGATGACGAGGGGCTTGACGGAGGCAAGGCTGAGGGCCTCGGCGGCGAGGGGAGCGAATTCGCGGTCCACGAACAGGATTTTCGCTTCGCCATGGTCGAGGATGAAGGCAACCGCACGCGCATCCAGTCGGATATTGATGGTGTTCAGCACCGCCCCGATCATCGGCACGCCATAATGGCAGTCGAGCACCGGAGGGATATTGGGCGCCAGCACCGCGACCGTATCGCCTTTGCCAATGCCGTGGGCCTTCAACGCACTGCCCAGACGCCGTGTGTTGGCCTGGAACTGGGCATAGGTCCATTGATAGTCCCCATGGATGATCGCCGTGCGCTGCGGATAGGCCTCGGCCGCCCGGTTGAGAAAGGTAAGCGGGGTCAGCGGTGTGTCGTTGGCAGGCGTTTTGTCAAGGTCGCGGGAATAGGCGGATTGGCTCATGGGTTCGGCTCCGGTTCAGCACGGGTCGTGGGTCGCAAAAAGGTGCAGCCTGCGGCCACCGGTCTCGGACTCTGGCACGCAACCCGCGTCAGGCACCGTCCCGATGCGTCCCATTTTTGTGGACCTTTTCCTATCGTGTCACTGGCCCAGGCTAAGTGAGCGGCGGCGCTGCCACAAGCGGGGCCAGCCCGTCGCTCCGGGCGCGCGCTTGACAAATCATGGCCTGAGGCATGACCTGACGGGCCATGGGCGGGCCGGTCTATCGGCAGGCGTATCGCGCCAAAGGTGGCCTGCGAACCGGACCGTCGATCGGCGGATTGTCAATCGGGAGAGTATCCATGGCGCGCGCGCACAATGTCGTGGTCGTGACGGGGGGCGCCCGGGGCATCGGGCTGGCCTGTGCCCGCCGTTTTGCCCGAGACGGCTTTCGCGTGGTCATCGCCGACACGGCCGACGATCGGGGCCAGGATGCGGTCGAGGAACTGAAGACCAGCGGCTATGACGGGCTATTTGTCCATTGCGACGTCGCCGATCGTCTGCACCTCCACAATTTGATGGCCTCGACCCTCGACGCCTATGGCCGGATCGACGTGCTGATCAACAATGCCGCCACGACGGTCGCCGCGGATTTTCTGGATTTGGAAGAGGCTGACTATGACCGGGTTATGCGCACCAATGTGAAGGGCGCGTTTCTGACCAGCCAGGCGATTGCCCGTCAGATGGTCAAACAGATCAAGACCGAAGCGGAGTCCACCGAGCGCGATGCCAAGCGCAACTATGCCATTGTGAATATGTCGTCGATCAACAGCGTGGTGGCCATCCCCGACCAGGTGCCCTACGCCGTTTCCAAGGGCGCCATGAACCAGTTGACCCGAGTCATGGCCCTGTCCCTTGCGCCTTATGGCATCAGGGTAAATGCCATAGGGCCGGCCAGCATCAATACGGATATTATGAAATCCGTCGTTCACAATCCCCGGGCCCGCCAAAAGGTGCTGGAGCGGACCCCTTTGGGCCGTATCGGTGAGGCGGATGAGATTGCCGGTGTCGCCCGCTTCCTGGCGTCAGCCGATTCCAGCTACATCACCGGGCAATGTCTGTTTGCCGATGGTGGGCGTCTGGCGCTCAACTACACGACAGACACCGCAAGCAATCCTGAGTGACAGCCGCCAAGTTTAGAGGCGGTCGTCCAGGGCCTCGTCGCTGGCGCCATGTTCGATCTCGGATCCGCGCTCGGCCGGGTTTTCCAGGGTCGCTTCGTCCCCGGTCGCGCCATCGTCGAAACGCGGTGCCTCTTCAGAGGCATAGCCCAGCGTTTCATCGACCGGGCGCAGACCATCCTCGTCCGCCAATTCCGGATTGAGCTGCACTTGGGCCGCCCGCTTGTCTGCGGCAGCCTGCACCATGGCATCGAGTTCCAACTGGGTGCACAGGCCCAAAGTGACTGGATCGACGGGCTTCAGATTGGATGAATTCCAGTGAGTGCGATCCCGAACCGCCTGGATGGTCGGCTTGGTGGTTCCGATCAGTTTGGAAATCTGGGGATCGGAAATCTCCGGGTGATAGCGCAGAAGCCAGGTGATCGCGTCCGGCCGGTCCTGGCGACGGGAAACGGGCGTATAGCGGGGCCCCTTTTTCTTCGTTTCCGGCAGGGTGACCCTGGTCTTGCTCAATGTCAGGCGCCGGGCGGGGTCGGCCTGGGCGGCGTCCAGCTCCTCGCGGCTGATCTGGCCATTGGCGACCGGGTCCATACCCTTGATGCCCTGGGCCACTTCGCCGTCGGCAATGCCTTTCACTTCCAGCGGGTGCAAACCGCAAAATTCAGCGATTTGATCAAATGTCAGCGCCGTGTTGTCGACCAGCCAGACGGCGGTCGCCTTCGGCATCAGCGGCTTAGCCATTCATGCTCCTCTTCTTGTCCCACAGCTGCCGGTGGGTCCGTGGTGGGGCGCGCGGGAAAACACCAATCCCGTGCGGACACCCTTGGTTTCCGCCTCCCACGCCCAGCAGACTGTTGTGGAAATCATTGCCGATATAAGTGCTATCACGCCGAGGGAAAAGGAACGAAGCAAATTCCGCGTGCGCGGCCCTCGGATCGCGTGTTTTGCGCGTTTTGTCTTGCCGTGAGCCGGGTCAGGGGATCAACAGGATTTTCCCGATATGACCGCTCGACTCCATGCGCTCATGGGCTGCCGCCGCATCCTTGAGGGCAAAGCGGCTGTCGAGGATGGGTTTTACCTGTCCCCCCTCGATCAGGGGCCAGACATGGGCGCGAACGGCGTCGGCAAGGGCCGCCTTTTCCATCACGGAGCGTGGCCGCAGGGTCGAGCCGGTCACCGTCAGCCGCTTCAACATGATCGGCAGAAGATTAAGGTCGACTTGGGGGCCTTCCAGGAAGGCAATCATCACCAGGCGGCCATCCATACGCAGGGCGCGCAGATTTCGCTCCACATAGGAGCCGCCGACCATGTCCAGCACCACATCGACGCCTTCCCCATCCGTGAGGGTCTTCACGACGTCTACAAAGTCTTCGTCCCGATAATTGATGCCTTTTTCCGCGCCGAGGGTCTCGCAGGCCGCGACCTTGTCCGCGGAACCGGCGGTGGCAAAGACCCGGGCGCCGAGGCTCGCGGCAAGCTGGATCGCCGTGGTGCCGATGCCACTTGTCCCGCCATGGATCAGAATACGCTCACCGGCCTTGAGGGCGCCCCGTTCGAAGACATTCGTCCACACCGTGAACACGGTCTCTGGCAAAGCGGCCGCTTCTTCCAGCGTCATGCCGGCGGGCACGGGCAATGCGACTGCGGCATCCGCCACGGCATAGTCCGCATAGCCGCCTCCAGGCAGCAGCGCCGTCACCCCGTCACCGACGGTAAAGCCCTGGGCGCCGGGGCCCAAATCCACAACCGTGCCCGCCACTTCGAGCCCCGGCAGATCCGATGCACCCTTGGGCGGTGGATAGAGACCCTGGCGTTGGATCACATCGGGACGGTTGACCCCAGCCGCGGCCACCTTGATCAAAATCTGGCCATGGCCGGGACGCGGCACGGGCCGGGTGGTCGGCTTGAGCACATCGGGGCCGCCCGGTTCCGCGATTTCCACGGCGGTCATGGTCTCGGGGTGCATGGGCGATGACATGTCCTTATCCTTTGGCGGTGGTGATCCGAGTTGGGCGCAGCTTAAATAAGGAGCGTAACATGGATATGGAGGGCGACCTGCCCCGCAAGACGGCTAAGACCAGCCTGTCGTCAACCGATGATCTTAGCGGCCTGTCGGAGGCGGAACTGTCCGAGCGCCTTGATGCCCTTGATGCCGAAATGGAACGCACCCGGGCGATGTTGAAGTCCAAGGAAGGCGCGCGCAGCGCCGCCGCATCGGTGTTCAAGACCTGAACGCCGCGGCGCGCCTCATGCGCGCGCCCATGCCCGTATGTGCTCGCACCGGCTGTGGGGATGGGACAGCGAGGCTGGCGCATCGCTTGCAGACCTCGGCATCAGGACAGATCCGAGCGCGCGAGGGTGGCGGCAGATGATTGATTTCGGGATGAAGGAGTTCACGGTGGGCGCAGGCGACACGGAATGGGCAAGTGCGGTCGGCGATTTCGCCCAATCGGAGCTGTTTGTGCGGACCTTTGCCGATGGCATGGCCATGGTGGAGGAAACCGCGGCCTATCTGGATGGTGAGGGTCGACAGGAAAGCCGGCGCCTGACCCGCAAGGCCGCCCTTGCCTATGCCGGTGAAAGCATGCGCCTGACCACGCGGCTGATGCAGGTCGCCTCCTGGCTCCTGGTGCAAAAGGCGATCCGGGAAGGCGAGATGAGCCCGGCCGAAGCCCGCGAGGAAAAATATCGTCTCGGCGCCCAGGAAATCTGTCGTGGGACGGCGCCTGACGCGATGGAAGAGCTGCCGCCGCGCCTCCTTGACCTGCTGACCCGCAGCGAGCGGCTTTATGACCGGGTCGATCGGCTTGATGCCCGCATGTATCGCGAAAAGGCCAAGGCCGCGCCGGCTGGTGGGTCCCCGGTCCAGGATCAGCAAAGCCGCATCCAGGCCGCCTTTGAAGGCCTTGCCGCCGCCGCCAGGGCACAGCGCTAACGCGCGGCCCTCGTGTCGTGGATCAGAAGTCCGCAGACGGACGTGCCGGGACTTCTCATGCGGACTT
>CAYUYV010000090.1:14799-19439 GCA_964449455.1 uncultured Alphaproteobacteria bacterium | reverse complement strand
TCTCCCTGATCCAGTCCAATTTCCGGGGCATGGGCTCGGGCCTCGTGGCCGATGGCCTTGGCTTCATGTTCCAAGATCGCGGTGAGTTGTTCGCGCTCGATCCGGATCACCCCAATGTCTACGCACCGGGCAAGCGGCCCTTCCACACCATCATCCCGTCTTTCATCATGAAGGATGGCGAGCCCTATATGAGCTTCGGGCTAATGGGCGGCGGCATGCAGCCCCAGGGCCATGTGCAGATCGTCATCAACATGATCGATTACGGCATGAATGTTCAGGAAGCCGGCGACGCGGCCCGCTGGTTCCACGGGGGTGGCCGTGAGCCCACGGATGAACCCTTCGATGCCGTGGGCACGCTCTTCATCGAAAGCGGCTATCCGGACGCAACCCGCCGGGTGCTTGACCAGAAGGGCCACCGGGTGCGCCTGGGCGATGGCATATTCGGCGGCTATCAGGCCATCCTGCGCCATCCCGAAACGGGGGCCTATTGGGGCGCGTCGGAAATGCGCAAGGACGGTATGGCGATTGGGTACTGAGGCCCAGCTTTAAGACAATCACCCTACTGAAAATTTGGCACATCGACCACCAGGGGCGCGACCACGGCAATGATCGCGATCCAGGTGCCAAGGCCGGCCAGCAGGGCAAACACAACACGGCCCCGGGACGCACCGGTGATCCGGGGCCAGAACAGAACCGGGAAACCGAGCAGCATAAAGACTGAAATGGCATAGACGCCCGTGCCAATGATCATCGGCACGGGCGTCGTATAGACCGGCACAAACAGCCCTACCAGGATCATGCCCACATCGGCGACGGCGCCAAACAGGCTCCAGGCATTCCAGTAAAAGAAAAAGCCAGCGGCGAACCGGACGGGCACCGCACCTGCGGAAAACAGGGCGACCAGCACCGCCAGACTGTAGAAGACAAGCAGGAAGGCCACCTCGCGGATCACGCCGTCGATCAACCAGATACCCGTCACGCTCAAGGGTTCAAGATAGCCCTGGGCTTGCGCCCAATCGGCGAAATCCTTGAAATCCGGCGAAATGGCACCGGCCTGAACACCGTAATTGAGGACGAGGGGCAGCAATAAATTGCTAAAGGCAATGGCCAGGGTGGCGAATTTCACCGGCCCCATATGCCGGTCCGCGCCCCGTTCCTCATTGAGCGTCCAGAACCGGGCCGGCCGCTCCCGCACATGGGCATGGTAGTCCGTAAAGAAACGCATGGGCCGGAACAGGACCGCCCAGAAGGTCGGCAAAAACAGCGGCAGTTTCAGCAGATTGAACATGGCGACCTCCCCACACCGAAACCAATACGGCGCGAGGCTACCGGTCCTGCCGCACACCCACAACCATGGCCCAGTAACAGCCCGGCACGATACCGCCGCCATTTGAGGGCACTCGCGCCCCTTGTGTGAAGCCCACGCCCAAATCGGTCATGCCTTGGGCCAGGATATTGGACCGGTGTCCGGGGCTGCCCATCCAGCTTTCCATGACCTGCTCGACACTTGATTGTCCGGTGGCGACATTTTCCGCGATGCGCCGATAGTCATAGCCAACCCGGTCGGCGCGCATGGCAAGGGTGCTGCCATCCGAGCCCCTGTGATCCATAAACCGTCCCCGGGCCATGTCGCCCGCGTGACCCTGGGCGATGCGGTCCAACACTCCGTCAGGACGCAGCAGGGCAAGGCCGCGCCGGCCCCGTTCCCAATTCACGGCCGTCAGAACACCCTGCCGGACGGCTGCAAGATCAAAGCGGTCCGTACCAAGATCGCCACATTCCTCGCCGCCGGGGCCGGGTCCTCCCCGCTCGGCAGACTGGGCAACGACCATCACCCAGTAACAGCCCCGGATAATGCTGCCGCGTCTCGAAGGGACACGCTCCCCAATGGCAAAGCCGAGGCCAAGCTCCCGGCCCTCCGGCATCATGATGGTTTCCCGGTGGGACGGACTGTTCAGCCAACTGTCCATCACCGTGATGACACTGGTTTGGCCGGCAGCCACATTCTCTGAAATACGCCAATAGGCATAACCACCCCGGTCCGCCCGATCGCCGACGCGGGTGCCACCCGTGCCCTCATGGCTCATGGTGCGCCGCCTTGCCATATCCACGGCATGGGCCTGGGCCACAAGGTCAAGGCGGACATTGCCGGTAAGGGGGGTGAGCCGGGCCTGCCCCCGATGCTCGTTGACGGATCGCAAAATGCGTCCCCGGATCACCGCAAGGCCTCGATCATCATCACCGAGGCCGCCGCATTCATCGATGAGTGATGCGCGGGCCGGCGAAGACAGGCCCGGGGCCATGGTCCTTGGCGCGATGGTGAGAAACGCCAAGGTCATCAGGGAAATGATCAAAAGAACGAAACGCATGATGTCACCGATAGGTGCTGTGCACATGGGCAAGCGCGTCTGCGGCCGTGCTTGCCAGGACGCCGGCGCCATTGGGATCGCGCAAGGCCACGGCGGCCCCATCGGGTCCGCGCCCGGGGCGACGCAGATAGGGCAGTTCGCGTTCGCACAGCGCCTCCCGCAGCAGGCGGGCCCGCGGGTCGGCCTCCACACCCCACATCTCCAATGGCGCAGTGATCTCAACGGTGCGATTGCGGGTCCCAGAGCCAGCCCCGAAGCGCAAGGCAAGGCTCAAGGAGGCCAGAATGCTGTCGAGAATGCCAAAATACCGGTTCAAGGGCTGCATGCGTTGCCCATAGGTCTTGAAGAGATAGCGGGCAATGTCCGCACTCTCATACATGGCCGTATCCGTATTCGGATCAATCAGATAGGGAAACTGGGCCTTGCCGCCGATGCGCAACAGTTCAGGCCGATAGCGCGAGCCCCCCTTCGGACACGGACGAAACACGACTGGCAACTGAAGACCACTGACCGCTTCCCGGGCGATGCGACAAAAGGGACAGCCTTCGAATTCATAGAGGATGAGGGGGTGCTCGGGCTGGCGCGGCGCTCGCCTCCCGGCCCATCCCGCCCAGAAGCGCGTGAGCGTGGGTAAAGCGGCGAGCGCAAGCCTGATGGCGAAGAGGATACGGTTTGGTCCTGTTGTCATGGGATCGCCCTGCTTTGCCTTATTGGTCGCTCGAAGCCTGCGCCACACTCTTCCACCGCTGCGCCACCGGTGCGTGCCCCCCTATTGTGCGCGCACGATCTGAGCCGGAAAGGCTCAGACGCCTCGCCCGAAGGGCGGACAAGCGGGAAGCTTCAAGCGTCGGAAGGACCATTCGGCGCCTGCGGAGGCTCCTGCGCCTGGGATATATCGAGAAGGGCGATGGATCTCCCTCGCGCACCGAGGGCGAGACGCCCGGATTTGAGTTTCAAAGCCGCATCTCCAAAGATCTCGCGGCGCCATCCCGTGAGGGCCGGTAGGTCCGGCTCATCTTCCCCGGCAATGCGCTCAAGATCCGCCGTCGTGGCGATGAGCTTGGCTGCAACACCATGGTCCTCACACACCGTTTTGAGAAGCACGCGGAGCAGATCGATCAAGGGCCCAAGCCCTGGAGCGGCCGGTGCCGCCTTGGTCACCACGGGAATTTCCTCGCGCGGCATCGCAAGACCATCAGCCACGGCCTCAAGGACGGCGGCGCCTTGGGCGGAATTGGCAAAGCCCTTCGGAACCCCGCGCAGGCGCTCCATGTCTTCTTTGGTCTTGGGCGCGGCGCCGGCCAATTCCAACAGAGCATCGTCCTTCACGATGCGGGCCCGGGGCACGTCCCGGCTTTGGGCCTCGCGTTCGCGCCAGGCCGCCAGCGCCTTCAGCACGCCCATGAATTTGCGTGAGGTGTTGCGCGATTTGAGCCGTCGCCAGGCGTCCTCCGGCTCAAGGGTGTAGAGCCCCGGATTTTCAAGGGTTGCGACTTCTTCGGCCACCCAGCCCGCCCTGCCCTCCCGGGCCAGACTTTCGGCCAGGATGGGATAGAGATCCCGCAAATGGGTGACATCACCCATGGCATAGGCGAGCTGCTTTTCCGTGAGGGGCCGCCGGCTCCAATCGGTGAAGCGGGAGCTCTTATCCATATCCCGGCCCAGCATGGACTTGACCAACGTCTCATAGCCCACGCTTTCGCCATAGCCGCACACCATGGCCGCGATTTGGGAGTCGAAGATCGGTTTGGGCAGCACGTCCAGCCGGTGAACGAACAGCTCCATGTCCTGGCGGGCGGCATGGAAGACTTTGAGCACGCTTTCGTCGGCCAGCAGTTTGACCAGAGGCGCCAGCGTTTCGGGATGATCCTGCGGACCTCCGAAATCCGCGGCAAGAGGATCGATGATCGCCTCGACACCGGATCCGGCGACCTGGATCAGACACAGGCGCGGCCAATAGGTGGTGTCCCTTAAGAATTCCGTATCCACACACAGGAAGGAACTCAGTTGAAGCTCGGTGCAAAGGGCCTCGAGCCCCGCTTTGTCGGTGATTATGCGCATGAAAAACCTATAGCCCAGCCGCCCAGCCATCCGCCAGCGCCCAGGCGCATTCTTGTCACCTTAGTCGTGCCTGACGAGCGGCCGGGCTCTGGACTTGACAAGGGTGTGTCAACCATGCGCCCTACCCGCGCCCTGTTTGGGTCTCGCGCTCCGGCCGGAGCCCGCATCCGGGATGGGGCGGCCAGGCTGGGGCGGCCAGGCTGGGGCGGC
>CAYUYV010000090.1:12701-14699 GCA_964449455.1 uncultured Alphaproteobacteria bacterium | reverse complement strand
AGGACGATGTCTTGCCCAAGAGGACAATGTCTTTGCCCAAAAGGGCAATGTCTTTCCCAAAAGAATGACCGGATTTCCGCCATGCATCCCTATCGCAGCCACACCTGTGGAGAGCTTCGCAAGACCCATGTGGGTGAGACCGTCCGCCTGTCGGGCTGGATCCACCGCAAACGCGACCATGGCGGCCTGCTGTTCATCGATCTGCGGGATCATTATGGCCTCACCCAATGCGTGATCGAACCGGACAGCCCGATCTTTGCGGAGGTCGAGCGCTGGCGCGCCGAAAGCGTGATTACCGTGACGGGCCCCGTGGTGGCACGCACCGAAGAGACGGTGAATGCCGATCTGCCCAGCGGCGAGATTGAAATCCGCATGGAAGCAGCAGAGCTGCGCTCGGCGGCGGAAGAGTTGCCCCTGCCAGTGTTCGGCGATCTTGACTATCCGGAAGACACGCGCCTGCGCTATCGCTTCCTCGACCTGCGGCGTGAGCGCATGCACCGGAACATCGTGCTCCGCTCCCAGATCATCTCTTCGATCCGCCGGCGGATGGTCGACCAGGGTTTCATGGAGTATCAGACGCCGATCCTGACAGCATCATCGCCTGAAGGCGCCCGGGACTTCCTGGTCCCGAGCCGGCTTCATCCGGGCAAGTTCTACGCCTTGCCCCAGGCACCCCAGCAGTTCAAACAGCTGCTGATGGTCGCAGGCTTTGACCGCTATTTCCAGATTGCCCCCTGTTTCCGGGATGAGGATGCCCGCGCAGACCGCTCGCCCGGTGAGTTCTACCAGCTCGATGTGGAAATGAGCTTTGTGGAGCAGGAAGACGTTTTCCAAGCACTTGAGCCGGTGCTGCGCGGCGTGTTCGAGGAATTTGCCGATGGGCGGACGATCCCGGACGGGGCCTTCCCGCGCATTCCCTATCGAGAAGCCATGCTGAAATATGGCGTGGACAAGCCTGACCTGCGGGTGCCCCTGGAAATCGTGGATGTGACCGAGATCTTCACCCGCGATGATGTGGAGTTCAAAGCCTTCAAACAGGCCGTTGCGGGCGGGGGTGTGGTGCGGGCGATCCCTGCGCCCCAGTGTTCCGACCGTCCACGGAGCTTCTTCGACAAGCTTAATGACTGGGCGCGCGCAGAGATGAAAGCGCCCGGCCTTGGCTATGTTTTGTTCGAGGAGGGTGAAGGCGGCGCGCTGGCCGGCAAGGGGCCGATCGCCAAATTCTTGCCGGACGATGCCATCCAGGCCATGGCCGCCCTTGCCGGCGTGAAAGCGGGGGATGCCCTGTTCTTTGCCGCCGGCAAGGAAAGCGACGTGTGCCCCCTGGCAGGTGCGGCACGGGTGCGCATTGGCGAGGAATTGGGCCTTAAGGAAGACGGGATCTTCCGCTTCTGCTGGATCGTCGATTTCCCCATGTATGAGTGGGACGATAAGGAAAAGAAGATCGATTTCTCCCACAACCCTTTCTCCATGCCCCAAGGCGGCATCGAGGCACTGCGGACCCAAGAGCCTTTGGACGTGCTGGCCTATCAATATGATATCGTCTGCAACGGCTATGAGCTGTCTTCCGGCGCAATCCGGAACCACGAGCCGGAAATCATGTTCAAGGCCTTCGAGCTGGCGGGCTACAGCGCGCAAACCGTGGAGCAGGAATTCGGCGGCATGCTGAATGCTTTCCGCTACGGCGCTCCGCCACACGGCGGAATTGCACCGGGTATTGACCGCATCGTCATGCTGCTCTGCGGCGAAGAAAACCTCCGTGAGGTGACAGTCTTCCCCATGAACCAGCAGGCCGAGGACCTGATGATGGGCGCCCCCGCCGCCGTGCCGCCCCGTGCCTTGCGCGATGTCCACATCCGCACGGTCCTCCCCGAACCGCCGAAGGCGGACGGTCAGGCTGGGGAGGCACCGAAGGCTGGCGCGTAATCGGTTGATCGCGTTCAGGACCCAAGGGGCGTGTCTCGGCCAGAGCGCGCCGCAAGCCTCTTATGGCCACCG
>CAYUYV010000090.1:2944-12601 GCA_964449455.1 uncultured Alphaproteobacteria bacterium | reverse complement strand
ATGGCCACCGAAGATCAAGCCGTCCGGGGCCAACTCATTGAGCGTAGCAAGGTCTTCATTGCCGAGACCTTACGCAGCCGCGATCTTTGGGACGAGGACTGAGCGACTTGTTTCAGCATTTTGAGGATGCGACGCCGCTCTACCCCGAAGGATGCCGCTCTACCCGGAAGACTGTGCGGGCCTGAACCCAGTGCCGATGGCCATGACAATCCCCTCCAATCGCCTTTACTCGCCCGTGAACCCCTATGGTCCACACGGAGGAACGTGCAAAAATCGCTGAGCCGGTTTCAAGAACCGATCGCCGCAATCTTGAAAGACAGACGGAGACATATGGGGCATTGAAACTTGCGGATGCGTTTTTAGCCAAAAGAGAGGCCCCAGCATGCGTGATTCATCCAGTGTCATCACTGTCTTGAGCATTCAGTCCGGCCCCATCGCACCGCTTGGTCCAAACAAGGTGCCGAGTGGCATCGTCAAAACCCGGCGAGAGGGCCCGGTGTCGATCCATCAGCTGGGTCTTGAGGGGGATGAGATTGCGGATCTGCGTGTCCATGGCGGCCCGGACAAGGCCGTCTATGCCTATCCTGCCTCCCACTACGATGCTTGGCGTGCTGACTTTCCCCAATATGAGGCCCTTTGGGGCCCTGGTGGGGTCGGCGAAAACCTCACCGTCGAGGGTCTTACCGAAGAAAACGTCTTTATCGGGGATGTGTTCGAAGCGCCTCGTGGTCTTGTGCTTCAGATAACCCAGCCGCGCCAACCCTGTTTCAAATTCGCGGCCCGATTTGCAGACGAACGGTTGCCCCAGGCTCTCCTGAAAACGGGGCGTTGTGGCTATTATTTCCGTGTCTTGAGCGAAGGATCGCTGGAGGCGGGAGAGCGGTTGGCGCGGACCGTGGACGGCCATCAGGACTGGTCCATCGCCCGCTTTCAGCGCATGACAACCTTGGAACGCAAAAATCTGACAACGGATGACCTCAGGGCGCTCGCAGCCATGGACGTCCTGCCCGAGGGCTGGCGCCTGTGGGCAAAGGATCGGCTCGATCGCTAAATGGACCGTGACGAGTGGAGCGGCTCAAACGGTCGAGCCAAAAGCTCCACTTGAAACAATGGTTTGCTCGCAGCTCTTAAGACCGAAACAGTCGCTTTCGGACACACCGCCCGCGGGACCAAGCGTCAGAGCCGCGCCACCAGAATGCTCACGACCGGTAGGCCCGGCGCAGAACGAGCCAGGGGATGACCAGGATTGCGGACAGGCCGAATTCGAGTATTGTCAATATGGTGAACAATGTTGCGGGAAGGCCGACAAACAGCATGGACAGCGCACGGCCGATCCCGCCTAGAAAGAAGAGCAGGATGAGAAGGCCTGCCAGGGGCAAACGGTCCGGCAGACGCCTGGCCGTGTCAAGCAGGACCACCCCATAGCTCGCCCAGAACACGGAATAAAATCGGAATTCGCTGTCCACATTGGCTGTCGCCAGATCGCCCGTGTCACTGGCCGGAAGCCCAAGGGCCTGAAACAGGGCATCAAACAGGCTGGCCGTGACCGCCACGCCGAACACAATGTTCGATCCGGCAATCATCAGCGCCGAGACGCCAAGCAGGACAAAACCGATTCTTAAGGTCCAAACTGCCATGGTCAGTCACCCGCATTCTTGCCTTTCCGCGTGCCATTCACGAGGGCCTTCAGCGCCTCACTCCCACTCAATCGTGCCGGGGGGTTTGGAGGTGATGTCGTAGACGACGCGGTTGATCCCGGGGACCTCGTTGATGATGCGACTTGCGGTGCGTCCCAGGAAATCGTGGTCAAAATGGAAATAGTCCGCCGTCATCCCATCGGTGGCCGTTACGGCGCGCAAGGCACAAACATGGTCGTAAGACCGTCCGTCCCCCATAACACCGACGCTTTTCACGGGCAGGAGGACCGCAAAGGCCTGCCAGATGGCGTCGTATAGGCCTGCCGTGCGGATCTCCTCCAGGAAAATCGTATCGGCTTTACGCAAGATACGGATCTTTTCATCCGTGATCTCGCCCGGCATGCGAATGGCAAGGCCCGGCCCCGGAAACGGGTGGCGGCCCACGAAACTGTCGGGCAGGCCGAGTTCACGGCCCAGCGCCCGCACCTCGTCCTTGAACAGCTCGCGCAAGGGTTCCACGAGTTTCAAACGCATGCGCTCCGGCAGCCCGCCCACATTGTGGTGGGACTTGATGGTCACGCTGGGCCCACCCGTGAAGGACACACTCTCGATCACGTCCGGATAAAGCGTGCCCTGGGCGAGAAAATCCGCGCCGCCCAGCTTGCCCGCCTCTTCCTCGAACACATCGATGAAGGTGGCACCGATGATCTTGCGTTTTTGCTCCGGGTCCGTCACTCCAGCAAGGCGCTCCAGGAACAACGGGCCCGCCTCCACATGGACCAGCGGAATATTGTAATGGTCCCGGAACAGACGGACCACTTCATCCCCCTCCCCTTCCCGCATCAAGCCGGTGTCGACGAACACGCAAGTGAGCTGATCACCAATGGCCTCATGGAGAAGAACAGCCGTTACCGAGGAATCAACGCCGCCAGACAGGCCGCAGAGCACCCGGCCCTTGCCCACCTGGGTGCGGATCCGCTCCACGGCGCCGGTCCGGAAGGCGTCCATGGTCCAATCACCGGCACAGCCGACAACACCGCGCACGAATTGGCGCAGCAGCGCCGCGCCATGGGGCGTGTGCACCACCTCGGGGTGGAACTGGACGCCGTAGAACCGGCGCTCATCGTCCGCAATGGCAGCATAGGGCGCACCGTCGCTGACACCGACCGGTGTGAAGCCAGGCGGCAGGGCCGTAACCCGGTCCCCATGGCTCATCCACACGGTTTCCCGGGCGCCCACCGGCCAGAGCCCCTCGAACAGGCGGCACGCGCCCGTCACATCAAGAAAAGCACGGCCGAATTCCCGGTGGTCGGACATTTCAACCGCGCCGCCAAGCTGGGCGCACATGGCCTGTTGGCCATAACAGATGCCGAGTACGGGCACGCCAAGGCAGAACACGCTGTCGGGCGCCCGCGGCGTGTCGGCCGCTGTCACGCTGGCGGGCCCTCCGGAGAGGATCACGGCGGCCGGTGTCACCTTCTCAAGGGCCGCTTCGGCCGAGTTGAAGGGCACGATCTCGCAATAAACGCCGGCTTCACGCACCCGGCGCGCAATGAGCTGGGTCACCTGGGACCCGAAATCGATAATCAGGATGGTATTGGTCACGGTGCGGATCAAGGTTGCGCCGGCTTCTCCGCCGACTGAATGGCCGTATTCAGGGTACGGAACTCCGCACAGCGCTCTTTGCACAGCCTGCGCAGACGCTCCAGGTTCTTTTCGGCATCTTCACGCCGATCCTGGGTCAGGGCCGCTTCCCCGGCCCATTGCAGAGCCTTCAAGTCATCAGGATCAATGGCGAGCGCTGTCTCGAAATGCTTTACCGCCCGGTCGCGCCGGCCGGCACTTTCATGGGACTTGCCGAGATAGGCGAAGGCCCGGGCATTTTTGGGATTGGCGACGACAGCCTGTTCCAGAAAATCGATGGCTTTCGAGGTCTTTTTCGCCTCGAAAGCCTCAATGCCCCGCTGCAGCAGATAGGCGGATACGGAATGGGCATTGTCATAGGTGACGCCGGCGGCGTTCACGCAGGCGGGCGCTGTCAAGGACAGGGCCATCCCCAGGCCAAAGACCGCAAGCCGTCCCCTGGTCCCATTGGTCGAAGCCCGTGCCATATCTCATCCTTTTCCTGCTCTGCGCGCGAAAGCGCGGCTCACAAACGCCTCACCTTTGGATACATCACCCTTGTCATGGTTCCGTCAAGGGAGCCGGCGCCAGGCCGCGAAGAAGAAACCATCGGTTCCGCTGATATGGGGCGCCAACAGGAGGGATGTGTCCTCTGGTCCAGATGGCACGGCGCCGGCGCGATCCAACGGGGGCAAGCCGGCGCCGCGCCAGAGCGTTTCGGCTGCCACACTTTGGAAATCCGTTGCAGCCGCCGTAAATGGCCCGGTCACCGCGCTATTCTCGTCCTCAAACAGGGAACAAGTGACATAGACGAGCCGGCCCCCCGGACGCACAAGGCGGGCTGCGCGGGCAAGGATGCCTGCCTGGGTCTTCTGAAGGGCGGCCAGCGCGTCCGGCGTGAGCTGCCAGCGCGCCTCGGGTCGCCGCCGCCAGGTGCCCGATCCGGAACAGGGTGCGTCCACGAAAACGAGGTCCGCTCGCCGGAACAGGTCCTCAAGATCGGGATCGGCGGCACTGTCCTGGCCGCGTCCGCGCTCAGGCTCCCATGCGCGTAAGGAGAGCGTCTCGACACAGGTGAGACCGGCCCGGTCAATCCGTTCTTTGGCGCGGGCGAGGCGCCGCTCGGCGGTGTCGCAGGCCAGGAGGCGGCCCTGGTCCTTCATCATCGCCCCAAGGGCCAGGGTTTTTCCGCCCGCTCCGGCACACAGATCGACCACCAGGGCGCCCGGCGCCGCGCCGGACAAGCATGCGGCAAGCTGGGAGCCTTCATCCTGGATCTCAACAAGCCCGTCGCGAAACGGGGCAAGCGGACGAATATCGGGCAATTTGCCGTGCGGGCCCTCGTCCCCGGGCGGCGCCAGGCGCAGGCCCCAGGGACTGATGGGAGAGGGCGAAAAAGACATCTTAGGATGATCTGTGCCCGCGTGCAGGTCTGCATTCAGTTGGCTGAGCACCGTGTCCCGTTCCGCCTTGAGCCCATTGACCCGCAAATCCAGCGGGGCCCGGGCATCAAAGGCCGGCAGGCCCTCCGCGGGATCAAAACGGGAATCAAAACGCCCCGCCATCCATTGGGGCAGATTGAGACCGACCCAAAATGGTGGTTCACCCGCTGTCCCCTGCTCCAGCGCCGACCTTTCCTCGCCGCTCAACGGCTCAGGATTGTGGCCTGAGCCGTCGCACAGGGTGTCGATGTCCGGCACAGACAGGCCCCGGTCCAGATGGCAGGCGGCGAGCACCAACGCGCGGGGCGCATCGCTCCCCATGCGGAAGGCATAGGACGCCCTGTGACGGAACACGGAATAGACCGTGGCGCCAATGGCGGCCCGGTCCTTGGACCCGGCATAACGGTTGGCCCGGCCCCAGGCGCGCAGGCTGTCGTCCGCGCCCTTTCCGGAGCGCTCAATCTCGCCGACCAGCTCCATGGCCGCGCTCATGATGGCTCCTGGCCGCAACGGCTCCTCCAGGGATCGTCAGTCTGCGTCCGGGGCCGTTGGCCCGTCCTCAACCAAGGATCGGGCGCCCTTGAAGCCCTGGGCCACCACATACATCTCGCTGGAATCGGAGCGACTGGCACCGGGCTTGGCATGGCGCACGGCCGCGAAATCCTCTTTCAAGGCGGCAAGCAGACTGCCAGTGGCGCCGCCCTGCAACACCTTGGCGCAGAAGGTGCCCCCCGGCTCCAGGACATCGCGGGCAAAGGCATGGGCCGCTTCGCACAAGGCCACAATGCGCAAGTGATCCGTCGTGCGATGGCCTGTCGCCGGTGCCGCCATGTCCGACAGAACCGTATGCACGGGTCCATCAATCAGGCTGCGCAGAATGCCCGGCGCCTCCGGATCCAGAAAGTCGAGTTCCTTGAGAATGGCTCCCGGAACCGGATCCACAGCCACAAGATCGATACCCACGACCCGGTCAGCCCCGGCCCGCTCCACCGCGACCTGCGTCCATCCTCCGGGAGCCGCACCAAGATCGATGACGGCGCCGCCTGACCGTATGAGATGGAAGCGGTCATCAAGATCGATCAGCTTGAACGCCGCCCGGGACCGGTAGCCGGCTTTTTTCGCAGCGGCCACATAAGGGTCATTGAGTTGGCGCTGAAGCCAGCGGGAGGAGGACAGCCGCCGCCCCTTGGCCGTCTCAACACGGACTTTCAGTGCACGACTTGCCGCAGGATCATCTTCCGTATCGGCATTGCCTCCGAGGCGACGCACGGCGGAGCCGGCACGGCGCGTGCCAGCCGGTGAGGCCGACGCGCCCGCATGCCGGCGCGTTCGCCCCTTGCTGGGCGGCCCGTTACCAGGAGGCGCAGGGGGTTTGGGTGGTTTTGACATATTCAAGCACCAAAGGCGTAAGGGCCGCGCACAACCGCACGGACCCCGAAATCCGGATTTTGAGAACGGTTAGGCCGACAGGTGGCCTGGATCAAGGCCGGGCATGGTGGCCACCGGACGGGCGGCGCCGACGCCCTTTGCGTCCCTGGCGGGCCATCAGGGACAGCAGAATGCCTTCACGCAGGCCTCGGTCAGCGACCCGAAGCCGCGGTGTCGGCCACAAAGTGTCTATCGCTTCCAGAATGGCGCAGCCGGCAAGGACAAAGTCAGCCCGGTCCGTCCCGATACATGGCAGTTTGGACCGCTCGGGAAAGTCCATACTCGCCAGTTCCCGGATGACGGAGCGAGCCCGCTCCATCTCCAGCCAGACCCCGTCAACCTGCTCCCGGTCATAGCGGGGCAACCCCAGCATCAGACCCGCGAGCGTGGTGACCGTTCCCGACGTCCCGATGATATGGGCATTGGCAGACCCGAAGTCACGCCGCCACCGCTCGGCGCCCGAGAAGGTCTTCAGGCTCGAGCGCACCTCAGCGACCATGAGCGGATAAACCTCCGGATCAAGATGGGGCGTCCCAAAACGTTCTTTCAGAGTCACGACACCATGGGGGAGTGATGTCCAGGCAACAACAGTGGGGTGGGTGCGCTCCCGCAACGGCCCGCGCAGATCAAGCCAGATCAATTCCGTGCTGCCGCCGCCGATATCGAAGACAAGGGCCGTGGAACAGGTTCTGTCGACCAGAGGCCAGCATCCCATGGCGGCGAGCCAGGCTTCCTCGGCGGGCGGAATGATATCGAGAACAAGGCCGGTCTCCCGATGGATGCGCTCCAGAAAGTCCTGGCCGTTCTGCGCGCATCGGCAAGCCTGGGTGGCAATGGAGCGGGCAATGGTTACGCCGCGCCGTTCCATCTTCCCGACACACACCTTCAAGGCTTCGATGGCGCGATCCATCGCCTCAGGGTCAAGCACACCGCTTAACGCAAGATTTTCGCCCAGGCATACGGTGCGTGAATAGGCATCAATGACCGAAAAGCCAGATCGGCGGGGCCGTGCCACCAGAAGGCGACAATTGTTGGTACCCAAATCAAGCGCGGCATAAACCTGAGACATGCTGGACGGGTTGAGCGCAGGCCGGCTCGCCCTGTTGGCCATGGTTTGTTGAAAGACAGTGCTGAGCGCATGTGGCGGTGCCCCCAAGCGGGGCGTCCGTTTCGCAGACGCATCAGCCCGCCCCGCATTGCCCACGAAAGATTTCAAATGTGAACTGCAACGGGCTTGGAACGGGGCCTCGGATGCTGTGTGCTGCGCTGGGGCGCCCCGTGCCGGCACAGGTCCCTCCTTCTGGGTCGTTTTTCTCTTGTCACGGGAGGCAAGGTCACCCCTGGCAATTGCCGGCGACGGCGGCACAGCGCAGGTCGAGGACCGCGCCGCAGCGGGCGCCGGGGACTTAAGAGGTAGAAATGCAGGAGGTGCAGCGGGAGCGGACTGGGCGGGAAAATCAGGGGATTGTGGCTCCGATCGCGCGGCGCCTTGAGCTGGATCTTCCTTTTCGTTTGTCCAATCGACCATCCCATTGCCTCCGCGGTAAGGGAGAGTCTCCGCCGTAAGGGAGATGGCCGCGCATGTAAGGTCTAGGGCCCAACTGCGCGAGACGATCCACAGCCACGGTGCAGCGACTTGTCATCCTTATTACTATTTACGCACAGGGCCAGGGACGCGTAAACCGCCTTGCCCGAGAATCAGAAATTCTCCGGATTTCTGAAGCAGTAAGGCCGTTTCGGAATTCACACCTTGCGCTTGGGATCGTCGAGATTTTGCTAAACACGCCTCGTTATGCCCGAAATTTCCTCGAAAAAACAACGGGTTCAATTTACTAGTGTGCATTCAACTGCACGGGTTATTCTTTATGCGGTTGCAGGATGTTTGCTAAACATCGGGCTTTAGCCTACCGCTCTATTGTCCGAACCACGCATGTATAACAAAGCCGTCTGCCAACGCATTGTCGCCATACAAACACTCCTAACTCCTTGTTGAGGCAACTTGGTTCAAATTTTGCTCATCAGCCTGGGGATTTTAGGCGTGTGCGGGATTCGGGGCCAAGAGGAGCGGGTGATATGGCGCGAGACAATCCGATTGACCTTCATGTGGGGCGCAGGGTGCGAATGCGCCGTATGCTGATCGGTATGAGTCAGACGGAACTCGCGGAGCGGCTCGGACTCACATTCCAGCAGATACAAAAATATGAGAAGGGGATGAACAGAATTGGGGCAAGCCGGATGTTCGAGATCGGACAGGTGCTCGGCGTCTCCCCTGCCTACTTCTTTGAAGGCCTCGAAGGCGAGAGCATGGGCGAGGCCGCCGATGTCGCGAGCGAGGAAGACCTTGTGTCCCTGGAGGCGCTCCAGGCCATTGCCACGCGCCAGGGGATCGAGCTCAACCGGGCATTCCTCAAATTACGCAATCCGAAGATCCGCCGTCTCATTATCGAACTTGTGGACTCCATTGCGGAAGAATATGGCTCGGACCCTGTACATCCGCGCGCGCGTGACCGCCGCCCGCCGTCTTGAGGCGTGCAGTGCGGAAAACGGCTTTGGCACATTAAGCCAGCATTAAGCGCGTCGCGTTAAGCATTCCCGTGTGACGGTCCCAGTCGGGTCATGGCTCTCCAGCCGCAGGCATTGCCGCGCGGCTGCGACCCTATAAGGTCTTTGCACTGACAGTCAGCGTGCCCGCGTCACATGGATCAACTGCCATTTAGGAGGCCCTATGGCCACGCAGACACAGGACAACGCGCTGAACTCTTTGCATGCGATGGAAAATGAGCTGCAGACCCTGCGCGCGGAGATTGAGAAGGTCGCCGTGGTGGCGCAGGAGATCGACGCGATCGCCAAACAGACCAACCTCCTGGCACTGAACGCAACCATCGAGGCGGCGCGGGCCGGCGATGCGGGCAAGGGCTTTGCCGTCGTTGCCGGTGAGGTCAAACAGCTGTCCGGCCAGACGAGCAAGGCGACCGATCAGATCAGCGCCACGCTGCAGGCCCTGACCAAGCAGACAGACCGTCTGCACGAGTTGAGCGCCTCAGCCATTTCTGGGCTCGACACCGGCACGCGCATCGATCCAAGCCAACTGACGCCGGTCAGCGACGAGCCAGCAACGTCCCTTGAGGCCTCCGCGGCCTGATCGGACACGCCTCCAAAGGGGGCATCTTTGAAGCATTCATGCGTTCGCGCCGGGCCCCTGCCCGGCGTTTTTGCGTCGTGGCAGGCCTTACGCCAGCGGATTTTGATAAAGAGCCATCGGCATCGCGAACCCGGCGAATTGACGCGATCCCAAGGCGTTTGTTGCAAATCCGGATGTCCGGATTGCCTTGCTTCGCTCGCGATGACAGGTCTGGGAGTCTTTTACAACGGCGCCGGACCGCAGTCGCGGTCTGAGCCTGATCCCGATCGGCCCCTTCACACCCCATTTTCTCGCTCACGCGCAACATGCGCTCCGCGGGGGCGGCGCAGGGGCGCCGGACCGCAGTCGCGGTCTGAGCCTGATCCCGATCGGCCCCTTCACACCC
>CAYUYV010000090.1:0-2844 GCA_964449455.1 uncultured Alphaproteobacteria bacterium | reverse complement strand
ATCCCGATCGGCCCCTTCACACCCCAACCAAAGGATTATGCGAGGTCCACGCGCCATGACAAACTGTCATCGGACAGGAACATCGGCACTGGCCCCTCTCTAAGTGGTCATTTATGGTCGGCGAATGGCGAAAGGGGCCCTTTGGTTCAGCTCCTTCTTTAAGACCTGCACACCCCCATTCTCCTTGGGACGCAGTGGTGAGCAGATGGATTTGCTGCGCCTGTGACGTCGTGGCCCGGTCAATAGGGTCCCGGACCATCAGATGCGGCCTTTGAAAGGTCAATGCGCTTGAACCGGTCATATATTCTCGCGGGGATCATCGCCGCCGTCATCGTGCTTTGGATGACGTCGCGGTCCTGGCTGCCTTTTGGCGCCGGCCCGGAAAATGGTGGGAACGGCGCCGGGGAGTCCTCAGGCCCCCTCTTCAAAGTGAGGGCAGCCCGCCTTGAGGCCCAGCAGCGCTCCACATCCTTGAATGTGCGGGGGCGCGCCGAAGCCGTGCGGATCCTGGATTTGCGTGCGGAAGCGACAGGGCGTGTGGTGGCTTTGCCCGCCCAGGAGGGCGCCCTGGTGGCCAAAGGAGACGTGATCTGCCAGCTCGATGTGCGCAGCCGGGCAGCGCGGCTTGAAGAAGCCCAGGCCGCCGTGCGCCAGATGGAACTCGAATTCAAGGCTGCTCGGGATCTCTCGGGCCGGGGTTTCCGATCGGAGACCCAGACGGCCGCCAGCGAAGCCTCCCTGGAACAGGCCAAGGCCGATTTGCGGGAGCGGGAGATCGCATTCGAAAACACGCGCATCAAGGCACCCTTCCCGGCCCGTCTCGACCGTTACGCGGTCGAGATTGGTGATCTGATGCGCGAAGGGGACTCCTGCGCCGTGCTCGTGGACCAGGATCCCTTTTTGGTCGTCGCTCAAGTCTCGGAACTTGAAGTCGGCGCCCTCGCCTTGGGCATGGGCGCGCGGGCCAATCTCGCCACCGGCGAGAATGTGGAAGGCGAGATCAGCTTCATTGGAACCCGGGCCGATCCCACAACGCGGACGTTCCGAATTGAAATCACCGTGCCCAATGCGAACCAGGCCGTCGTCCGCGATGGTGTGACGGCCACCATCGCCGTGCCAAAAAATGCCGTACCGGCCCACCGCATCCCGGCCTCATTGCTGACCCTGAACACGGCTGGGGCAATTGGCGTGCGCACCATCGTTGCGGAGGATCTGGTACGCTTCTACCCCGTGACGATTGTGGAAAACGAAGGCGATGGGGTCTGGGTGACCGGATTGCCGGATCCTGTAACCATCATCACCGTGGGCCAGGATTTCGTGGCCGACGGGGAGAAAGTCCAAATCGACGATGACGAAGGGGCACTGCCGCGCACATCGGCGCCCATCGGACCGCCTCTTACGCCGACCCTGACAAACGGCTAAGCGCGCTCGGGCGGAACCTTCGATAAGCCAAGGGAGTGTTGGGGTGACCGGCATTATTGACGCCGCCATCGGGCGGACACGGACCGTCCTTTTCACGCTGTTGATCGGGATCTTCGCCGGCCTGCTGGCCTATGTGACGATCCCGAAAGAGGCGGATCCCGACATTCCGATCCCCTTCATTTTTATCTCCCTGTCCCTCCAGGGCATCTCGCCGGATGACGCGGAGCGCCTCCTCGTCAAACCGGTGGAACAGGAAGTCAAATCCATCGAAGGCCTCAAAGAAATGCAGGCCTATGCCGCACAAGGATCGGCCGGCATCACACTCGAATTCGATGTGAATTTCGACAAGGAAAAAGCCCTCGCGGATGTGCGCGAAAAGGTGGATCTGGCGCGCGCCGAACTGCCCGAGGACGCCGACGAACCGATTGTGCGTGAGTTCAACACGAGCACCTTCCCGGTCATCGTTGTCACCCTGTCCGGGCCGGTCCCCGAGCGCACCTTGTTCTCCCTTGCCGAGCGGCTCGAAGACGATCTCGAAGGCATCGCCGGCGTTCTGGACGCCCAGCTCGCCGGACAGCGGGAGGAGCTTCTTGAGGTCGTCATCGATCCGGCAAAGCTTGAAACCTATGATGTGTCGCAGACGGAACTTCTGAACGCGATCACCCGGAACAACCGCCTTGTGGCGGCAGGGGCCATGGACACAGGAGAAGGACGGTTTTCCGTGAAGGTCCCCGGCCTCGTGGAAACGGCACAGGACGTCTATGACCTGCCCATCAAGGTAAGTGGCGACGGCACGGTGACCCTCGGCGATCTCGCCGAAATCCGCCGGACCTTCCAGGACCGCAATGGCTATGCCCGGTTCAACGGCGATCCCTCGGTCTCGGTCCAGGTCACCAAACGAGTCGGCGAGAACATCATCGAAATCAACAATGCGGTCCGCGCTTTAGTGGCCGAGGCCCAGAAGGACTGGCCGGAACCGGTTCGGGTTGATTTCATTGCGGACCAGTCGGATTGGATCAACCGCTCGCTCAGTCAGCTCCAAGCCTCAATCCTCACGGCAATCCTGCTCGTGATGGTGGTCGTGGTGGCCGCCCTTGGCCTGCGCTCGGCGCTGCTTGTGGGTGTCGCCATCCCATCCTCGTTCCTGTTCGGCTTCCTCATCATGGAGACGATGGGCCTCACCATGAATTTCATGGTGATGTTCGGACTGCTCCTGTCGGTGGGGATCCTGGTGGACGGCGCCATTGTGGTCGTCGAATACGCGGACCGGAAGATGGCCGAGGGCCTGCATCGACGGGAAGCCTACGGCCTCGCGGCCAAGCGAATGTTCTGGCCCGTGACGAGTTCGACACTCACCACCCTCGCCGCCTTCTTCCCTATGCTGTTCTGGCCCGGGGTGAGCGGCAAATTCATGAGCTATCT
>CAYUYV010000089.1:0-19592 GCA_964449455.1 uncultured Alphaproteobacteria bacterium | reverse complement strand
CGCAGACGGACGTGCCGGGACTTCTCATGCGGACTTCTGATCCACGACACTAGTGGGAGCCCATAATCTCCGCGGCGCGGGCGAGGGCCGCGTCCAGCACAGGATCACGGTCCGCAAGGCGGTCTTCCAGAGTCACCGTGACCGGGATGTCCGGCATGACCCCAAGGCGCGGCTCAAAGGACGGGACATCCAGATATTGCCGGTAGAAGGGCACACGGACGATAATCCCGCTCGTGGGCAGCTTCACGAAAAATAACGTGCCTGCCGTTGGCCCTTCAACGCTGCCGCCTGTGGGCTCACCGATAATGTCCACGGGCCGCAAGGCTTTCAGACGGCCCAGCATCATGGTCACGCCAGAGGCATTCTGCGCATTCGACAAGGCAATGACATGCCCGCCAAAAGTTGGCTTGAGGGGATCGATCAGCCGAAAATCATAGTCACCCGCTGCCGGTTTCTCCCGATACCAGTTCGGCCGCTCCAGGATGAACCGATCCGGATCCGGCGTCAGCAGCGAAGGATCCCAGGTGTTGATCACCTTGGAGAACCTGGCAAGATCCAGGGTTTTCACGTAGCGGCTACGCAGGAAGCGGAACGGTTGTTCGCTGACATGGGCGAGCAGGGCCAACATGGCATCCGTGGAGCCACCGCCATTGAGACGCGTGTCGATGATCAGGACCTTGACCTTGTCCGCGGCCAGGCGCTCGAACAGGGGTCCATAGACCGTACGCGGATCGACGGGCGAGCGGTAGTTTACGAACGTGTCGACCTGCAAAATGGCCACGCCGGGCGCGGCTCTTGTGTTCAAGCTCACCGCGTCCTTGAAATTGGGGCGATAGGCAAGACCCGGCCAGGGCATTGCGCGCCAATCGGTAAAAGTGATGGGCTTGACCGCCACGGTGAGCGTATCGGCTGTGCCCCGACGAACCGTGATCTGGGCAGTGTCCCAGACGCCGTAGCGCAAGGCGTAGAAATGCTCAAAAGCCGATCCCAGATATTCACCGGTTGCTTCCAGGGCCGGCTCGCGGGCATGGAGTGTGTCACCGTCAACGGCAATCAGGGGGCGGATTTCATCGAGCAATGCCGCGATGGACCGGCCATTGATGGACACAATCTCATCACCCCGCAGGAGACCATTGGCCTCGTCGGCGGCGGAAACGATGGCGGCGCGGTTACCAGCCACAAAGAAGCGGAAGGGAAAGAAGCTGGGCGTGGTCTTGCGGGCTTCCTCCAAATCGCGGGGAATCTCTGCCTTGGTGTGATCGCATCGAATGTCCGTGAGAAGCCGGGAGAGGCGCAGATAAAGGTCGGACACCACAAGGCCGTCCCCGGACTGGATGTCCGTCTCAAGCGCCTGCCAGGACCCATCGAGGCTCGCGCGGGATACATATCGGTCATAGCCCGGATGAATGCTTTCCAGCGCATCGCGGGCAATTGCGAGATCGGCCAGGGCCTCATCGCGCGTCAGACGGCGGTCCGCCTCGGTCCACGCCCGGGCCGTGCCTGTGAATGCCCCCACCGCGATTGCCAGAGCCATGATTCCTGTAAGGATGATCCGTTCCATATCTCGGCCTCCCAAACCCGTGTCCATGTCTCAATCTGACAGGACACCGAGGACAGGTGAAGCGAAACACGGGGGGCGTCTTTGTCAGGGAGCCCTGATCCGCAGGCACCTTCAGGCCGTACGCGCGGCCGCTTGCTTGTCGGCCTCGGGATCCCCTCCATCCGCCCCATCGTCGGGCGTTTCGACTTGTTGCTGCCAAAGACTGGCATAAAGGCCGCCTTGCTTGAGCAATGCGCTGTGACTGCCCCGCTCCGCGATCCGCCCGCCATTCACCACAAGGATTTCATCCGCATGCATGATGGTGGACAGGCGATGGGCGATCATCAGCGTCGTCCGGTTCTGGGACACGGCGCGCAGTGCACTCTGAATGCCAGCCTCTGTCCGGGAATCGAGGGAGGATGTGGCTTCATCGAGCATGAGGATCGGCGGGTCCTTGAGCAGGGTGCGGGCAATCGCCACGCGCTGTTTCTCACCGCCGGAAAGCTTGAGACCCCTCTCGCCCACCACCGTGTCATAGCCAAGGGGCAGACGGGACACAAAGTCATGGAGCTGAGCGAGTTTCGCCGCGCTCTCGATATCGTCCTGGGTCGCACCGGGCCGGCCATAAGCAATGTTGTAGCCAATGGTGTCGTTGAACAGCACCGTGTCCTGGGGAACCATGCCGATGGCGCGGCGCAGGGATTCCTGCGTCACATCCCGGATGTCCTGGCCGTCAATGGCGATCCGTCCGTCCACCACATCATAAAAGCGGAACAAGAGCCGTGACAGGGTCGACTTGCCCGCGCCGGTCGGCCCCACAATGCCCACCGTCCGACCCGCCGGCACAGTGAAGCTGACATCATGCAGAATTTGACGGTCCGGCGCGTAGTGGAAATCCACATTTTCAAAAGCGATGGTCGGTCCGGTGATGTTCAGGGGCTTGGCATCGGGCTTGTCCTGCACCTCCGGCGCCATGTCCAGAATGTCCAGCATGCGCTCCGCATCGATCAGCGCTTCCTGGATGGTCCGGTAGACGAAGCCGTAATTGTTCAGGGGGCCGCCCAACTGGATGACAAGGGCGTTAATCATCACAAAATCACCGACGGTCAGTGTTCCGGCCGCCACGTCATGGCCGGCCAGGAGCATCAGGACCGTCAAGCCACAGATGAAAATGACATTCTGCACCGTATTGAGCAGGGACAGGGACGCGGTCGTGCGCACCTTGGCCGTTTCCAGGGTATCGAGGGCCCCGTCATAGCGGCTCGCCTCATGGCGCTCATTGTTGAAATATTTGACCGTCTCGAAATTGAGCAGGGCATCCATGGCCTGGGCATGGGCCGCGGAATCAAGCTCGATCATGGTGCGGCGGAACTTCTTGCGCCATTCGGAAATGGCGAAAGTGGCCCCCAAATAAAACACAACCGTGACGCCGGTGATCAGGGCATAGACCGCACCAAACACGGTGGTAAGGATGACGGCCACAAAGACGAATTCGATGGTCGAAGGCAAAATCCGGAACAGGACAATTTGGAGCAGCGAGTCCGCCAGATAAAGCCCCCGGCCCATGATCCGCTGAAGGCCGCCGGATTTGCGCTCCAGATGAAAGCGCAACGACAGCGTGTTCACATGGTCGAAAATGCGCAGGCCCAGGCCCCGCTGCATGGCCTCACTGACCCGGGCATAGAGCGTGTCCTGAAGTTCCCCGAACAGAAGGCCAAACACGCGGGACACACCATAGGCCAGCACCAGGAAAATCGGCACGGCAATCAGCGCCGCCTCCCGCCCCTCCTGGCTGCCCAGGGCATCGACCGCGCCTTTGTAGAAAAAAGGCACATAAACGATGATCACCTTGCTCGCGACCATGGCGATCAGGGCCAGGATGACACGCAAGCGCAGGCCAGGACGGTGGGACGGCCACAGAAAAGGCAGCAGGCTGGCAAAGATGCGCCAGGCGGAGCGTTGGCGTTGGGGCGTCTCGGATGCCTTGCCGGCGCGGGCCGAGGCGGAGCCGGCCTGGGCCGTCGGGGCAACCATATCGGCGGTCATGGAGGGGCGGACCTCACAGATTGAGCGGGATCAGGGCGTGTCCGCTGCCGCGTCTTGGGGAACGGCGAACACCTGTCCCGGATAGATAAGGTCGGGATCGCGGATGACATCCCGGTTGGCTTCGAAAATCATGGTGTAGCGATAGCCGTCGCCATAGGCGAAACGCGCAATGCGCCACAAGCTGTTTCCAGGCTGAACGATGACCTGATCGTCATTGAACACGAGATCATTGGGTTCAGCGCGCTTGAAGGGCGTTTCAACCCGGCGCGTCACCGTGCCTGCATCGTCCACTTCGTCGATCCGCAGGGTGTAAAGGCCGGGCCCGATGACCCGGTCGAGGGCAATGACCCAATGGCCGTCCTGCCCGGTCACGGCTTGCCCTGCCGGGCTGTCATCGAGATAGGCCCAGACAGCGGCATCGGGAAGGGCCCGGCCGCTGATATTCACACCGCCCCCCACATCATAGTCGATGGTCTCGATCATCAGGTCGTTGGCGTAGAGGGTTTCCTCGGGCTTCTGGAGGATGCGCGATGGGCCTTCCCCGCCGCCAAGCACGACCAGCGGATTGCGACCGGCCCGTTCGGGCACCGCGACGACCACTTCCTGATCGGACAGCACGGCCTTGCCCTCTTCGGACGTGGCCTCAAGAGCAAGGCGCAGCGTGCCTTCCTCAAGCGGCGTGTCGATCACCATGACCCATTGTCCGTACTCGTCAGCCACGACTTCATCGCCAACGGCAGCGCCGTCAGCGATGAGCGCGACCGATGCGGCCGGTTCCGAGCGTCCGGCAATCACGGCGGACCCGGTGCGGTCGATCCGCACGATGTCAAAGGTGGGCACCGTCTGCTTTGGCCCCTCGGTTGCCCCATCAAGCGTGTCCTTGAGGGTCTTAAGGCTGGCCACAGTCACAGGGGACTCCGCGTCAGCCGCGCGGCGGGCAACGGGATCGGGATTGGCCGCCTCGTCGGCAAGCTCAGGGTCAAGAGTGGCCCTGTCCTGCGCGGGCTCAGGCTCGATGTCGGCAAGATCCTCGGACGGTTCAGGATCGGTGTCGGCGAGGCGCTCTTCGGCGGCCTCCAAATCATCATCCAAGGGTGCAGGGGCGAGGTCCGCAGCATCGGCCAAATCCTCTTCCCCTGGCGCGCGCGAGTCCCGCTTGTCGCCTTCGCCGGGTGCGGATGGCGTGACCGCATCCTGCACGATAGCCGGACGTTCGGGCGCAGGAGCGAGAATGACGTCCCGCACAAAGGTGACGAGCGCGATGCCCAAACCGGCGCACAGCCCGCTGAATCCCAAGAAACTCGCCACCTGCAGCAGCATACGCATGATCACACCCTCTCCCGTCACTCCAGTAGAGCTTCCTGATCCCTTTCATAGCTTATGCCTTCAGGTGCTGTCGCAAAAGCAGACTTGACGCAGAGCCTACAGGTCGGTCCGGATGGCAGGGCGAAACAGCGCAGAGGGTTGGCGATTGGGCTTGGCCCGATCCGTGCGCCCGATCCGTGCGCCCGATCCGTGCGAATGAGACGGGCGCTCCGGACCCGTGAAAGAAAGGATAAACGCCATGGTGATGCCCCGGGCGGTGTGTGTCTATTGCGGATCAAGCGCGGGTGCAGACCCGCGTTTCATGGACGCCGCCGAAACCCTCGGCCAGACCCTGGCCAAGGCCGACATTGATCTTGTCTATGGCGGCGGCAAGCTCGGCCTGATGGGCGCCTCCGCGCAAGCCGCGCTCAAGGCCGGCGGCCGGGTGACTGGAATCATTCCCGATTTCCTGAAGGCCGTGGAGGTTCAGTTTGAGGACGTAACCGAACTCCTCGTCACCCGGAGCATGCATGAGCGCAAGCAATTGATGTTCGAACGGGCGGACGCCTTTGTCGCGCTGCCCGGCGGGATCGGCACCCTTGAAGAGACTATCGAGATGCTGACCTGGGCCCAGCTGGGACGCCACGGCAAACCCATCGTGCTCGTCAATATTGCGGACTATTGGACGCCGCTTCTGACGCTGTTCAACCACATGGTGGATCAGGGGTTCGTTGGAGAGGGATCCCGGGAGCTGTGGATCTCGGTCGATGATGTGGCCGAGGTGCTGCCGATCCTCGAAGCGCGCTGCGCGCTAGGCCAGGCCAGCCCCGATCCGACGTTCCAGGAGCGTTTCTGACCCTGCATGGGAGGGGGTGACCGGAGATCAGGCGATCTCGGTCATCACCTCTGAGAGAGGCGCCCGGTCGGACACCAGCGTGTTCACCGGCGCGTCTTCATCGCGGTACCCGATAGCCATGCCACAAAACAGCATCAGGTCTTCCGGCGCCTGAACAAAATCCGCCACCGTGCGCCCATAGGTCGACCAGGCCTCCTGGGCGCAGGTGTCGATGCCCCGCTCCTGAAAGAGCAGCATCATGGTTTGCAGAACCATGCCGAGATCGGACCATTGGGGCGGTCCCATGGCCCGGTCCACGAAGCAGAACAGACCCACCGGCGCGCCGAAAAACTGGAAATTATTGGCCAGCCACATCAGGCGCGAGGCCTTGTCCTCCCGGGCGATCCCGAGCAGGGCATACATGTCCTCACCGACCTTGAAACGGCGCGAGCGATAAGGCTCCTGAAGGCCCTTCGGATAGACATCATAATCCCTGGGATCCGGGGTGGGATCCTGGAGCCGTTCGGCGATATGGGCCCTGAAGCGGTCCATGGCCGGCCCCTGCAGGAGATAGAAATGCCAGGGCTGAAGATTACCGCCCGATGGGGCGCGCAAGGATCGCTCAAGAACCCATTGGAGGTCCGCCCGGTCCGGCAGACGGTCCGTGAACACACGAATGGATTTGCGCCGGGCAACGGCCTCGCTGACGAGCATCGCGGAGTATCCTTGGAGGAATGGGGGCCTTACAGGAATGGGGGCCGGGTCAGGGGCAGGCCGGGGTATCGAGCAAGGTCAGCTCGGTGAGTTTGGCCTTGAGGCGGAAATCCACATAATCAAGCGTCAGACTGTCGGAAATCCCGTTCGTGTAGAGATGGAAGGAGACCTGATATTCGGGCAGGTCCTTCATCTCATCCCGTTCAAAATATCCCAGCGTGACGGGCCAATAGGGCAGATCGGCCAGCACCTCGCCACCCTCGATTTCCTTGAAGGTCTCTGAGCCTTTGGCCGCCTTGCGCACGCCAATAAAGGCGGTGCTCTTCATGGCCTCACCGTCCTCGGCCCCATCATAGACCGTCCGATTAAGGATGGTTTCCCCTTTCACGGCCGCATCAATCAGCAATTCCGTCAGCATGGTCGGAAAGACAGTGCCGTCGGGCAGGCTTGTCGTCCGATCGCCAGGATTGGTGAATGTCACCTTGCCCTGCTTGCGATCCGCCGTGCCCTCGGCCTCTTCACTCACGGTCCCATTGATCAGATTGGTGAGCGAGAACCGCAGCGTCGAGCCATCCGCCGCCTCCCAGGACGAAAAGCGCAGGTCCGACAGAAGGGTCTCGCCTTCAAAAGGGATAAACTCGGTCACAAGGCGTTGGTTCAGGGTGGCGCCCTGGCAGGACTTTTGCCATTCAAGGACGAAGCGCCCCTCGGCCCGGGCGAAATCCCGGCTCACGCCGCCATCGGCAAGCTGGATACGGTAGACCGCCCGGTGGGATTGGAGGTCAAGCGCCCCAGCCTTTTGCGCCAGCGCCGCAACGGGACCGGCGATCGTCAACAGCCACCCCGCAACCAGCAGCGCCATCAGGCGAAACAGTCCGAAGGGGGAACAAAAGGGGCGCTCCATGGCGATCATCTCCAGGGCAGAACTTTACCAAAAAGCTTCATCCCAAAAAGGCAATGGCCGGGACGAACGCTTCGTTCTTATATGAGAGCCATCCTTGCGACGAAAGAAAGACGCCGCATTTTTCACACCAAATGATGGTCGGCAGATTTGGCCGGGATGGGCAAACTCTCCCCTGGGCCGAAGGCGCCTCACGGGGCATATTTTTCCCACTCAACGGACTAAGCCATTGAAAAGAATATATTTTCTCCTTGGCATGCCGATTGCTGCTCCTGCTGGCACCGCTGGTCCACCCCCGCGGTCACTGCCAGGAGAGCGCCATGATCCTTGCTTCGAGCCACGCCGCCACCCACCCCTTCGCCATTCTGCCGGAAGCGGGCCCCGTGGCCGATCTGGCCCATGAGCTGTTGGCGGCTTTGCGGAGCGAGGGGAGCGACGGGGCACTCGGCATGGTCGCAAAAGTGCTTGATTATGCCGCGGCGGCCGAACGCACCATGGCGGACCAACGCAGCAAAATCGCCAAGCTGGAGGCCCTGTCTCACACGGACGACCTGACCGGGCTCCTCAATCGGCGCGGGCTGGGCCAAGCTTTTGAAAAGACGCGAAAAACCATTCGTGAAACCGGTGCGAGCGGCCTGCTGTGCTATCTTGATGTGGACGGCTTCAAGTCCATTAACGATACCCATGGCCATCCAATGGGCGATGCCGTCCTGCGGCGGATTGCCCAGAAAATCGAACCCTTGGGCGCTGCCGTAGCCCGGCTGGGCGGCGATGAATTTGCGATCGTCGTTCTGGAGCGTCCGGGCCAGCCCTTTGGTGCGGCCCTCGAAGCTGTGTCATCGGCCCTGGCAGAGCTGACCCGTGATCCGGACCAGTCAATCTCCATGAGCATCGGCACCGCACTTTTCAGCGGGGACACGGCCCTTGAAGAGGCCCTGGCCCAGGCGGATCGGGCCATGTACGCCGCCAAGCAACGGGATTTGTGACAAAACCGGCCCCTCATCGGCTTGCCCTTCGGGCCCAAACGCGCATTTGTTGGGGGAGACACAAGCTCAATGCGTTAGGAGGCCGTCGACCATGCACAGCCGCGTCGAAGACCAGCTTGCCGCCCTTGGCGTCACCCTGCCGGCCCCCGCCCCACCGGCCGCGAATTACGTCCCCTACACCATCTCAGGCATTCACATCTTCGTCTCCGGCCAGGTGCCCCTGGGCCCTAAGGGCCTTGAGTTCCAGGGCAAGCTCGGGGACGCCTTCGCAATTGAGGATGGCCAGGCCGCGGCGCGGCTTTGTGCCATCAATCTGCTGGCCCAGGCCCGGGCTGCCGCCGGCGGCGACCTTGACCGGGTCCGGTGTTTGAAGCTGGGCGGCTTTGTCAATTGCACACCGGACTTTGATCAGCAGCCGGCCGTCATGAATGGCGCTTCGGACCTCATCGCCGCAGCCCTCGAACCCCATGGCAAGCATGCCCGCTTCGCCGTCGGCGCGCCGAGCCTGCCCTTCAATGTGGCCGTCGAGGTCGACGGCGTCTTCGAGCTGATCTGACGGGCATGAGTGTGCCCCCCGATCAGAATAAGCCGTGCTCCGATCATCAGGCAGCGGAGAAGGGCGAGGCTGTGCGCGGCAAGGGGTCAGCCCCCCTTGAGATGCAGCTGAAGGGCTCCATTGCGGAGATTGCCGCGGAGGATTGGGACGCCTGTGCCAATCCGGACCCGGCGAACCATGATCCGTTCCTCTCCCACGCCTTCCTCCATGCCCTGGAGGCCTCCGGCTCGGCGAGCGCAGAGGAAGGCTGGGCGCCCATGCATCTTGTGCACACCGCGCCCGGAGACAATACGGTACAGGCGGTCATGCCGCTCTATCTGAAAGGCCATTCCTACGGGGAATATGTCTTCGACCATGCCTGGGCCAATGCTTATCACCGGGCGGGCGGGCAATATTACCCAAAGCTTCAATCCGCCGTACCCTTCACGCCTGTTACAGGACGCCGGTTGCTGGTCAAGCCAGGGCCGGACGCCGCCCTGCACCGGGAGATGCTGGCCAAAGGCGCCATCGCCGCAACCAGCAAGCTTGGCGTCTCCTCCGCCCATGTGACATTCCCGACGGAGGAGGATTGGACGGCCCTGGGCGATCTTGGCTTTCTTCAGCGTCAGGACCAACAGTTCTGGTGGGAAAACCGGGGCTATGACAGTTTCGACGGTTTTCTCGATGACCTTGCCTCACGCAAGCGCAAGAATCTGCGCAAGGAGCGGGAAGCGGCGCTGGCCAATGACGTCACCATCCGTTGGCTGACCGGCAAGGACCTGACCGAGGATGCCTGGGACGCGTTTTTCGCCTTTTACATGGACACGGGCGCGCGCAAATGGGGCACGCCCTATCTCACGCGCCGTTTTTTCAGCCTCGTGTCCGAGGCCATGGCCGACCGGATTCTCTTGGTGATGTGTTATCGGGAGGGCAAGGCGATTGCGGGTGCGCTCAACTTCATCGGCGGCGACGCTCTTTACGGCCGGCACTGGGGCTGCATTGAGGATCACCGGTTCCTCCATTTCGAAGCGTGCTACTACCAGGCCATTGATTTCGCCATCGCCCATGGTCTCGGCCGTGTGGAGGCAGGCGCCCAGGGGGCCCACAAAATCGCCCGCGGCTACGTCCCCAAGGCCACCTATTCGGCCCATTGGATAACGGATCCGGGTTTTCGGGATGCCATCGCCCGGTATTTGGTGGCGGAGCGGGAAGCGGTGGTCGAGGACATGGCCGCACTGGAGGAGATCGGACCTTACAAAAAGGACAGGTCCCAGGATTCAGGCGACGACTAACGGGACACGCGCTACCGTCCGCTGCGAATCAATGACCGCGAGATGCCCATGCGCCACCTGGTTTTCTGGCAGAATGTCCTGAGCCCGCACCATGCGGGCCTGATGGCCTCCCTCGCCCGCCGCGCCGATGTGGCCGTTACTTGGGCCGCCGCGGAACCGATGATTGCCCGGCGCAGCGCCATGGGCTGGGACGATGCGGCGGTTGAGGGCGTTGAGACTCTGATCGCCCCCTCCCCGGCCAAGATCGACGATTTATGCGACCCCAGCGCCCACAACCGGGTCCATGTCCATACGGGCCTCCTGCCCCTCGGCTACCGGACGGATCCATTGGCCCTGGCACGTGCGCGCGGTCTTGTTTGGGGCACGGTGCTGGAGCGCGGCCGTCAGACGGGTTTGCGGGCACCAGTGTCGCGCCTGCGCTATCAAATGCTCGCCATGCGCATGGCGAAGTCCATGGCCTTCATGCTGGCGATGGGCCGGATCGGTGCCGAATGGTACGCCGCCCAAGGCTGGCCCGCCGACAAGATCTTCCCCTTCGCCTATTTCCCCGCACCGCTCCAAACGGATCTTCCGCAGGCCGATGAGCGCAGCGGGCCCCATCGCCTCATCTTCTTGGGCGCGCTGGTCGACTACAAATCCGTGCGGACCCTGATCGCTGCGCTGCCCAAACTGCGCGCGCGGGACTGGACACTGACCATTGTTGGCGACGGGCCCTTGCGCCGCACGCTGATGGCCCAGGCGGAAAAGCTGAAGGTCGCGGGCCGGATCGACTGGCGCGGCAGTTTGCCCCGCGCCCAAGCCCTTGAGATCCTTGCAGACCACGACGCGCTGGTTCTTCCAAGCCGCACCGATGGCTGGGGGGCGGTGGTAAATGAGGCGCTCATGCTGGGCGTGCCCGTGATCGCCTCCTCCACGAGCGGGGCATCGGATTTGTTGGGCGAGCCCTGGCGCGGCACGGTGTTTGCGCCCCTGGACGCCGATGCCCTGGCGCACCGCCTCGAAGACGAAATGATCAAGGGACGGCCGTCGGCGGAGCGGCGCCAGCGCATCAAGGCCTGGGCGGCCAACCTCCATGGCACGGCACCGGCAGACTATCTCATGGACATCCTCGACCATGCCCTCGGGGTGTGCGCCCCGCGCCCGCTCGCCCCATGGCTTGACGGCGCGCGATTGGCCGAGCGCCCGGAGGTCGAGCCCGCCTTGGCCGATCAGGCAAGCCCGGTGCCGGCCCTGTGATCGAGGGCACAGGCAGCCGGCGCACGCGCGCTCATGTTCGAAGACGGCGCCAACCGGCCCGAATGCAGTCTCGTGTGGCGGGACTTCTCATGTGGACTTCTGATCCACGACACTAGCGCGGGGCTTTGAGACAGGGGACCTTACGCCGCCATGCGGTCAGGACTATTCGACAAAATCCCCGGGCTGACAGCGCGGGACGGACTGGGACACCTCGCCAGGGCCATGCTCCGCTCGGGCAGTATCCGCATTGCCGGCCTTCTGGCCGGATACGGATTTTATGGCCTCCTCTCCAACGCCTTCGGCGCCGCCGGTCTGGGGCGCTTTACCCTGGCTGTCACCGTGCTGATGATGCTCAGCACCCTTGCCGTTCAGGGTTTCGTGCCAACGCTGGTGCGTTTCACGGCGACCGATCTGGCACGCGGCGACGGCGCCAAAGCCTGGGCGCGGGCCCGGTGGGCCATGGGACGTGTCGGCATCGCCGCCACAGTGCTTGCCACCGTCCTCTTTCTGTTGTCGGAACGGCTGGCCGAGGCGGTGTTCCAGGATCCGGCCCTTGCGCCCATGCTGCAGATCATCAGCGCCGGGCTCATCGCCCAGCCGCTGCTGCTGCTGGTTGCCGCCTATGCCCAGGGACGCGGACGGGTGGCCGTTGCCATGGCCCTCCAATATTTGGGACCGCCGGCGATCGCTGCGGGTCTCCTCCTCGGGCCCCTGGGCCTTACGGGACCTGAGACCATTGGGGCCATGGCCCAGGCGGGCGCCATCTGGCTCACCCTGATGCTGGGAACCCTTGTTTTGCCAGACCTCTGGCGCGCCAGCGAAGCCCTGCCGATGGCGGATCGAGCGGCCATGGTCACAATGGCCCGTCCTCTGCTGCTGTCTTCAGCGGCCGGACTTCTTCTGGGCTGGGCGGACACGGTGATGCTCGGCATTTTGAGTGATCCGGCCCAGGTCGGCCTTTATGCGGTGGCCTTCCGCTTTGCGCTGCTGACCAGCCTCGGCCAGCAGGTGGTCAATGCCACGGCGGGCCCGCGAATTGCGGGCGCTTTCGCATCCGGCAATCACAGTGCCGTCCAGACCATCCTGAGCCGTTCGGTCACGCTGGGTGCCTTGGGCGCGGCCCCCTTTGTGGTCGCGACCCTGCTTTATGCCGAGACCTTCCTGGCCCTGTTTGGAGCGGACTTTGTCGAAGGTGCCACGCTGGTGCGAATCATCGTGCTGGGCGAGTTCGCAGCCCTGTGCCTTGGGCCCGGCGGCACGACCATGAACATGACCGGGCTGGAGCAGATCTTCCGCAATGTGGTGCTCGGAGCGCTGGCGGTGAATGTGGTGCTCAATTTGGTGCTGATCCCGGCCTATGGCGCCCTGGGCGCGGCCATCGCAACGGCGATCACCGCCATCGGCCAGAAGGCGATCATGGCGCTGATCCTCTACCGCATCCACGGCCTTATCACACCACTGGCCCCGCGCACCCTCATTCGCCTTACGCGCGGCGCCTAGTGTCGTGGATCAGAAGTCCGGGTCATTGAAAGGGCTCTCAGTCTTTGATTTGTCGCGTTTTCGAACCGCGAAACCGGACACACTTTTGGCCAAAAACGCGTCGGCAAAAGCTATGGCCCCGGCTGAGCGACGGCGCCATCAGCCACCATGCGCGGGCCACCATCATGGGCGGGCAGTCCCTGGAACATGCGCAGACAGGCCTCAACGGTCTCGGGCGGACAAAGCTTTGAGGCGGCATAGTGCCGGGCTGCGCGGGACCATTGCCGCCATGTCTCCGCATCCTGATCGATCAGCGCCTGTACCGCCGCTGCGACGGCGCTCCCATCCTGGGGCGGAACGTCAAAACCGGCCTGCACGCTCTCAAGACCGCGCCAGGGCGTTGCGGTGCCGATGACCACCGGAAGGCCGCAATGCAGGGCCTCGATAATCGAGTGTCCGAAATTCTCCCCCAGGGTCGGCATCAGAAAGCCGTGATAGCCCTGGAGCACGGTGAGCACATCCTCCCGTGGCACCGCGCCTCGGAAAGTGATGGTTACATGAGGGCCGCAAGCACCGGCAAGGGCCCGGCAATGGGCAGCATAATCAGCTTCTTGATCGGGACCGAAAACATCGAAAACGACCTTGCCCGTCACCTGTGACAGCGCCTTTATTGCCGTGTGCAGATTTTTCTTTGGGCTGATCCGCGCCAGGAAACACAATCTCGCGGTCCCGGTTTTCTTGCCCCGGAAGGGATCGGGCTCCACACCCTCCATAGGGGGCAATCTTGTGATGTCGCAGGCCACATGGATCTGGGTCTTGGGCGCCATGGCGCGCCGGATATTGTCTGCCTCCAGATCGGTGGAGGCGTGCCATTCGACCCGCCCATAGACCCCGGATGCCCAGGCCAGGGCCACAAAAAGACGTTTCTTGCCGGATTTGAGGCCCAGGGCACCGGGATCGAATTCACCGCGCGGCGCCAACAGGATCTTTGTGCGCCGGGAAAAACCGGCCGCATAAGCGACAATGCCGAAGGAAAAGGCCGGATTGAAGAAGGAATTGAGATAGACCCGATCGGGACGGACCTCATTCATGATACGGATAAGTTGGCGCAGGGCGACGGCGTAGCCGGCCGCGGACCTTGGCCGCTCGACATAGGTTACCTGGGCTTTGCCCACCTTATACCACTGGCCCGGCGCGATTCCGGGATAGCGCTCGGCGGGCTCGGCCGCATTGTCACTTGAGTCCCGGTCACTGGTGGCGATGTGAAAGTCCACCCGGTCGCCCAAAGCCTCCACAAGGGCCTCGATGGTCCGCACAGGCCCTCCGGACTTGTAACCCGGCAGATAAGTCGCCACGAAAATCAGCACCTTGGGCCGCACGGCACTGGCTCCGATGCGGACTGCGGCCGTCTCCTTGTGCACTGGCTGGCTCACCGCTCGCACCCTTCCTCAATACGCGTCCGGTGTGGGATCAGTCCGGACAGACGGCGCGGCAGTGAAGCTGCCGGCAAAGCCAACCATGACCCACAATAACAGACCCACCCCGCCCATGGAGAAGAAGATTGCCTCGCCAAGATTAACCGCAAGGCCGGCGATCAGAATGGGGATGCTCGCGGCCACAACACCGGGCGCGGTGAACAGGGTGATGATGATCATGACAAAGAAGGCCGTGCCGATGAAGCCGGTCTCCTCCAGGACGGCGCTGTAGATATTGCCCTTCTCGACCGACGAACTGATGGGCAGGCCGAAAATGGGGTCCACGGTAATATTGGTCACATCGAGTGAGGACGGAATGCCGAAGCCGATGCCGAAAACGGGGTGCTCCAGGAAATTGACCCAGGACTGGTAGATCACCCGGCCCCGGGCGGCCTGGAACGCCTCCACGAAACTCGTGGTGTCTTCATATTTGCGCACCATGTCATGGACCATCTGGCCGAGATCGATGGTGGAGAACATCAGCACCACCATGGTCACCACATAGATCGCCAGGGCCCCCGGAGACAGGAGCAGGCGGACCGCGCCGTCCAGGGCCCGCACCCGGATGGTCAGGAAGATCGCGGCAGGGATCAGCACACTGACCACAAGGGCAAGCAGGGCCGTGCGGGAGGCAGAGGCCGCGATGAAAGCCAGGAGAGCAGCGAGCGCGGCAAGGATGAGCCGGCGCTGGTCAGGCGAGGTCACATAGCGATAGGCGAACCAGACAAAGCCAAAGACGCAGATCACGCTGAAGGGCTGGGGATTATAGATGCTGCCCTGAAGGTCGCCATTCAGCAGATAACCATAGGGCGTGACGGCGAAGAACAGCGTCGCCAGAATGAAGCCGTACCAGAAATTGTCGAACCAGCGGCGCAGGGCCTCAAGCTCCTCCTCCCACAGAATGGCGAAGGCGACCGCAATCGTGCCCGTGACCAGACAGTAGGAGATAAGCTTCATCAGTGAGATGGGCACATTGTAACTCGTCAGCGCCGTGAAAAACGACATGACGATCAGGTAAAGAACCGCCACCACATGATAGCCGCACAGCCTCAGCTGTCGGCGCGTCAAAAGGAGCGTCAGAAAGACGGCCCCGAGGCAGACCCCGAGCAGGAGCCAACGCATGAGGATGGCGGGGCCTTCGGCAAGGCCGAGTTCCGGATTGGCCGAGGTGATGATCACAGCGAGGACGATGGCCTGGATGATCCTTTGGGGCCCCGTGATCGCCCACAGGCACAAGGCACCGAGGGCCGCTGCAATGGCCGCGCCGCCGCCGAAGGCCGTGCCCAAAATCAAACCCGCCACGACGGTGATGGTCACTGGAGACAGGGCCGGGGCCGCAACGCGTTCATTGGCGGTCTCGGTCGGCAGGGTGCCCCAAACGGCGTCCTGGGTTGTCATTGCAGACGGTCCTTGCTACCGATTTTGACAAAGGGTCTGAGGGTGGATGCACGGAGGGCAACGAGAGACTCACAGGGTGAGCTTATCAAATCAGTCCTTGGATCGCCGCAGGTTTAGTCCACGATCGTTAGGTTCCGTAAAAAAGGAGGCTTGATGCCCCTTACCGATACCCTCGATCGCGCCTGGTATCCCCGCCACGGCGATGCCTGGGACGGCCAGTTGTTCCGCAACACGATCCTAAACCATATTCGATCCCATCACATGGTGCTTGATGTCGGTGCCGGGCGGGGCATTGCGACCTATATGAACATGCGTGGGCGAGCTCAGCGGATCTGCGGTGTCGATCCGACACCGGAGGTTCTGGACAACCCCTTTCTCGATGAAGCCAAGGTCAATGACGGGCGCACCCTGGACTATGCCGATGGGACATTCGACCTTGTCTACGCGAACAATGTGGCCGAACATTTAGAAGATCCCACGGCATTCATTGCGGAGATTGCCCGTGTCCTGAAACCGGGCGGCGTTCTCTTGATCAAGACCCCGGGCAAGTTCCACTACATGCCCCTGATCGCGAGCCTGACCCCATTCGCCTTCCACAGATATTACAATCGTTTGCGGGGCCGCTCCGAAATCGACACCTTTCCCACCTTTTACCGCCTCAACAGCCGCTCGGCATGCCGCCGGGAAGCGGCAAAGGCCGGCCTCGGTTTAGAGCATGTCGAGATGATTGAGGGGCGTCCGGAATATCTGCGGATCACGCCCGTCACTTATCTGGCTGGCTTCCTTTACGAACGCACAGTGAATGGGCTCGGTCTGGATCTGCTCAAATGCGTCCTGATCGCGACGTTCCGCAAACCGGCGTAAAACTGAGTGCTCACCGATAGGGGCCGGTCTTCGACATCATATTGGGACCGTTGAGCTTGCCGACGGCCCGGGCATGGTGGGTTGCGTTGGGCACGGAGAGTTCCTTGCCACGCAGGCTGAGCCGGAAGCGGGTGAACTCCCAGAAGGCAACCTGCAACAAGGCCTTGGCGGCGATGACGGCCCGGGAGACTGGCTTGTTGGCGCTGTTGCGGACTTTAGCGACCGCATAGGCCTGGGCGCCGCGATAGGCCCGGTCGACCACAAAGGACGGGCTGATCCGGTTTGCCGGGATGTACTCATACATCAGCGCCTTGGGCGAGGTGAAAATCCGCAGCCCCCGCACCCGGGTGCACAGGCGCATGAAATAGTCGAGATCCTCGCCGCCCGCATGGCCGAAGACCGGGTCGAACCAGACCGGCTCATCCGGCGGGAAACACAGATCCTTGCGCAGAACCACATTGCAGGTGCGGCAGTCATGGATGTTGCCGTCGGGCTTCGGCCGGACCCGGCCATCCGATCCACCGGCCACACGGCGGTGAAAGTAGAAGCGCACCGTCTCAATAACGTCCGGGTCCACGGTTTCCGGAAAGATCGGATCCACATCCCCGAACAGAATATCGGCGCGTTTTTCTGCCATCAGATCAATGGCGATCCGGCTCCAGCGTGGGGGCAGCACATTGTCGTCATCCACATAGGCCAGCAGCTCGCCGCGCGCGGTTGCCGCGCCAGTGTTGCGCGCGTGGGACAGATTGGTCCGCTGCTCATTCACATAGTGCAAGGCCGGCTCGCCGTCGGGGGGCATCAGGCGATCGACCAGGGGCTTGGCCGAGCCATCCGGACAGTTGTCAACAACGACGACTTCCATGCTGCCAGGCTCCAGCTCCGTCTGGGCAAGGCAACTTTCCAGGCAAGGCTCCAGAAGATCGGGACGCTGAAAGGTGCAGATGACGATGCTCAGCACAGGACGCCCCTCTGTCGTCTCCGGCAGGCCATCAGCAGGTGCATTATTGGTCAGCGTCATGAAGGAACCCCCAGATCCGTCCATTGACATGGAACCGCCGGGGCCATGCCCCGGCGGCTGCGCGCCCATGTGTCAGGCGCTCTTGGGCGTATAGCCCATCATGGCCTTGACTTCGAGGAATTCTTCGAGGCCGAAGACCCCCCATTCGCGACCATTGCCGGACTGCTTGTAGCCGCCAAAGGGTGCGTTGAAGTCGGCCCCGGCACCGTTGATATGGACATTGCCGGAGCGGATCTGTTCGGCCACGCCGCGGGCGCGCTCCAGATCCGTGCCCGTTACATAACCGGACAAGCCATATTCGGTGTCATTGGCAATGCGCACGGCATCCGCCTCGTCCGCATAACCGAGGATCGACAGCACGGGGCCGAAGATCTCTTCGCGCGCGATGGTCATGTCATTGGTGACATTGGCGAAGACTGTTGGCCGGACGAAATAGCCGCGATTGAGGCCTTCGGGCAGGCCTGTGCCTCCGGCGACCAGGGTTGCGCCTTCGTCGATGCCCTTCTGGATCAGGCCCTGGATCTTGTTCCACTGGGCCTCAGAAACCACGGGGCCAAGCCGGCTGTCCTTGTCGCCCGGATCGCCGACGGTCAGGCCTTCAGCGGTGACCTTGGCGATGGCGGCGGCTTCGTCCATGCGCTCTTGCGGCACGAGCATGCGGGTCGGCGCGTTGCAGGACTGGCCGGAATTCATCATGCACTGGAAGGTGTCCCGGGCGACCACGGCTTCCATGTCCGCATCATCAAGGATGATGTTCGCGGACTTGCCGCCCAGTTCCTGGGCCACGCGCTTCACGGTCGGCGCGGCGGATTTGGCCACTTCGATGCCTGCCCGGGTGGAGCCGGTGAAGGAGACCATGTCGATGCCCGGATGACCGGAAATAGCGGCGCCCACGGTCGGGCCGTCGCCATTCACCAGGTTGAAGACACCGGCCGGCAGACCCGCTTCATGCATGATCTGGGCAAGGAGCATTGCGGATCCCGGTGCGATCTCGGAGGGCTTCAGGACCATGGTGCAGCCTGCGGCAATGGCCGGCGCGACCTTGCAGGCAATCTGGTTGATGGGCCAGTTCCAAGGCGTGATGAGTCCGCACACGCCAACGGGCTCCTTGCGGATGCGCGTGGTGCCGATGTCGTGCTCGAACTCATAGGTTTTCAGAAGCTCAAGCGTGCCGGCGAAATGGCCAAGCCCGGTCGGCGCCTGGGCCCGCTTGGCAAGCCAGGCCGGCGCGCCCATTTCAGCGGAAATGATGGTCGCCATGTCGCCGATTCGCGCCTGATAGGCCTCGACGATCTTGCCGAGCAGGGCCATGCGCTCCTCCCGGCTTGTCTTGGAGAAGGTCTCAAAGGCGCGCTTTGCGGCCTCGACCGCCTTATCCACGTCAACGGACGAGCCCAGACTGATGGTTGTGATGACCTCTTCCGTCGCCGGATTGATCACGTCCAGGCCCCGGTCCGAAGCCGGATCGACCCAGGCGCCGTCAATGTAGAACTTACGGGCATTCTCAATCATTGCGTGCTCCTTCGATTCTCTCCGCGCCGGACAGGCCCCGGCCAGACCTGGACTTTAGGGCCTTTACGCCCCAGGGAAAATAGAGGCGCGGAGCCTGGCTGGCTTCGTGAAGCTGGACCCCTGGGGCAGTGCCGGAGACACGCACGAGCGTGCCCTCCCCGACCGCTGTCACCGCAATGCAACGGGTCCATCCACCACATCCGATTTGGTGTGGATTTCTCTTTACCAAGCTACGCAATAGGGCCTACTTTTCTAAAGTGTCATTTTTCTTCAAGCGCTTGGACTGGATGCATGGCGCCCCTTCGGCCATGCCGCATCCTCAGGACCGACGACGAGTGCGTTTACAAGAGACCGGCTTTCACCCGTCACGCGTCTCCACGCCGGACCTTTGGCGACCTCCCTAGTGTGGCGGGTCAGGAATTCGCCCGCATGATCGGCGGGCTCCGTAGCGAA
>CAYUYV010000088.1:0-19624 GCA_964449455.1 uncultured Alphaproteobacteria bacterium | reverse complement strand
AGAAGTCCGCAGACGGACGTGCCGGGACTTCTCATGCGGACTTCTGATCCACGACTCTATGGCTTTGTGGTGTCAAGATCGAAAGCGGGTGCGAATTTGAGTTCGCCACGGGGCCCGGCCCCGGAAAAGGCGATCCACTGCACAAAGCGCACATCGAGGGGCCCATAGCGAAGATGGCCATCGCTGACAAACCCCATACCGCCATAGACGTCCGGATTGCCGATCAGTGCACAGCCAGCGGCGCCCTGAGCCTTCAGCGCATCAAGGCCAGCTTTGACCAAAGCACGCCCGATGCCCTGTCTTTGTCTGTCAGGCTGAACCGAAATGGGGCCGAGGCCGAACCAGTTTCCGTGCACGCCATCAATGGTGACCGGTGAAAAGGCCGCATGGCCCACAATGATGCCGTCCTCTTCGGCCACGAGGGACACGGTCAGGTCACCATCGTCACGCAGTTGCCGGATAATCGCTGCCTCGGTTCCGTCGCCGAAGGGCATCGGCTCGAACGCGATTGCCGTAAGCTGGTGAATGGCGTCAAAATCGCCAGGATGTTCTGGTCGAATGAGCATGGATCACCTGCCTTTCGCTTCACCCCTGCTGGCCTAAATGAAACCAATATCCATGCTGATGAATGATGCGTGGTACGTCACGCCGCGCTCAAGGTTGTCATCACGGGAACGTGGTCGGACGGTCTTTCCCAGCCACGGGCATCCCGGAGGATCTCGACAGCGCCAGCCCGAGCCTTAAGGGCAGGCGTGACCCAGATGTGATCGAGCCGCCGCCCCCGGTTCGAGGCTGCCCAGTCCCGGGCCCGGTAGCTCCACCAGGTATAGATTTTCTCCGGCTCGGGCCATTGGTTGCGCGTGATGTCGACAAAGGAGCGTGCCGCCTGGACCCGGTCCAGATGCTCAACTTCGACAGGCGTGTGGCTGACCACGCCAAGCATCTGCTTGTGACTCCACACGTCATTTTCGCCAGGGGCCACATTGAGGTCGCCCACCACCACGACGCGGTCGGTCTCATTACGTCCGCCCAGCCAGTCCGCCATCTCTGTCAGGAATGACAATTTGTGGTCGAACTTTTCGTTTTCATCCCGGTCCGGTACGTCGCCGCCCGAGGGGACATAGAAATTGTGGATCTCCACACCATCCGCGACCGCCACGCTCACATGGCGCGCGTCCTTCTTGCCACAAAAGGATTCCTTGTGGACCGCATCAAATGGAAGGCGCGAAGCCGTGGCGACACCGTGATAGCCCTTCTGGCCATTGAGGGCGATGTGTTCAAAACCCAAATCGTGGAAGATCTTCAGGGGGAACTTCTGGTCCGGGACCTTGGTCTCCTGCAGGCACAGGACATCCGGGTCATGGGCCCGCACAAAGCGCTGCACCAGATCGACCCGCAGGCGGACAGAATTGATGTTCCAGGTGGCAATTTTGATGGCCGTCATGCCGGACCTTTCGAATTACGCGCGGCGGTCACAAGGGGGAGCTGTCAGAACAGATTGAAGGAGGATCCAGCAATGCCGATCGGCCATCGCCCGGCTTCAAAAAGGGCGAATTTGGCGGCGAAGGGATGGCTGTCCTCGGCCCGGCCCGTGATCAGGGTGAGGGCCGCCAGGTGGCAGGCCTGCACGCCGCCGCCGGCCGCCGCATTGATCACTTCCTGGTCGGTCACGTCCCATAGAGCTGCGGCTTCGCAAATGCCGCTGCGCACGGGGCCCGCGGCTTCAGCAGCGATATGAGTGAGAACCACTTCAGCGACCTCCTCGCCCAGATCGTCGACAGCGTCCACGGTCAAGGCGGCGCGGATCTGCTCCTCGGCCTCCCAGGCAGGACTTTCCAGGTCAAACGCCGTTGCCGCATCGGCCGCGTCGGTCCAGTCCACAATGGGCGCCAGCGCGACATCGGGGAACCCCAGACCATCAAGATAGATCTGGGCCTGCTCCCGAAGGGCAAGGTTTGGCGCCCGGCCGAGATCGCGGAACCAGCCGGCACGGCGCACGCTTTCGACAAAGGGCCGAATAAGGGCGAGCCGTGGAAACTCACCGATCAGGTCTTCCAGATCGTCGTCCGACAGCGGCGGCGTGGCTGGTTCAGCTTCGTCAAAGGGGAAATGCGGATCGCTCATGGGCTGGTCTTGTAAAGGGCCCATACCGTCTTGTCACGGTGCCGCGGACGCACAGGCCGTTGTCGCCCGCCGGGACACAAGAAAACGCCCGGCCGCAGGGGGGGCGTGCCGGGCGTTCCGCGCTCTAGCGCAGGGGCGCCGGGAGGGGACCGGCGCGTAGCGGACGGGCGCGTCCGGGGAGGGGGGCAATCCGGATACGCCATGTTTCGTCCGCTTGGACGTAAGAATTAAAGACTGTGGCCGTGGATTCAAGAGATCGGCTATGTCGATTTGATACTTTTCTCTAATCGTCAGGCATTATGGAGAAAAGATGTGGGTCTCCACAATTTTGTCACGGAAAATGGCCTTCAGGCTCACGATCCTTCGCCAGCTCTCAAGGCATCTCATCCGCCTTTGGCTCTATTTCAAGAAACCCAGCCGGCAACTGTGTTTTCCCGCCCCAATCTGCCGTCATTCGGTGGGTCGTTGCGCGGGTTTAGCGACACCGATTGGTTCGGGTCATCAAAAATGTCACGAACGCGTCATACATTGAGCAAAAGGTGCTCACGCTCCCACGGGCTGATCACCTGCTGGTAGGCGTCATGTTCTTCGCCCTTCACGTCCAAGAACAGATTGATGAAGTCCTGGCCGAGAATGTGGTGGAGTGTCTCGTCTTGCCGCATCAGATCGAGGGCGTGGAGCAGGTGGCGCGGCAGGGCGTAGGATTCAAGGTCATAGGCGCTGCCTTGCACCGGTGCCGTGGGCTCAAGGCTTTGCAAAACGCCCAGATAGCCACAAGCAAGGGAGGCCGCGATCGCCAGATAGGGATTGGCATCGGCGCCCGGCACCCTGTTTTCCACGCGCCGCGCCTCCGGTCCCGATTGGGGAACCCGCAGGCCCACGGTCCGGTTCTCATGGCCCCAATGGGTGTTGATTGGCGCTGAGAAATATTTGAGCACCCTGCGATAGGAATTCACATAGGGAGCGAGCAGGGCCATAGCCGCAGGCATATGCTTTTGAAGGCCGGCGATATGGGCGTGGAATGCGGCCGAGTCCGCGTGGGTTTCCGTGTCGGCGAACAGGTTTTGGCCCGTTTTTGCATCAAGCACATTCTGATGAATATGCATGGCGCTGCCCGGCTCATGCTCGTAGGGCTTGGCCATGAAGGTGGCGTAGACCCCATGTTTCAGAGCGGCCTGTCGCACGGTCCGTTTGAAGAGGAACACCTGGTCTGCCAGGGCCAGAGCCTCGCCATGATTGAAATTGATCTCGACCTGCGCAATGCCTGACTCGTGGGTCAGGGTATCGATGTCGATCCCTTGCGCATCGCAAAAGTCATACATGTCCTCAAAAAGCGGGTCGAATTCATTGACCACATCGATGCTGTAGGACTGGCGCCCTGACTCCGGCCGTCCCGAGCGACCAACGGGTGGCTCCAGCGGATAGTCCGGATCCGGATTGGGCTTGGCCAGGAAAAATTCCAGCTCAGGCGCGATGACAGGCCGCCATCCACGGGCGTCATAGAAGCTCAGCACACGGCGTAAGACATGTCGCGTGGCGAGGGTGACCGGCGTGCCGTCATGGTAGACGGCATCGCAAATCACCTGGGCGGTCGGCTCCTCATACCAGGGCACGATGCGGATGGAGGAGGCGTCCGGCACCAAGGTCACATCCGGCTCGATTTCCGAAATCACGGGGCTGTCGGCCATGTCGCCGGTGACGAGCTGTCCGTAAACGGACTCCGGGATCCGCAGTGAGCCTTCGCTATGGGTGCGCAGGAATTTTTGCGTGGGCAGGATCTTGCCCCGCGGGATCCCGGCAATATCCGGGATCATGCACTCGACCTCCGTCACACCTCGCGATTTGAGCCAGTGCTCCAGGTCGCTGGCACGGTCAGGGGCCGGTTGGGCAGGAGAGGTCATGGGCCTCAGTTATCCCAGCCATCGGGCGTTTCGATGCGGAACATCGACCGCGGCAGTTTCACGCCCTTTTCAACATCCGTCAGGGTGATGCTGGTCTCCACTCCCTGGGCATCAATGATCACCCATTGGCGCAGCAGCAGCGTCGGCTCCTGGTGGATCAGGGTGATCTGGCCGGAGGCGACCCCCTCATCTTCCCGTGCCGTCACCAACAATTTATTGTCGCGGCGTTCCACCGAGACGATGTCGACATCCTCAACCAGATCGACCTTGCGCCCGAGAATCAGGCGCAAAGGCGTGGCGCTTAAGGGATAGGTGTTGACGGTCTCAAGCTCTTTGTCGATGACCGCCACCACGGTGCCGTCGGCCACAAGCTCGATGGTCGCGGGCGGGTCATAGGCAAAGCGCAACCGCCCAGGCTTGCGCATCCAGAACTGTCCGCCGCCCAGGCCCTGGTCGGAGACCTGAAAGAACCGGCCCTGCATGGTCTTGATGCCGTTGAGATATTTGCTGACCCGATCAAGATCGACCTTGTCTTGGTCACTCAAGTGATCGTTGCGGTCGGCGGCCCAGGATGGGGGCGTGGTGTAAGCCAGACCCGGCACCAGAAGAGCGACAAGAACGAAAAGACGCATCGCGGCAACGCGCGCCTGGTCAGGCAATATTGGCATAATGGCAGTCCCTAAAACGGTTGATGGCCACCGGCGGCACGGGAGGTCCCGGCGCCAGCGTGTCATCATGATAGGGACTGCGCCATTGCGGCGAAACAGGGACTGTTCCCGGGCTGTCCGGGCTCAGTCGTCCTCTCCTTCGTGATCGGGCAGGAGCACCTCCCGCTTGCCCACGTGATTGGCGGGGCTGATCATGCCCTCCTCCTCCATGCGCTCGATCAGGCGGGCGGCCCGGTTGTAGCCGATCTGCAGCTTGCGCTGGATATAGCTTGTGGAGGCTTTGCGGTCCTTTGCGACAATGGCCACGGCGCGGTCGAACAGATCGTCGCCAGAGTCCTCGCTGGTATTGCCGGAGATGAGATCGAAGAAGCTCTCGGTTTCCCCGTCCTCGGTTTCCTCCAGAATTGCGTCCACATAGGCGGGCTGGCCCTGGTCCTTGAGATAGGCGACCACGTCCTCGACCTCCGCATCGGACACGAAGGGGCCGTGGACCCGGCGGATCCGTCCGCCCCCGGCCATGTACAGCATGTCGCCCTGGCCCAGGAGCTGTTCAGCGCCCTGTTCGCCCAGAATGGTGCGGCTGTCGATCTTGGAGGTCACCTGGAAACTGATCCGGGTGGGGAAGTTCGCCTTGATTGTGCCCGTGATGACGTCGACGCTCGGGCGCTGGGTGGCCGTGATGAGGTGGATGCCGGCGGCGCGGGCCATCTGTGCAAGGCGTTGCACGGCGGTCTCGATGTCTTTGCCGGCGACCATCATCAGATCGGCCATCTCGTCCACGACCACCACGATGAAGGGCATGGCCTCAAGCGGCAGGACCTCTTCCTCGTAGATCGGCTCGCCAGTCTCCTTGTCAAAGCCTGTCTGGACACTGCGGGTCAAAACCTCGTCCCGGGCCGCGGCTTCGGCGATACGCTCATTATAGCCCTTGATGTTCCGCACCCCGAGCTTCGACATCTTCTTGTAGCGGTCCTCCATCTCCCGGACCACCCATTTGAGCGCGACGATGGCCTTTTTCGGGTCCGTCACCACAGGGGTCAGAAGATGGGGGATCCCTTCATAGACCGACAGTTCCAGCATTTTGGGATCGATCAGGATCAATTTGCACTGGCTCGGCGGCATCCGGTAGAGCAGCGACAGGATCATCGTGTTGATGGCCACGGACTTACCAGAGCCCGTCGTCCCGGCGATGAGCAGGTGGGGCATATTGGCCAGATCGACGATGACCGCATCGCCGCTGATTTGCTTGCCAAGGGCCAGGGCCAGGCGGCTCGATGTCTTCTCGTAGGATGGAGAGGCCAGAAGCTCGCGCAGATAAACAAGCTCCCGCTTCTTGTTCGGAAGCTCAATGCCGATGGCGTTGCGGCCCGGGATCACGGCCACACGGGCCGAGACCGCACTCATGGAGCGGGCGATATCATCGGCAAGACCGATGACGCGGGAAGACTTGATGCCCGGGGCCGGCTCCAGCTCATACAGCGTGACGACCGGACCCGGATGAATATTGATGATCTCGCCGCGCACGCCGAAATCCTGGAGCACGGTTTCGAGCTGGCGGGCGTTGTCCTCCAGATAGAGATCAAATTCGGGATCGGAGGTATTCTGGTTCCTGGCTTCCTGGAGCAACTCTAAGGGCGGCAGGCTATAGCTTGCTGCGTCGAGTTCCAGAACGTCGACCGTCCGTCCACCCCCATAGCCCGGTGGCTCGGAGCGCTCGAATCGTGTTTTCGGCCGTGCGGTGAAGGTCGACCGTTCGACGGCTGCGACGGTTTTGGCCACCGGCGCCGTTGGGGCCGCTGATGCAGTTTGTGTGGGTGCGGCAGCGCGGGTTGGTGCCACAGTCTCGCGCGCGGCTTCCCGCGGCTGTTCCCGGTCCGCAAGCGGAGCCTCGACATCCGCTCCGGCATTGGGCGTTGCTGTCATGTCCTGTCGGGCAGGCGCGCCAATGGACCGTTCGCTCGCCTTCAGGGTCCGGATGGCGGCAAAGGTGCGTGGCGGCATGGGCGGGTCCACAAAGGGTGCTGCCATTTTCACACCGCTCTCGGTGGGATCGCCAGTGGCGTCGGGCACCGATGACGCTTGCGCATCCGGGGACGCGGCGTCGTCCTCGTCTTCATCCCATTCGGGTCCCTCAGCCCAGGGCGGCTCCGATCCGCTAGAGGCTGTGTTGTCCGCCTTGTCCCCGGCACGGCCCAGGGCTGAGGTCATGGTGGGCTGGTCCTCGCCGCTCCTTGCGGTCGCAGCGTTGAAGGCATGCGGGGCAGGGGAGGGGGGCTCCGATGGCGTCGTGACCGTGGCCGATCCGCCCTCATGCGGACCATTGCCCCACGGATCGCTTTCATCCCAATTGCCATCATCCTCCGACCGGTCCAGACGGGCCGCGAAGGGCGACTGCCGGCCGGAAAAGGCCGGCTGTTCAGGAGCATCGTCCGGCAGGCCCATAACATTCAGCTCGGCATCCTCATCATCCGCCGACCAGGCTGACCGGTCAGCCCGATCAAAGGCTGGCTCGTAGGACTCAGGGGCCACATCGACCGGCGCATAGTCATAGTCGTCATTCGAGGCAGCGCGAGCCACGGTCGGGTCCCGCGGGTCGTAGCTGTCCTGATAAGGATCGATCTCCTCGGCTTCTATGGGCTGGTCGGTGGAGTCCTCCGCCTGGGGATCGCCAGCCCAGGGTGTCGCCACCAGATCGAATTCAGGCGATGTGTCTTCGCCCGGTGTTGACGGTGCCTCGCCAGCGGCCCGCCGGCGCCGGCCCCAGCCTCCCCGATCCGTGACATCTTGATAGGCATCACCAAGGACCGCCGCATCTGCGACAAACCGGTCGTCGAACACTGGATCGCGATCGGGATAATGGGTGCCGGCATGTTCGAGGGCCGGACGGGGCGTGTCCTCCTCGTGATCTCGCCGGCTCCAGGAGACGGCGCCAAACAGGCCCGCGAGCATGGCGGCCCAGCGCTGCCACCAGCTCAAGCCCGCCGGGTCGGCGGCCGCAGCGGTTTCCGTGGTGGCCGTGGCCGCCCGATCCCCGCGCCGGTTGGGGCGCATGCGAACCCGATAGTCCGTGATCCGAACGCCGACGGCGACGGCAAAGGTGACCAGAGCGAACACGGCGGCAATGATGCCGGCAAACAGACGCAGGCTGCGAGGATCCGTAACGCCCAGGGACGTCGCGACGCCAATGAGATTGTCATAGATCAGATCACCAATGACCCCGCCCAGGGAGGTTTCCAGGGGCGCCGGGGCCTGGATTGGCAGGCTTGCGGCCAGGGAACTCGCGCACAGGCCGGCCACAATCCAGCACAAGAAGCGGGTCGCATAATGGCCGGGGCCCTGCTTGGCCATGAACCACCAGCCGCTGACGGCAATCGGCGGCACAAAGGCAATTGCGCCAAGGCCCACGGTCTGCATGACGATGTCAGCGAAATAGGAGCCGGGCCGGCCCAACAGATTCCAGGGCTGCTCAGGTGTGGCGTTGTTGAAGCTCGGGTCGAGGGGATTGAAGGTGGACAGCGCGAGCGTCATGGCCACGCCGGCCAGGATCAGCGCCAGACCGATCAGCTCCATCAGGCGGTCCCGGGCGAACAGCAGGCTCGCATGGCCCAGCCGCTTCAGCACACCCGGTTGATCCTGAAAACTCGATCCAATCATCCCTGTCTCCCTTGCCTTTGGCCGAGGCGGCAAGCCTTTACGTGAATAGTTTCGGGTCTGACAAGCCTTTTGACGGCCCAACCCTGGGCTGGGCGTCTCCGGAACGGCTCGATGGTTAAGGCCCAAAATGCGTGGCGGGCAGGGCCGGTCCGGTAGGCGCGGATCGAACCCGTTTTGCGGTGGATTTAGCCTCCAACTGTGGCGATGAGGCGGCTCAAGGCGTCTTGTGTGACCGCTTCGTCATGGACGAGGGCGGCGCGGATATAGTCCCGACCCGGATTGGCGGCATCATCCGGTCCGCGGCCCCGGGCCAGATAGGCGCCGGGCAGGACCCGAACGCCGGCCTCGCGCCAGAGCATCAGGGCCGCCTCCTCCCCCGTCAGGCCGGCCTTTGACACATCCAGCCAGAGGAAAAAGCCGCCCGGCGGCCGGAAAAAGCCGAACCGGTCACCAAACTGGTCCGCGGCCCAATCGAGCTTGCGCCGATAGAGCGCCCGATTGGCGTGCACATGGCTTTCCTCGCGCCAGATGGCGGCGGCGGCGGCCTGCACCGGAAGAGGGGAGGGGGCTCCCCCATAACTGCGCAGCTTGCGGAACCGGGCCATCAGCATCGCGTCGCCAGCGACGAAGCCTGAGCGCAGGCCCGGCAGGTTGGATCGTTTGGACAAGGAATGGAAGGCGAGCACGCGGTCCGGCGGGCCCCCGCGGTCCTGGACGACCTCCAGAATACCCGTTGGTGGTGCGGAATCATAAATCTCCGCATAGCACTCATCGGCAAAGATGAAGAAGTCATGGGCGTGGGCGAGATCAAGCAGTTGAGTCCAATAGGCTTTGTCTGCAACCGTACCCTGAGGATTAGCCGGTGAGCACAGATAAAAGGCGACCGTGCGGGAAAGCACATCGGGCTCTATAGCGTCGAGATTCGGTAAATGCCTGGTTTCCGCGGTGGCATCCAGGAAGACAGGTTCCGCCCCGATGGCCACGGCTGCCGCAGCATAGCATTGATAGAACGGGTTGGGCATCAAGACTGCCGGCTTATTTGGGCTGTCTGCCTTATAGCCCGCCAGAGTCTGGGTCGCCATGAACAGCCCCTCTCGGGTGCCGTTCAAAGTGATCACATGGGTCTGCGGATCGATCCAGCCTTCGGGCAAACCGTAACGGCGGTTGAGCCATCCGGTGACCGCGTCCAGATGATCCGGCGTGCCCACAGGCGGGGGATAGCGTCCATAGCCCGCCATTTCCCGCGCCAGGATTTCGGACAGGATGGGCGGGAAGGGATGCTTGGGTTCACCGAGGGCCAGGTCCAGAGGGGGGACGCCCGGCTCGATCCCCTTCAACAGGGCCGCAAGCCGTGGAAAGGCATAATCGGGCAGGCTGTCGAACGTCCATGGTTTGGACGCAGCAGTGGACTCCGCCCTCGCCTGCATGCCATCAGCCCCGTGATTGTTACGACCCGTGAGCAGTGCCGGCGCTGGGTTTTGCAAAACGCGAAAGCTGGAAACAAGCGACCAGTGTTCCGCCGGACTCAGATTATCGTTACACCAAATATCCGGGCGTGGCAATCGGCTGGATACGGAACGGCCCTCCCGGCGAGGCGCCGGAAGGGCCGTGTTGTGCCATTTCAGGACCGTCAGCGGGTCATGCCGCAGACTTGGTGAATTCCGGATAGGCTTCCATGCCAAGTTCCGCCAGATCGAGCCCAGCGTCTTCTTCTTCCTGATCTGCGCGAATGCCGATTGTGAAACGCAGGGCAAGCCAGGCCAACATGCTCATCAGCACGACGAAAACGCCGATGACGGCAATGCCGAGCAATTGCACAAGAAGCTGTCCGAAGAAGGAGAATGTCTCACCGTCGACCTCAGCGCGGTAGGAAAAGGCAACGGCGATCGTGCCCCAGATCCCTGCAACAAGGTGCACCGGAATGGCACCCACCACATCGTCGATCCGCAAACGGTCAAGCAGGGGCACGACGAAAACGACCAAGGTTGCGCCAACCGCACCGATGACAGCCGACAGCCAAAGGCTGGGGGTGTCCGGCGCCGCGGTGATCGAAACAAGGCCCGCGAGCGCTCCATTAAGCGCCATGGTCAGGTCCACCTTGCCATAGAGCATCTGGGTCAAAAGCATCGCGGTGACGACACCTGCTGCGGCGGCCGTATTGGTGTTGGCGAAGATATTGGCGATCGCAATCGCATCAGCGCCCGAGCCCAATGCGAGCTGGGAGCCGCCATTAAAGCCAAACCAGCCGAGCCACAGGATAAAAGTGCCAAGGGTCGCGAGCGGAAGCGAGGACGCGGGCATGGGATGCACCCGGCCGTAAACGTCAAATTTACCCATGCGCGGGCCCAGAATGATGGCCCCTGTCAGCGCAGCCCATCCGCCTACGGAGTGGACAATGGTGGAGCCGGCGAAATCGGCAAAGCCCAACTCGCCCAGCCAACCCCCACCCCATTTCCAGGCGCCCTGGATGGGGTAGATGATCCCGGTCAGGACGACCACGAAGATGAGGAACGGCCAGAGGCGAATGCGCTCGGCAAGCGTGCCGGAGACGATGGAGGCGGCCGTCGCCACGAAAACCATTTGGAAGAACCAGTCCGAGGAGGCGGCATAACTCCCGCTGTAATCGCCTTTGCCGGCCAGACTATCGTCGGCGCTCCACAGCCCGAATGAGCCGATCCAGCCGCCATCGACATTAGAATACATAAGGTTATAGCCGAGCAGGAAATACATCAGGCCGGCCACGGAATAGAGCGCGATATTCTTCAGGCAGATGGTGCCGACATTCTTGGAGCGCACCATCCCAGCTTCCAGCATGCAAAAGCCTGCAGCCATGAACATGACCAGAAAGCCGGCGACCAGGAACAAGAATGAATTGAGAATGTAAGCGACCTCGGGCGTCACGCCGGGCACGGCCTCTGCGGTCTCCTGGGCGAGGACCGCACCGGGCGTCAGCACCACCATGGCCACAGTCGCAAAAGCCGCCGCCGCGCCAGTCCGTGTGGCGCGCGGTCGGTGAAAGTCTTTCAGCATGTACCCCTCCTTATAAGAGGTCCTCTCCCCGGCATCCCAGGTCAAAGCGCTTCCGCGTCGGTTTCTCCGGTGCGAATGCGGACGGAATGTCCAACGTCGAGGACAAAGATCTTGCCGTCGCCGATCTTGCCGGTCTGGGCATTTGTCTGGATGGTCTCAATGACCCGGTCCACGAGATCGTCCGGCACCACGACTTCCAGCTTCAGCTTGGGCAAGAAACTGATGGCGTATTCGGTGCCGCGATAAATCTCCGTGTGTCCCTTCTGGCGCCCATAGCCGCGCACTTCGGACACTGTAAGACCGGCCGCCCCGATCTCGGTGAGGGCCTCGTGGACCTCGTCCAGCTTGAACGGCTTGATAACGGCCATGACGAGTTTCATGGGACTCTCCTCCTGCTCCATCGCGTGTGCCCTTGGCCGGCATGGCGATGGCACTCATGCAAAGCGACTCATGCAAATGAGCGGATGGCGTCCCTCAGGCCGCCGACCTTGGCTGGCCGGTCTGTTCCTGTTCCTGTTTCCACACGCTAGGCAAGCGCCATTCACCCCGCAATGTCCAAGGGCAAGTTTCATGCGCAGAAACACCCCTAAGACGATAAAAAGCCCTCTGCTGCGACGGAAAGACGCAAGAGCGCTGCTTCGCCGCCCGGCCTGGCGACCAGTTGGAGGCCGACGGGCAGGCCGGGCGCCGTGTCATCCGGGGCCGTCAAGCCAGCGGGAAGGCTGATGGCGCAAAGGCCCAGCCCATTCACGGGATTGGTCAGCATCAACGCACCGCGATTGGCCGCCAGATAGGCCTCATGGTCGTCTTCCAGCCTCGCAATGGGCGGCGGACGGATTGCCGTGGTGGGCAAGGCAATGGCGGCGAAGCCGGAAAGACGGCCCGCGGCCTCACGGGCAAGGCTGCGCGCCTCGGTCAAAAAGCCGGCCCAGCCGATGGCCGTGCCGCCATCCGCCTCGTCGATGCGGGCTTCAACAAAGCGATACATCACGCCCGGCCGGGCCTTGATCGCTTCCCGCCAGACGGCGGAGGCTTCCGGCACGCCGGGCACACCATATTTACGCGCAAGCCCCCGCACGGCATCGAAAGGCGCAAAGCGGCCCCGTTCCACCTGGGCCCCAGCCCTGGCCAGGGTGTCCAGGGCTGCCTCATAGACCTCCATCACAGACGCTTCCACGGCCCTCAGGGCTTCAGCGGACAGGGCCAGAATGCGCTGGCCCCTAATTTGGCTGCCGGACAGGTCTGCTGGCTTGTCGCCGCTGAGCACGGCATGGAGGGCCGCCGCATCGGCCACGCATGTGGCAAGGGGGCCAACCGTATCGAGACTTGGAACGAGGGGAACAACGCCGTCGGTCGGGACCAGACCAGCCGTCGTTTTGAGGCCCACCAGGCCATTCCAGGCAGCCGGGATGCGGACCGACCCGCCCGTATCCGTTCCCACACCGATGGAACACAGCCCCCGCGCAATGGCGATCGCTGTGCCGCTGGAGGACCCACCCGGCACCCGCGGCGTATCGGGATCAAAGGCATTGGCCGGTGTGCCCGTGACCGGATTGATCCCAAGGCCGGAAAACGCGATCTCGGTCAGATTGGTCTTGCCCAGAAAGACCGTGCCGGCCAGCGTGGCCCGCGATAGGACAGGCGCGTCCCGGTCCGGCACATGGGTTGCGAGCAGCCGGCTGCCGGCGGCGGTCACCGCGCCGGCGGTCTCCACATTGTCCTTCCAGGCGACCGGCACCCCGTCGAGGGGACCCCGGCGCAGTCCCGATCGGGCGCGCGCCCGTGCCGCGTGCGCTTCGGCGCGGGTGCGTTCTGGCACCAGATCAACGAAAATGCGGCGCTCGGGATCCAGGGCCGTTATGCGCGCCAGGGCATCTTCTGCGATCTCAACCGGGTCCATCTCGCCGCGTTCAATCGCTGCGCCCAGGGCGAGGGCCGGTGCCGGATTGGGGCCAGACATGGCAAACTGTCCTTTCTCGGTGCTGCTTTGGGGAGATCATGCATGAAGACCGTGTCGGCTTTCATCCTCGGCATCGTGGCGGGCGTTTTTGGTGGTTTCGCCGCTGTGGAGTATCTCGGAGACGAAACCAGCGGTCTCGTTATTGGCGTGGTGACGGCCCTTGTCGCGTTTCTCATCCTGCGGCGCGGCCAAGCCACAAAAGGCCGGGGCGATGGTCCCTATGACGCAGACGACGACCGGGGCAGCTGGTGGTCCGATGGCGGTGACGGCGGGGATGGCGGCGGTGGAGATTGACGCGGGCCGATCGGCGCGTCATGCCAATCGCCTTGGCCAAAGCGCTTCAAGATCACGAGACAACGGCGCCAAGCCTTCAGAGTGTTCAAGGGTGTGGAAATGAGTGAGACACGGAACGAACAGGTTGAAGCGGGGCAGATGGCAGAGCGCCCGGAGGGCTGGGACGTCGTGATTGTCGGCGGCGGTCTTGTGGGCCTGACACTCGGGATCGCCCTGGCCAAGGCCAAGCTTGAGACCATCGTCATTGACTCCCTTGATCCGTCTACGGTGGTCGATGCTGAATTCGATGGGCGCGTCTCTGCGGTGGCCTTTGCCTCATCGCGCATGTTCAAGGCTTTGGGGCTGTGGCCCTCACTCGAAGACCATGCCCAGCCGATCAATGATATTCTGGTGACGGATGGCACGGGCCGTCGCGCCGGTGATGTGGGCGCCGCTTCCCTCATGCATCTCCATTTTGATCACCGGGAACTCGATACCGGACCGCTCGGCTTTCTGATCGAGAACCGGCATATTCGCCTCGCGCAACAGGCTGTCATGGCGGACTGCCCGGGCCTTCACGTGCTGGCGCCGGCGGCGGTTGCCCGGGTGGAGCGCAATGCTCAAGGGGTGACGGCCCATCTTGCCGACGGGCGTGCGCTCAAGGCTCGCCTGTGTCTGGCCGCCGATGGCCGGCGCTCGCGCATTCGGGAGGCCGCAGGCATCCGGACCGTGGGTTGGGGCTACCAGCAGATGGGCATCGTGACCACGGTGGAGCACGAACAGCCCCATCACGGCGTGGCCCAGGAATATTTCCTGCCCCATGGGCCCTTTGCGATCCTGCCCATGACCGGCAATCGGGCGTCCCTTGTGTGGACCGAGGGCTCTGATCTGGCGCCGGACTACATGTCCCTTGGCGATGCGGCGTTTGCGGAGGAAATCAGCCACCGTTTCGGTCCCTATCTGGGTGCGGTCAAGCCTGTCGGTCCGCGCTGGTCCTATCCCCTGGCCTTCCACCTTGCCGAGCGGTTCGTGGACGAACGGCTGGCCCTTGTCGGGGATGCGGCCCACGGCATCCACCCCATCGCTGGGCAGGGCCTCAATCTGGGCCTGCGGGACATTGCGGCGCTGGCCGAGGTGCTGGCTGATGCGCGGCGCCTTGGGCTGGATCCGGGATCGGCCACGGTTCTGGAGCGCTATCAGCAATGGCGCCGGTTCGACACGGTGGCGCTTGCTGCCGGCACGGATGTGCTGACCCGTCTGTTCTCGAATGATTTCGGTCCCATGCGGATGGCCCGGGATATGGGCCTTGCCATGGTTAATGCCATCGGCCCCGCGCGGCGCCTGTTTATGCGCCATGCCGGCGGCGCGGTCTCCCTCGGCGGCGAGGCAACCCTGCCCCGCCTCCTGCGCGGCGAGGCGGTGTGAGGGTAAAACCTGTTCCCGCATTTGGTGATGGGATTGGGTCAGGAAAACTGTGGTGCCTTGCCGGGCCCCATGCGCCGGGCCACATGGTGCTGGAGCCGTTTGATCTGTGTCTCCGGATCGCCGTCGAGCGCCGCTGGTTCAATCAAGGGACCGAAGGTCATCCGGTAAGGCTCGCCACGCTTGTTGAGCAATTCGTGAAACAGCGTCATGTCGCGCAGCTCGTTGCTTAAGAAATGCAATGTGTAATAGAGCAGCGAATTGCGGGCCGTGATGTGCACGGGCAGGATCGGCGCCTGGTGCCGGCGCATCAGGCTTAAGGTCGTTGTCAGCCAGGGGCGCTCGCGCAGGCCGGTCATGGTCATATGCGCAAGGCGGCCTGAGGGAAAGATCACCACGAGGCGATCCTTTTCGAAGGCCTTCCGGGCAAGGAGCAATGTCTCCTTGGTCTTGGCGCGCGTGCGTTTGTCCTCGACCCATTCGACGGGGATGATGGTCTCGCCCAGCGGGGGGCAGGCGCGAACCGCATCCCGGTTTGCAAAGATGTTGATGTCGTCACGGATGGGTCGCAGGGCGTGGTAAAGAGCAATGCCGTCGGCAATGCCGGTGGGGTGGTTCGCGACCAGAATGACCTTGCCTGAGGTCGGAATATGCTCGGTCCCTTCGATCCGAAGATCAATGGCCAGAAGCTCAGAGAGATAGGCGAATGCTTCCCGGGACGTCGCCATGGGCGCCGTATCGTTCACGGCGCGCTTGGCCGCCTCATAGCCCAGCAGCGGATAGAACACGCTTTTGATCAGGGGCCAGACAATCGGCATGTTCAGCAGGTGGCGTGCCCGCTCCTCAATCAGGATATCGACGATGTGAGTTTCGCCGGAGGCCTGGGCGCCCTCGGGCGTCAGGGCCGGGTCGTCGGGATTGTCCTCTGGGGAGGGGTGCCTTGGGAAGGCGGGCCGGGTGGGGTCATCCATGGCGGTTCACTCTGCTTGCCGTCGAGATCGACATAAAAGGCCCTGGCCGCCTCCAGGATGGACCGTTGGCGGGCCTCTTCGGCTTCTTCGCGGCCGTCATAGGCGGTGTCGTTCCAAATGAAACGGGAGACTGGCGGCTGGTCCAGGCCCCTGGGCACCCAGACCTGTTCCACGGGCGGCGTCTGGGACGCGATATGGTCGATGGTCAGTGCGATATGGCCGTGGGGATGGCGGCGCAGGGCCGCGATGCGCTGGTTCTGGGCCGTCTGTCGTGCTTCCAGCCGGTCGAACCAGGCGCACAGGCGCTCCCGATTGGCGAGCAGCACAACGACACCGGCCAGTCCCAGCACCCACCACAGTGTCCCCGCCATGACTCTCCGTTACCCCCCAAGACCCGTTTTCCTCGGTCACGCCGTGGAAGCCTGACCGGATCGCTTTTCAGCCAGTGTAACCGGGGAGGCGCCGGGCGGCCATGGCGCGGACGGCCGGATCCTGTGCGAATCCAGATCGCCGCGCCCCGTAAGGACCGATCAGGTTTTCGGAATGCCAGCCTCTACAAGGCGCGCCTCATAAGCTGCCATAAGAGCATCCCGCTCTCGGCCCAGGCGATGGAGCGTCTCCCAGGTGTAAAGCCCGGTGTCGTGGCCGTCGTCGAAGATCAAACGGGCGGCGTAAAGACCCACCGGCTCGATCCCGCTGATGCCCACATCGGATTTGCCGGTGACCAGCTTGCGCTGTCCCGGCCCGTGGCCTTGGACCTCCGCGCTCGGGCTTTCAACGCGCAGCAATTCCGCTGGGATTTCGAACCTGGACTCATCATCGAAACTGACCGTCAGCACGCGCCGCCCACGGCTGTAACGCAGCTCAACGGGCCAGGGCGCACGGGTCTTTTTTGCAGCGGGTGCGGTGTCGCTCACAGAACAGATCTCCCAAAGGCGCTTCAGGGCAGGCGGTCCCGTTCCTCTGCCGTCAGGCGGCGGGCCTCATCGGGTAGCATGATGGGGATGCCCTCGCGGATGGGATAGGCAAGCCCCGCCCCGCGGCTGACGAGTTCTTTGGCCTGGGCATCATAGACGAGGACACCGCGCGTCACCGGGCAAACCAGGATCTCAAGCAGTTTCGGGTCCACATCCCGTTCATGGGTCTCATCGGTATTCGTCATGGGGCACTCCCGCATCAGGCCCTGCGGGCCCGGATCAAACCGTCAGTGGACAGGCATATCATCATCATTGTCGCCCTTTGCGGTGGCGATCTTGAGCAGGGCCACCAGGGCATCGGCCCGGCCCTTGACCGTCGGAGCTTCCAAAAGCGCCTGTTTCTCGCCCGCTTCGAAGGGGCAGATCATGGACAGGGAATTGATGAGGGTCTCGAGCGGCGCCTGGGAGATCGAGTCCCAGTCCGCCTGCAGATCAAAGGTCTCCAGATAGGCCTTGAGATTGGCGACGAGATCCTCCCGGTCGATAAAGGCCTCGTCCGTGCCCGCCCGCAGATCCTGGGCAAAAGGCTCATAATCGACCGCCATCTGACGATAGGGCGTCACCGTGTCGAGCTCATCCTCGATCCGGAAGCGGCAGATTCCCGTCAGGGTAATCATGTAGCGCCCGTCCGGCACCTCATTGAAGCTCGTGAGGCGGCCGACGCAGCCCATGTCATAGACCTCCGGCCGGGACGCAAGGTCATTGGCCGCGGTGTTGGGCCCCGTATTGGCCTGACGGGGCTGGACCATGCCGATCAGGCGGTGATGGGCGAGCGCGTCATCCACCATCGACAGATAGCGCGGCTCGAAAATATTCAGCGGCAGGCGCCCGCGTGGCAGCAGAAGTGCGCCGTTCAGGGGAAAGACGGGAATGGTCCGCGCCAGTTCCTCGACCGTGTCATAGGGGTGGGGATCCATAGGGGCGCTTCCTGGTGTGTGCCGTTGCGTTTGGCGGACCCGGATCCGCCGGGCCGCGGTGCCGCGCCCATGGGGACGCGGCCTGGCGGTCATCAGGAGAACAGGATCGAAGACAGCCGCCGGCGGCCGCTGACCGTCAGCGGATCCGTCGGTCCGAAGGCCTCGAACAGCGTGAGGAGCTGCTTTCGGGCCGCCTCTTCGTTCCAGCTCCGGTCGCGCCGGATGATCTCCAGAAGATGGTCAACCGCACCGTCCCGATCGTTCTGGGTGTTGAGGGCCATGGCAAGATCAAACCGTGCCGCATGGTCATTGGCGTCACCCTCCACCCGGGCCTTGAGGGCGGCGACTTCCGAATTGTCGGCCTTGGGGCCCTGGGCGAGTTGCAGTTTGGCCCGGGCCGAGACCACGGCCGGGTCATTGGCCGCTTCAGGTGGCACCAGAGCCAGGGTCTGCTCGGCCCGCTCGATGTCGCCATGGGCCACATAGCATTGGATGAGACCGCCCAAGGCGCGGGGGTTCGATTTGTCCTCGCCGAGCACCTCGGCATAAAGCTGGGCCGCATTGGCAAGGTCGTTTTTGGCGAGCGCCTCTTCCGCCATGTCCAGGGCCTGGTCGATGGGGGAGGGGCCAATGCCGCCGGCGAGGCGTTCGACAAAGCTGCGCACCTGGCTTTCCGGCAAGGCGCCCATGAACCCGTCCACGGGCTGGCCACCCTTGAAGGCGATGACAGCGGGGATGGACTGGATGCGCATTTGCTGCGCGATAAGCTGGTTCTCATCAATATTGATTTTGACGAGGCGCACCTTGCCGCCGGCGGCCGTCACGACCTTTTCGAGAACCGGCGTGAGTTGTTTGCAGGGGCCGCACCAGGGGGCCCAGAAATCGACAATCACAGGCGCCTGGAGCGAGGCTTCGATGACGTCCGCGACGAATGTCTCTGCGGTGGTGTCCTTGATCACATCCCCGGCGCCGGCGCCCCCACCGGAGGCTGGATTCTGACCCAATGTGAACTGCATGGTGTACTCCCCTTTATGCCTGGGCTGGCATCACGCGGATGTGGTCCGGATACGCTGTGACGGTGCCGCAAGAGTCTCGCGTGCAGCCGTGCTTTTGTCACCCTCACATAGTCGGGAACACCGCCCTCGCCAAGCGGTGTCTGTCCGGATCGGCCCGCGCGCTCACCCTATGACGTCTGGCGTTGATAGTAGCGAAAAGTCTTGGATGACGGGCTCATGGCCGCAGGCTTTGGCAAAGCGCATCAGGTCATCGGGCGCGATCGCCGTCGTGGCGCTGTTTTCGAGCGGATGAAAATGCACCGGATCGCAGGCCATCAGGGCCGCGTCGAACAGGATATGGGCGAACCGGCCCGGCGCCGCATTGATAAGGGCAAAGGCGGTAACCGATCCGGGGGTGACGCCGAGGACCTCGACCATCAGGTCCGGTGACCCGAAGCTGAGCCGCCCCGTATCGAGGGCTTTGTGCAGGGATTTAAGCGGGATGTCCGTATCGTCCTTGGCTGAAATGAGGACGAGCGTGCCCTTTTTGTCTTTCAGGAACAGGTTCTTTGAGTGCCCGCCCGGCCATTGTCGCTTCATCTGCGCGCCCTGGGCCACGGTAAAGATGGGCTCGTGGTCATAGGTCCGGGTGGCGATTTCCAGCTGGTCGAGCCTGGCGAAGAGATCGGCGCGGCCGGCATGGACTTTGGTCGGCGATGGGACTTTGGCCGG
>CAYUYV010000087.1:0-19686 GCA_964449455.1 uncultured Alphaproteobacteria bacterium | reverse complement strand
CGCAGACGGACGTGCCGGGACTTCTCATGCGGACTTCTGATCCACGACACTAGCGGACACGCAAGGACACAAATGCGGACATCCGTGACCTGGTCGATCAGTGGCGCTACTGCCTGTTTTGCATCGGCATGACTTTTGCCGACATGGATTTCGAAACCCGCCCATGAAAAAGGGCCCGAAGCGGCATTTGCGCTCCGGGCCCGGATCATCGCAGCAAACTGAGCTGCGCGCTTACTCTTTCTTCTCGCCTTCTTCTTCCAGACGAACGGCGCGGAAGGAGATCTGGCCACGGCGGTTGAGCAGCAGCAGGACCAGATTGTCGTCCTTCTTCTTCAGCTCCGCATTGACCTTGGCTTCCACATCGGAGACCGACTCGACAGGCTCCTGCTCCACCTCGACGATCACATCGCCGGGGCGCAGGCTGCGGGCTGCCGGGCCGTCCGGGTCCACATCCGTGATCAGGACGCCGGTCACACCCTCTTCAACCTGGAAGCGTTCCGCCTGGGGATCACTGGTCGGCACGACGGTCACGCCGAGGGCGGAGAGTTCCTGCTCCCCTTCCTCATCCGCTTCGGACCCGGACATCCGGCCGCCGCTCAGGACTTTCGGGTCGAGCTTGCCCAGCTTGACCTTAAGCACCTTCTCTTTCTTCTTGCGCCAGACCACCACATTGACGGTCTTGCCGATATCCGTGCCGGCCACCGTGCGCGAGAGCATCCGATGGTCGTCGATATCCGTGCCGTCAAACTTCAAAATGACATCGCCAATTTGCAGGCCCGCTTTTTCGGCAGGACCGCCTTCGACCACATCGGAAACGGCGGCGCCTTTGGCATCCTTAAGGCCGAAGCTGGAGGCAAGCTCATCGGTCACGAATTGGATCTGGACACCGAGCCAGCCGCGGCGGGTCTCCCCGAAATCGATCAGCTGCTTGACCACATTGTCGGCAAGGGCCGAGGAAATGGCGAAACCGATACCGACGGAGCCGCCCGACGGGGAAATGATCACCGTGTTCACGCCCACAACCTCACCGGTCATGTTGAACAGCGGACCGCCGGAATTACCGCGGTTGATGGACGCATCGGTCTGGATGAAGTCGTCATACTGACCGGCGCCGATATGGCGGTTCCGGGCAGAGACAATACCGGCTGTGACGGAGGTCCCCAGATTGAAGGGGTTGCCGATGGCCATCACCCAGTCGCCCACGCGGGTGGCGTCGCTGTCACCGAATTTCACAACAGGAAGAGGCTTTTCGGTTTCGACCTTGATCACGGCGAGGTCGGTGGCTTCATCCTTGCCGACAAGCTCCGCCGGAAGGGTCATGCCGGAGGCGAAATTGACTTGAATGTCCGTGGCATCGCCCACCACATGGTTGTTCGTGACGATGTAGCCGCGCGGGTCCACGACAAAGCCGGACCCCAGAGACTGGACTTCGCGGGGCTCACGCTGGGCCCGGCCCATCGGTCCGCGCTCGAAGAATTCCCGGAAGAACTCATCGAAGGGCATGTCCGGACCACGCCGGTCCCGGCGGTTCGAGCGCTGCTCGACCTTTTGGGTGGTGGAGATGTTCACCACGGCGGGCGCCAGCTCCTCGACAAGATCGGCGAAGCTTTCGGGCACGGGCCGGGCCTGGGCCAGGCCAGCCCAAAGCAGCGCTGCCGTCAGTGTGAAGAGCGCCAGCCAAAGGCCAATCCGGGCCCGTGCCGCCGCAGGCTCCATGTCCCGTGCGACGGCCTGGGCCTTCCGTGTCGTCGTCCTGTCGAACCGTGGTGTTGTCACCTTTGCCATCCTCCGTTGTCAGACATGTGAGCCTCCGGGTCGCCATGACCGGGAAGCGATTGCAACTACGCTACCGACCGTCCCTGTGCGACGTGTTCGGCATGGCCTCAACGCCGACCCTGCGAAACCAGGGGGGATCCTTCACCGCATCCCCGTCTTGAGACCAGGGCTTTCCTCATCGCATACCCAGCACGGTCCGGGACAGACCCCTCTCGATACCGGTGATTTCCTTACAGGATCCTCAGGTAATGAGGGGTTTGCGGCACATTTGCGGCTCACGCTCGGCTGCACCCATCGCCCTCTTTAGGTAAGAAAAAACCGGCCGCGAACAAGCACGGCCGGTCATGGGTCACTTTCATGGCTACAGGTTTGCAACCAGGGCTGGACTTACCGGCCCGATGGCGCGCGGCCTGACGGCGTTGTGAAGTAGCGGAAAAACTCGCTATCGGGCGAAAGCACCATGGTGGTGTCATTGCTGCCGAGGGATGCCTCATAGGCCTGCATGGCGCGGTAGAAGGCGAAGAAATCCTCATCGCGCCCGAAGGCTTCCGCGAAAATCCGGTTGCGTTCCGCGTCGCCTTCACCGCGGACGATGTCCGCGTCCCGGCGGGCTTCGGCGAGCAGCACCTGGGCTTCCTTGTCCGCGCGGGAGCGAATGCGCTGGGAGATTTCCTGACCCTGGGCACGCGCTTCGCGGGCTTCGCGATCCCGTTCCGCGCGCATCCGGTTGAACACCGCCATACTGTTTTCCTGGGGCAGATCCGCGCGCCGGATCCGCACATCAACGATCTCGATGCCGAGTTCGGCAGCCTTCTGGTTCACGTCATTGCGGATTTTGCGCATGGAGTCGGCCCGCTCACCGGTGAGCAGAGTGGAGAATTCCCGTTCCGCCAGCACCGTGCGCACACTGGTGTTGAAGAGGCGGGACAGGCGCTCCCGGGCCCGGAACTCGTTGTTCACGGACTGGAAGAACTTCAGCGGGTCAACAATCTTGAAGCGGGCAAAGGCATCAACGATGAGACGCTTCTGATCGAGGGTCAGCACCTCTTCAGGATCCGTGTCGAGATCGAGGATCCGCCGGTCAAACAGGACCGCCCGCTGGAAGAACGGCAGTTTCATCTGAAGCCCGGGATCCTGGATCACGCGCCTCGGTTCACCGAGCTGGACCACCAGGGCCTGCTTGGTCTGGTTCACGATGAAGAAGGTGTCAGACGCCCCGATGGCCGCGAGAACACCGATAATCAGGACAAGGACCGTACCGATGCGTGCCATCACTGATTACCTCCCTGGGCCGGGCCCGCTGTCGGAGCCGTGCGACGGTTCTGAATTTCCGGCAGCGGCAGATAAGGCAGGACACCGGCTTCGGATGTTTTGCCGTCAATGACGACCTTGTTCATGCCGCCGAACACCCGCTCCATGGTCTCATAGAAAATACGCTGGCGGGTCACATCCGGAGCCTGACGATATTCGTTGTAGATGGAGTTGAAGCGGGCCGCACCGCCCTGAGCTTCGGCAATCACGCGTTGCCGATAGGCTTCGGCCTGCTGCTTGATCTTTTCAGAAAGACCGCGGGCTTCCGGCAACACCTGATTGGCATAGGCCTCGGCTTCGTTGCGCAGACGCTCCTGGTCCTGACGGGCCGCCTGCACATCGCGGAAGGCTTCGATCACCTGATCGGGCGGATCCACCTTCTGGAGCTGAACTTCATTGATCGCGATGCCCGCGCCATAGTCATCCAGGGTCACCTGCATCAGCTCGCGCACCTCGGATTCAACGCGCGCGCGAGACTGGGTGAGAATGTCCTCAAGATTGTTCCGCCCCACGACTTCCCGCATGGCGCTTTCGGCCACGGCTTTCACAGTCGACTCGGGGTTTTGCACATTAAAGAGGAAGTTCGGCGCGTTCTGGATCACCCAAAGCACGGAGAAATCGATATCGACGATGTTTTCGTCGCCCGTGAGCATCAAGCTCTCACCGGGAATTTCCCGGCGGCTGTTGCCCCGCGCGACGAACCCGATATCGACACTGCGCTGCTGTGTCACCTGGGGCTTTTGAACCGCTTCAACGGGCCAAGGCAGGTGGTAGTTGAGGCCCGGCTGGGTGATGCGATCAAAGCGACCAAACCGGGTCACGACCCCAAGCTCGTCGGGCTCAACCTGGTAAAGGCCGCTTGCGAGATAAACCGCCGCGATGATGACGAGGCCAACGATCGGCACGATGGGACCAACTCCACCCATGCCGCCTTTGGGGCCGCCCGGAAACACATTTTTGAACCGGTCACCGCCTTTGCGAAGCAGCTCTTCCAGATCGGGCGGCTGATTGCCGCCTCCGCCGCCCTGGGGCCCTTGCCCCCAGGGACCGCCGCTGCCGCGGCGGCCACCGCCGCCATTCTGCCAGTTGCCGCCGCCTTGACTGTTCCAGGGCATGCTTGCGAATTCCCTCCGTGGTGGCCGTCTTTCGATTGTCGGCAGCTTGACCGCTCGATTTGAACGAAAAGATACCGAAGAGCGGGACGACCACTCTGAATAGATCAATAAACCGACGATAACGCCGGACATGGAGACGGGACCATGTAAAGTCAACCGGACCGGACTGGGCCGAGTGACGCGTTTGCCCGGCGACCCGGACCGTCACCGGGTGATCAACCCTGTCGTGACCCGCTCATGCAAGGCGGGGTGGTTTCATCCGCCGCCAACGTCATCATTTCGGTTATAGGACAGCCCCCGGACCCGTGCAACGCGCCGCCTGGTCCTGCCCCATCGCCCTTAAGGTGGATCATGTTCGAAAACACACAGCAGAAAATCCGGCAGGCCCTGGCCGGCATCCAAGGCCCTGGCGGCCGTGACATCGTCAGTGAAGGCTTGATCGGGCATATTGCGGTGGAAAAAGGACGCGCCCGGATCATCATCGAATGGCCTGTCGCCACCCCGCCTGGCGCGGATTTCGAGACCACCGTGAAACAGGCCGCCATGAGCGTGAAGGCGGTCAAGCATGTGAGCGTCATCGTCACGCGCCATGGCCCCGCCGGTGACAGCACGCCCGCTGGGGGCAGCGTTGGCGCGGAACGGGCGACCCCGGAAGGCATTCGGGTCCAACCCACACCGGCGGCCAAAGGGCGCCAGCCAAGCCGGGCCGCGACACGGCTGGAGCTGCCAGGGGTCAAGGCCATCATTGCCGTGGCAAGCGGCAAGGGCGGGGTCGGCAAATCCACCGTGGCCGTCAATCTGGCCCTCGCCCTCGCCGCCCGCGGCCATGCGGTGGGGCTGTTGGATGCGGATATTTACGGTCCGTCCGTGCCGCGGATGCTGGGGATTACGGACAAGCCACAGACCGATGGCCCCGATGGCAAACTGCTGCCGGTCAAGGCCTTCGGCCTTTCGGTCATGTCCATTGGCCTGTTGGTCGATACGGACACGCCCATGATCTGGCGCGGGCCCATGGTCATGAGCGCACTGTCCCAAATGCTGGGCGATGTGGATTGGGGCACCCTGGACATGCTGATCGTCGACATGCCGCCGGGCACGGGCGATGCGCAACTGACCATGGCCCAGCGGGTGCCCCTTGCCGGCGCGGTGATCGTCTCCACCCCCCAGGAAATCGCCCTTATCGATGCGCGCAAAGGCGTGGCCATGTTCGAGCGCACCCAAGTGCCGATTCTGGGGATGGTGGAAAACATGGCCTATTTCGAACCGCCCGGCGGCGGGGAAAAGCTGTTCTTGTTCGGCGAGGGCGGCGCGCGCCGGACCGCCGAGCATTTTGGCGCCCCGTTCCTGGGAGAAATCCCGCTTTATCCGTCCTTGCGGGAGGGCTCCGATGCGGGACGCCCGGTCGTCGCCGTGGACCCGAATGGTACGGAAGCCATGGCTTTCCTGGCCATCGCCGAGGGCCTTGAGGCCAATCTGGAGGGCGTGGGACGGCCGCCGCCTCGTATTGTGTTCGAGGACTGACAGCCGAATTTCAAGTGTCACGTCGGGTTCGGGTTAAACGGGCGTGAATTTTGCTGCAGTGCAGGATGCGCTTGCGCTGGGTTCAAAGCCGTGATGCCATGGAGGGCACCTTCTAACGAACAGGCTGCTCATGCACGGTTTGCAAGATCTCCATGGCGCCCCGTTGCGCGGACGGTTCTGGCCCGTCGATCAAAAGGGGCGTATCCTGAATGATGCGTCGGCGGAGCTGATCGATCCCCTGTTCTGTCACGCGATTGCCCAGGCCGTTGATGCCTATCGGCGCAATCTGAAGGATGATCTGCACTCGATCTATGTGACGGGATCCGTGGCCCGGGGCCGGGCTGTTGCGGGCCAGTCCAATCTCGACATGGCGGCAATCCTCAAGCCGGGCGTAAGCCCTGGCCCTGACCACAACCACTGGCTTGGCATTGGCGGCTGTGCGGCGGGCGCAGGCCAGGCGGCCGCACGGGAGATTACTCTCAGTCTTTATGCGTGGACGGATGTCTTTCCGGGCACGAAACGGTTCTCTCGTCCCGCATTCATTCTGGGCACCGGTGCGGTCTGCGTCTGCGGGCCCGATGTCGAGCCTCAGACCCCCCGCCTGCCGCTCTGTCCGGCCATCGCCAATGACGATGTCATCGTGATCGAGGACATTCTGAGCGAGACCCGCGAGACCCTCACCGCTGATCCGGCCACGGCCCGGCGCCAGTGCCGGCGCGTCATGCGAGCCATTCTGCACGCGGCCTTCGCCCTTGTGACCCTTGAGGAAAGCGAGCATACCCGGGACCTGGATCTCGCCCGGGACCTGTTCCTGCTCCACCACCCCGAGCACCGTGCGGATCTCAGCCGCGCCTTCAGCCTCGCCGTCGAGCCCTCAAGCGATCCTGAAACCGTGCTCGCCCTTTTGGACCGGGTCCGCGGCTGGCTTCTGCCCAAGGTCAATCACTGGCTCGACCGGTATAATCCGGAGCGACAGGCCGCCCTGCCCATCCCCGCCTGACGAGCTGGGAATCACCCGCTCCCATGGGTGACCCATGCCGATTTGTCCTTTAGCCTCCGTCTGAATGGCCAGACGCTGAAGGAAGGACGCGAAAACAATGGGCACGCCTCAAACCCCAATAGAGTCACCATTCGGCTGGGCCGGTACGGCACCTGACGTGGTTGCAGGACACGACCTGTCCGGCAAAACCGTTGTCATCACCGGCGCCTCGGCAGGCCTCGGCGTTGAGACGGCCCGGGCTTTCGTGACCGCCGGGGCACAGGTCATCCTCCCGGTGCGTTCGCCCGACAAGGCCCGCACCAATCTTGAGGGCATTCTGGACCGGGTGACCCTGGCAACAATGGATCTTGGCGATTTCAGCAGCATACGGTCCTTTGCCGCCCAGATTGAGGCGGAAGGCTCGGCCGTCCACATCCTGATCAACAATGCGGGCATCATGGCAACACCCCTGCGCCGCATCGAAACGGGCTATGAAAGCCAGTTCGGCACCAATCACCTGGGCCATTTCCTGCTGGCCAGCCTGCTGATGCCGGCCCTGCGCCGGGCCAATGGCGCCCGGGTGGTGGCTTTGAGTTCCATCGGTCACCGGATCTCCCCTGTCGTGTTCCAGGATATCCATTTCGAGAGCCGGGAGTACAATAAATGGGCAGCCTACGGACAATCAAAGACCGCCAATGCCCTCTTCGCCGTGGAGCTGGACCGGCGTGAAGCGCGAAACGGCGTGCGCGCCTTCAGCGTCCATCCCGGCGGCATCATGACCGATCTCCAGCGGGAGCTGCCCATGGAGGAAATGCGGGCCATGGGCTGGATTGACGAGCAGGGCAAGACCCCGGACCTCTTCAAGACACCGGCCCAGGGGGCTGCAACAAGTGTCTGGTGCGCCACGAGCCCCCTCCTTGAGGGTAAAGGCGGCGTCTATTGCGAGGACTGCAACATCGCCGTACTGACGGCACCGGATGAAACCGGCTTTACGGGTGTGAGGCCCCATGCCGTCGATCCGGAGGCGGCGGAACGGCTTTGGACCGTCTCCGAACCCATGGTCGGTTTGTGATTTCAGCGACGGACAAGAACACCATGATGGACCAGAAGACGATCTTCATTACCGGCGCGGCGTCGGGTCTCGGCCGGGAAACGGCCCGGCTGTTTGCGGGCCGCGGCTGGCATGTCGGCGCAAGCGACATCGACGGTGCCGGGCTCGACGCGCTCAAGGCGGAACTGGGCGCCGCCCATGTCCACACCATGGTCCATGACGTCACGGACCGGGAGGCCTGGACTCGCGCCGTCGAAAGCTATGCGGCGGTCACCGGCGGGCGCATGGACGTGTTCTACAACAATGCCGGGATCGGTGTCGGCGGCCCCCTGGAAGACATGCCGGAGGCGACCGCCCACAAGATCATCGCGGTCAATCTGACCGGTGTTGTCCATGGGGTCTATGCCTGCCTGCCCCTGCTCAAGGCCACGGCCGCCGCCACCGGCAAGGCGGATCTGGTCAATATGGGCTCGGCGGCGGGCATGTTCGGCGCGCCCGGCGTCGCCATCTACTGCGCGACGAAATTTGCCGTCCGCGGGCTCACGGATTCCCTTTACGGCGAATTGGCGCAATACGGCGTTTCAGTCAGCGAATTGCAGCCGGCCTTTCTGGACACGGCCATTCTGGACCAGGAGACCGACAGCGCCCCCGGCGAGGGCAAGGCGCGCCTTGAGGCCATGGGCCAGACCGTTCTGCCGGCAAGCCTCGCCGCCGACGCCATCTGGAAGATCGCGCATACCAAAACGCCCAAAGTGCATTATGCTCTCGGCCGTCCCGCAAAAGTCATCCAGATCATGTCCCGCTTCCTGCCCAAGACCACCCGGGCAAGACTGCGCAAAGCCTTCGAGGCACGGCCCGACGCCCTGATCTGACCAGTCCGGTCGCGAAGGCCATCCAGGGCGGCAGGCTCGGAGTGTGCGGCTCTGGATTGCGCCGCGACGCTCGCAATGACGCGATCGGGTCGTTTGTATCCACACACCGTTTTCACTGGTCGCGCCAGAAATCGATTTCTTGCCCTGGCGCGACCCAGCATAAAAGTGAGCATCGCCATGGTGAGTGCCATCGGATTGATTGGGGGACTGGCCCTGCTCATTGTCCTGACCGTTCGGGGGCTGAACATCCTCGTGGCGGCGCCGCTGTGTGCCGCCCTGGTGGGCGCCACAAGCGGGCTTGCCTGGCTGCCGCCCCTTGCGGCCGAGGGTGCGCCAGACTTTGCCACCGCCTATATGAGCGGATTCACCGCCTTTTTCGCCGACTGGTTCTTGATGTTCCTGCTCGGCGCGATTTTCGGCGAAGTGATGAGCCGGACGGGCGCCGCCGAAGCCGTTGCCCATTGGATCATCGAGACCTTCGGCCTGCGCTATGCCCTGCTCGCCGTCGTGACCGCCTGCGCCATCCTCACCTATGGCGGGGTGAGCGTCTTCATCGTGGCCTTTTCCGTCTATCCCATGGCGGTGAGCATTTTCCGCCGGGCCGACCTGCCCCGACGGTTCCTTCCCGCAGCCATCGCCTTTGGCTCGGTCACCTTCACCATGACCTCGGCGGGCAGCCCGGAGATCCAGAACCTCATTCCGATCCAGTATCTCGGCACCAAGGCTACGGCCGCCTGGGAGGTGAGCCTGGTGGTTGCAATCCTGATGGCCGTGTCCGGCTATTATTGGCTGCGCTTCATGGTAGGCCGTGCGGTGGCCCGGGGAGAGGTTTTCGACGCCCGCCCCGACGACACGGCCGAACGGGATCTGACCTTTGCGCCGGGCCCGCTGGCGAGCCTCCTGCCCCTGTTCGCCGTCCTGGGCGTTTTTCTCATGACCCAATATCCGGGGGTGCTGCCGGGCCTCAGCGTTCTGTTCACGGAAAACGGGCTCGGCAAATGGGGGCTTGTGGTGGCCCTTGGCGCGGGGGTGGTGGTCGCGGCCTTGGTCGGCCGGCGCTACAGCGCCCAGCTTCCGGCCGCCTTTTCCGCCGGTGCGACCGGCGCGGTGATCGCCATCGTGAACACCTGCGCCGTGGTGGGTTTCGGGAGCATCGCGAAACTCTCGCCCGCCTTCATGGCCGTTCTGGGAGCCCTTGAGACCCTGCCAGGTGATCCGCTGATCGGCGCGGCCATCGCGGTGACCATCATTGCGGGCCTTACGGGATCGGCCTCGGGCGGCCAGACCATCGCCCTGCCCCTCATCGCCGATCCCTATCTCGACGCCGGCGCGAAACCGGATGAGCTGCACCGGGTGGTGGCCATTTCCTCCGGCGCCCTCGATTCCCTGCCCCATAACGGTTATGTGGTCACGACCATCCGGGCCATCTGCGGCGAGACCCACCAGTCCGCCTACGCACCACTGGCGGCCCTCACCGTGGTCATCCCCCTTGTCGGCCTGTGCGTCGCCATCGCCCTGTTCGTGCTGTTTTGAGAGCGCATAAGAGGCGGCAGCCGACTTGTGATACTGTGTTGTTGGTGCATGACTGCCGATTTTTGCCGGCCAGGAACCGGCCCTATCGATAGCGTTTCCTTCGCCCTTAATGGGGTGTGGCCAGATGGAAAATTTGCCGAATGACGGATACCCCTTCGGTCATTGACCTCGCCGCAGCCCTTGCACCGGGTGCTAGGCTTCTGGGGCTTGATGTGGGCACGAAAACCGTGGGGCTTGCCCTGAGCGACGTGGAGCGCCGCGTTGCGACCCCCCTTGAGACCCTGCGCCGGAAAAAATTCTCCGTTGACGGACCGGCCCTCGTCGCCTTGGCGGAAAAACACGGCGTGGGCGGATGGGTCATCGGCCTGCCCATCAATATGGACGGCTCGGAAGGCCCGAGGGCCCAGTCCACCCGGGCTTTCGCGCGCAATCTTGCAGCCCTGACGGATCTGCCCATGGCCTTCTGGGACGAGCGTCTATCGACGGCTGCGGTCACCCGCACATTGCTTGAGGTCGATGCCAGCCGGAAACGCCGTGCGCAGGTCGTGGACAAGATGGCCGCCGCTTACATCCTCCAGGGCGCCCTTGATCGGATCGCCCATCATCGCGGCGCCCATGAGGCGCGCGGTCAGTCAGCCCCCTGATCGGACAGGACGCCCACATAAGGCAGGCCGCGATAGCGACCCCCTGCGTCCATGCCATAGCCCACCACGAAGACATTGGGGCATTCAAAGCCCACATGATCGGCTTTGACGGCAGCTTCGCGCCGCCCGGCCTTGTCGAGCAGCACCGTGCTGACGATCCCGGCGGCGCCCTGGGCCCGTAAATGGGTTTTCAGAAATGCGAGCGTGTGGCCGGTATCGAGAATATCGTCAATCAACAGGACGGGCCGCCCGGCTGCCGAGCAATCCGTGTCTTGAAGGAGCGTGACCGGCCCCTGGGGCGAGGTGCCGGCGCCATAACTTGCGACCTGCAGGAAGGTCACCTCCAAATCAAGGCCAAGCGCGGACAAGGCGCGCATGAGATCGGCCGTAAACACGAAAGCGCCGCGCAAGGCGCACACGGCAAGGGGCGGCTTTGTGGCGTCCGCTATCACCGGATCAATCACGATCTCATCGGCCAGACCACTGATCCGCGCGGCGATCTCGGCGGAGGAAAACAGCACTTCCGGTCCTGGATCCTGGGGTGTTCGCGGGTGCAGTTCCAGCGTCATGGCTGGTTTCCTTCCACGAATTCCACCGTCAGCTTGAAGCGGCCCGAGGGCGGTGCGTCGAGCATCACTTCAAAATCGTTCGAAGCGCCAGGGGTCAGGCGACGCAGCTTTGGCGTGACCACGCGGGCGAAGATCTCCACGTCATCCTCGTTGAGGATCCCGAAGCGGATCGGCGGCACATCCCTGGCCGCGGAATCCACATTGACCACTTCGCCCCAAATCTTCAGCTCCTGGCCGTTCTGGGTATCGACCCAGACATGCTCCACCTTCCGGAAAATGAGGGGCGCGGGGGTCGATGGCACGCCCGCAGAGTCCAGAAAGTCCGCAAACGCCGGAATGTGGCGCGCAAGGTCAGCGCGGTATTGGTAGCCGAGCGCGACAATGGCGCACAAGGCAAGCAGGCCCGTCACCAGAAGCGGGCCCCACAGGGAGGGCTGCTGGCGCGGGGGCATGACGGTGTCGCGGGTCATCAGGCGCGGCGGCGCATAAAATTGCTGGGCCGCCGCCATGGGCATGACCGACTGACTGAGGCTGGCCTGGGCCGTGCGCGGGTGGTGATGGATGGGCGGCTGGTGATGGGGTATGGCCGGAGCAGGTGCCGGCGGTAAGGTTTTGGGCGCCACCTCATGGAACCAGGCATGCCCACATTTGGCACAACGAACCGTTCGACCCGGCGGATTAAAGCTCGTGTCGTCGGTCAGATACCGTGTTGAACATGCCGGACAAGTCAGGATCATAAACGCGCCAAACCATGTACACTCGCAAGTCCAGCCTGCCGCCACACGGCAAGACCCGACTCACCGGATGAACCCCACTAAACCTAATGGATTCAGCCGAATCTCGCCATACCTTTGTGTTACTCAATCTCGAGGGTCGTCGATCATGCGCGAAATGCGCTGAAATAATTTGAACCGGACCACCCCAACCCATCGCGACCGCTTCATGGTCGTTCCCACCACGCCACGCTACAATGCGCTCTGCTAGCAAAAGGGATTATGGTCGTGATTCGTTTTGAGAATGTGGGCATGCGCTATGGCCTGGGGCCAGAAGTCCTGCGCGACATCACATTTGAGCTCGAGCCGGGGACCTTCCACATCCTCACCGGCGCGTCGGGGGCCGGTAAGACGTCCCTCTTGAAGCTCATGTATCTCGCCCATCGCCCGTCCCGGGGGCTGATCACCATGTTCGGCCAGGATCTTGCCACCCTGCCGCGCCGGAACATGCCCATGATGCGCCGCCGGATTGGCGTCATCTTCCAGGAGTTCCGGCTGTTGGAGCATCTGACGGCGTTCGAGAACGTCGCTTTGCCGTTGAAAATCGCGAATATCCCGGCCCAGGACTATGAGGAGGATGTGCGCGAGCTTTTGACCTGGGTTGGTCTTGGGGATCGGATCGAGGCGCGCCCGCCCACCCTCTCGGGGGGTGAGAAACAGCGCGTCGCCATAGCCCGCGCTGTCGTCGCCAAGCCGGACCTGATCCTCGCCGACGAGCCCACAGGGAATGTGGACCCCCAGATGGGCCGCCGCCTCCTGCACCTGTTCCTTGAATTGAACGAGCTGGGAACGACTGTTCTCGTGGCGACCCACGATACGGCGCTGGTTGATGAAGTGGGGGGCCCCAATCTGCATATCGAGGCGGGCCGTCTGACCCAACTCAAGCGCAGCACCCGTGGCAAGCGGGCGGGTGCACACGCCCAGGCCTTTCCCGCACCGCCGCCGGATCTGATCCCACAGCCGCCCGAGCCGGACTGGAGGGACCTGCGATGACCATGCCCCCCGTTCCAGGCCCCCTCATGATCGGTGTTAACCGGATGGACGGGCTTGGTTTGACCCTCGCCGCAAGGGTCAAAGGGCTGGCCAGGCCCTCCAAAACCGTCATCCCATCGACGTCCACGGGTGGACGCTCGCTTTACGCCGTGATCGCCATTATGTGCTTCTTGGCAAGCCTCGCCCTTGGCCTCACACTTTCGGTCCGTCAGACTGCCGGGGCCTATGCGAGCGATCTGTCAAGCGCCATCACGGTGCAGATCAAGCCCAATGATTCCGCCGATCCAACCCTGCAGATGTCCCTTGTTCTCGACATTCTGCGCAGCACGCCCGGGCTCTACGACATCAAGGCTTTGAGTCCGGAAGAGGCCGCCGCGCTGGTTGAGCCCCATATTGGTCGGGGCAACCTGCCCAAAGACCTCCAAATGCCCCAGATCGTCACCGTTCGGCTCGACAGCGCGCAGACCTCCGATACGGCCATCGAGCAGCTTGGCGAGACATTGGCGAGGGATGTCCCCGGCGCCTCGCTTAATGACCATTCCCAGTGGAAATCCCGCCTTTTGGGCTTTTCCACATCCCTCCAGGCCTTGTCCATGGCAGCGCTCAGCCTGATCGTCATCGCAGCCATCGCGATTGTGGCCTTCGCCACCCGGGCGGCCATGGCGGCGAACCGCCAAATTGTGGAAGTGCTCCACCTGATCGGGGCCAAGGACGGCTTCATTGCATCCGAGTTCCAAGGGCATTTCGTGCGGCTGGGCTTCTGGTCGGGTCTGTGCGGCGCGATCTGTGCGGCGCTCACGCTTTGGGGGGTTGGGCTCTTCGTGAATGCCGGCGCCGAATATTTCATCCCCGGGCTGACCCTTGGGCTTGATGCCTATGGATCGCTCCTTCTCGTCCCTCTTCTCAGCGCCCTGGTCTCGATGGTGACAGCCCGTCTTACGGCCCTATCGGTCGTCGGTCGCGTCATGTAAAGTCTCTTTTGGTATAGCTGAGGCGAATGCGAAACTGACAAAGGCGAGACTGCGTGAAACGACTGTTTTCCGGACGCTCCAGGGGCATTGCCCACCGTCCTGGTCTTGTGTCTCCGGGACTGAATGCGACGCCGAAACGTCTGTTCAGACGGCGCCGGGCGCCACTGCTGCGTTTTTTTCTGCTGACTGTCGCGCTGGTTGCACTCGCCTGGCTGGCCGGTCTTATGGTTTTCATGGCTGGTATTCCGCGCGAGCCGATCACCAGCCAATCCGCGGCAGACGGCATCGTCGTCCTCACCGGCGGTGACTACCGGCTTGATGAGGCCATGCAGCTTCTGGCCCAGGGGCGCGGTGAACGTTTGCTGATCAGCGGCGTCCATGAGGGCACAAGCCGTGCGGATTTCCTGGCGCTCTATGGCGAGGAGAAGGCATCAGACCTTGAATGCTGCGTCGATCTCGACCGGGCCGCCATGGATACCCGCGGCAATGCCCAGGAGACCGGCCGGTGGGCCCGGGCCCACGGCTTTACCTCGCTCATCGTGGTGACGGCCAATTATCACATGCCGCGCAGCCTGATGGAGATGCGCCGCACCCTTCCCGGCGTCACCCTCATTCCCCATCCCGTATTCCCCCCTGGCTTTGGGCCCACCACCCGTTGGGAATGGTCCATCGCCGGGCGTCTGATCCTGCGGGAATATCTGAAATACAGCGCCAGCTTTCTTTTGCCGGCGCGGTGAGCAGGGCACCGTTCACAGCGGTTGGAATGGGCCGATGGGCATGAAAACCCCTATGGAACCGGTGCCACTCCTGCCGGCAAGACCCCTTCGCTCCGCGCTTTTCATGGTTTGGATGGTTGTCCTTACACTCATTATCGGCGTCCTGTCGCTGCCGGTCATGGTGCTGCCTGAACGGATTGCGCTCGCCTCCGCCACCCTCTGGCGTCACCTTGTGCTTTGGGGCTTTCGCCACATCATCGGCGTGCGTGTGGTCATTCGGGGCCTTGAGCGCATTCCACCGGGACCCGTCCTGTTCGCCTCCAAGCATCAGGCCATGTGGGACACCATCAAAGTGTTCGACCTGGCCAGGAACCCGGCCGTGGTAATGAAGCGGGAGCTGCTGAACATCCCCTTTTACGGCTGGTATGGCCGCAAGCTCGACATGATTGCCGTGGAGCGGGACGCCCATGCGCGGGCCCTCAAGGCCCTGCTCAAAGACGCGGCAAGGGCCGTGAAGCGGGGCCGGTCCGTGGTCATTTTCCCCGAAGGCACGCGCACCCGGCCCGGCGAGCGCATGCCTTTTAAACCCGGCGCGGCGGCCCTCTACCGAAGCCTCGGTGTGCCCTGCGTGCCGATCGCGCTGAATTCCGGTCGCTGCTGGCCCGCAAAAGGCTTTGCGTTTCGGCCCGGGACAATTACCCTGGAAATTCTTGAGCCGATCGCGCCGGGAGAACCGCGCGAGGCATTCACCCGAATGCTGACCGATCGGATCGACTCCGCCTCTTCTCGCCTCGCTGGAACGCCGCACGCGGCGTAATGGCAGCCTTTATCACGCAATCTGTGCATAACTCTGGGGAATGGGTGCGCAATTCCATCCCGGAGACCTGGGTCTGTGGATGAGTCTGGGAGTTATGGGGGCAAAACCAAACATGTGGATAAAATCTTACAGGCAATCCACATCGTTTCACACAGCGGGCTGCCGGTTCCGGTCACCAGCCTTGGAACATGTGCTGGACAAACGAACAAAAAAGGAACACTCTCCGTCGCAAAGGTGGCACAGATCGCCTTGACCCTGCCTGCGGCCATACCCACCCTCCAGTCGCCCGCTTTGTGCGGCCCGTGAAGCGCCAAGGAGCCTGACATGACCCGGCTGCCCATCTCCCAGGAGATCTGGGACATGAAGTATCGCGTCAAGGATGCCGATGGGCGGGCCCTTGAAGCGCGGGTTGAAGAAAGTTGGGCCCGGGTGGCCCGCGCCCTGGCCAGTGTGGAGGCCAAGGCCGACCAGGCCCATTGGGCACGGCGCTTTGAAGAGGCTATGACCGATTTCCGCTTCCTGCCGGCGGGCCGGATCCTGGCAGGTGCCGGAACCGGGCGGCGGGTCACCCTGTTCAATTGCTTCGTCATGGGGCAAATCCCCGACGACATGGGGGGCATTTTCGAGCATCTGCGCGAGGCTGCCCTCACCATGCAGCAGGGCGGCGGCATTGGGTATGACTTTTCCAGTCTCCGGCCCCGGGGCGCTCGCGTGCGCGGTGTTGCTGCGGATGCCTCCGGCCCCCTTTCCTTCATGAGTGTCTGGGACGCCATGTGCCGCACGATCATGTCTGCTGGCGCCCGGCGCGGCGCCATGATGGCCACCCTCGCCTGCGACCACCCGGACATTGAAGCCTTCATCGACGCCAAATCCGATCCGGGCGCCTTGCGCATGTTCAATCTGTCCGTCCTCGTCACGGACGCCTTCATGGCCGCCGTGGAGGCAGGCGATCCCTGGCCGCTGCGCTTTGGCGGCCGAGCTTTCAAGACCGTGGACGCGCGGGCGCTGTGGGACAAAATCATGCGGGCAACCTATGACTATGCCGAGCCCGGCGTGATCTTCATTGACCGGATTAACAAGCGCAACAACCTCAATTACTGCGAAACGATCCGGGCGACCAATCCGTGTGGGGAACAGCCCCTCCCCCCCTATGGCGCCTGCCTGCTCGGCTCCATCAATCTGGCACGCCTTGTGAAGGATCCATTCGGATCCAATGCCGCCCTTGATACGGCTGCCCTTGAGGACCTCGTTCCCGTGGCCGTGCGGATGATGGACAATGTCATTGAGGTCTCCGGCTACCCACTCGAAATCCAGGCCAGCGAGGCCCGGACCAAGCGCCGGATCGGCCTTGGCATCACGGGGCTTGCCGATGCCCTCATTCAATGCGGCGTGCGTTATGACTCGCAAGATGCCGTGCGCCTGACCCATGAGTGGCTCGCCCGGCTGCGGGACAGTGCCTATCGCGCCAGCGTAGATCTGGCCCGCGAGCGGGGAGCCTTCGCCCTGTTCGACCGGGATGCCTACCTGGCCGGCGAGACCATCCGTGGGCTGCCAGAGGATATCCGCGCGGGCATCGCCGAGCACGGCATCCGCAATGCGCTCGTCACCTCGATCGCGCCCACGGGTACGATTTCCCTCTTTGCCGAGAATGTCTCTAGCGGGATTGAACCTGTCTTCAGCTTCACCTACCAGCGCTCCATCCTCAATCCGGATGGCAGCCGCACGACGGCGAAGGTGGAGGACTATGCCTATCGCCTGTTCCGGGAACGCTTTGGTGAGGACGCTGCCCTGCCGGATGCTTTTGTCAGCGCACAGACCATAAAGCCGGCAGACCATGTGGCGATCCAGGCCGCCGCCCAGGCCTATATCGACAGCGCCATCTCCAAAACCATCAATGTGCCCGCCGATATCAACTTTGAGGACTTCAAGTCCGTTTATGCCCAGGCCTATGCCATGGGCTGCAAGGGCTGCACGACCTATCGGCCGAATGAGGTCACAGGCTCGGTGCTCAGTGTCGATACGGAAGAGCCCGCGCCCCCCGCCGGCGAAGCATCCTCCCATGGGGCACACGGCGAGGCCGGATCGGGCTCGCGGGCCCTCACCATAACCGAACCAGCAGGCCAATCCCTGGCACCTTTGGACACGGCCCAGCCCATGGCCCGGCCGGCCGCGCTCGACGGCAGCACCTACAAGATCCGGTGGCCCGACTCGGACCATGCCATCTACATCACCCTCAACGACATCGAGCGGGACGGGCGCCGGCAACCCTTCGAGATCTTCATCAACTCCAAGAATATGGAGCATTTTGCCTGGACCGTGGGCCTGACCCGCATGATCAGCGCCGTGTTCCGACGGGGCGGCGATATCAGTTTTGTGGTGGAAGAACTCCAGGCCGTGTTCGATCCCCGGGGCGGCCAATGGATGGACGGGCGCTACGTGCCCTCCCTGCTCGCAGCCATCGGTAATGTCATCGAAAGCCATTTGAAGGCCATCGGCTGGCTGCCCGAGGGCGCGTCCTTGGGCGGAGCACCGGTGTCACAAGCCGCCACAGCCGTTGAAGACGGCACCCCAGTCAGCCATGCGCCCCGTCTTGGCGGCCCCCTGCCAGGCGCGAGGCACTGTCCGCGATGCGGTCAGCCAGCGCTCATCCGCAGTGAAGGCTGCGACACGTGCCAGAATTGCGGTTACTCCAAATGCAGCTGAGCGGATTTGGCCCGCAAGACCATGTCCTGTAAGACTTGTGCAATGGAACACCAGGGGCTGGCCGGGGGCTGACCCGACACCGACAGGGACAAGATGCGCATTGTTCTGCCCATCGGCTTCATTCTCGCGCTGATTGGCGCCTATGGCTGGCTGTGGCTGGCCACGGCCGCGCGTCTTGAAGAGGGTCTTGAGACCTGGATGGAGAGCCGGCGGGCCGCCGGTCTTGAGGCGGATTATGATCGTGTGCGGATCACGGGCTTTCCCTATCGCCTGACCATGAGCGTTGAGCGCCCGCGGATCGCCGGCCCTCGGATTGTGGGGGCCCGGGCTGCCGGGTTTCGCAGGACCGCCTCACAAAAAGCCGCCAGATGGCGCTGGCAGGGCGAGCGTCTGCTGGTTCATGCCCTGCCCCTCCAGTCGAGCCATGTCATCATTGAGGCGACAGGCGAGCATGCCCTCACGATCGAGCGCCATGAGGGCGAGAGGATCAACCTGACCGACACAATCGTCACGGCGGAGGCGGCCCGCGCCAGTTTCGTGCGCACCCGCGGCGAACTCGGGCGCCTCGCGATCGACATTCAGGGCCTTGCGGGACAACAATCCATCCGGGTTCAGACAACGGATGAAGACAAGGCGTCTCCGTCGGCAAAGAACGCCCGCAAGACCTTCAGCATAGAGCGGGTTCAACTCCACTCGGCCCCGGACGACGCCAAAGCGTTGGATACGGCGCAATCGTCCCCAGGCGCCCAGCGGCGCGTAATCCTGCGCGCCGAAGGCGCACGCTCCGGCGCACCACTTGTGCCCGGTCTCGGCACCACAGTCGAGCGGGCCGAAGGGCGCTTCATCATCACCGGCATTCCAGGGGAGATGGCGAGAACCCATGGCTGGTTTGCGGCACAAACCCTGCAGGCCTGGCGCAGCAAACAGGGCGAAATCACCGTCGACGGACTGTCCCTCGATTGGGCGCCCATTTCCGCCTCTGCCACAGGCGCGCTCACCCTCGACCGGCGCGGGCGGCCCCAGGGCAGCCTGGACCTGCGGGTTGAACATCCGGGTGAGATCCTGACCGGGCTTGCGGGCAATGGCCTTGTGGATCACAGCTTTGCCGCCCTTGTCCGCTCGGTGCTGTCCCTGCTGATCACAGAGGATGATCAGCCGGCCGAGCAGGTTGCCCTGCCGCTCACGCTGAAAAACGGCATGGTGGAACTCGCCGGCATGCGGGTCGGCGCCACGGGGACCTTCTTCCACGAGGATCCTGAGACCGCTCCAGAGTAAGGTGGGGCTGCGGCGCCGGTCTCTGGCTCGCCTTTGCCCCGCCCCTCCCTTCGATGAACCGGGCTAG